>JAKZUA010000107.1:0-2849 GCA_047516825.1 Dehalococcoidia bacterium
GGATAGTGCGAATACCAGGCCGAAGGTTGGCCCCGGATACGCGATAGATTCAAGGAGAAAGAAGCAAGTATGGCCCCAAAGACCATGTTCGAAAAAATATGGGATGACCACTTGGTGCACGAAGAAGCGGGTCAGTCTTCGATAATCTATATCGACCTGCATCTGGTCCACGAGGTGACCTCCGCGCAGGCCTTCGAGGGTCTCCGGCTGGCGGGACGTCCGGTGCGCCGCCCAGATTTAACCATCGCCACGGTGGACCACAACACTCCGACCTGGGACCTCTCCCTGCCGATAACCGACGAAATTTCCAAGCAGCAACTGGATGCCCTGATAAAAAACGCTCCCGATTTTGGCGTTACCCTTTACGATCGGTACAGCCCCTACCAGGGAATTGTTCACATAATAGGACCCGACCTGGGATACACCCAGCCGGGCAAGACGGTGGTGTGCGGGGATAGCCACACGTCAACCCACGGCGCGCTGGGCTGCTTTGCCGTGGGCATCGGCACCAGCGAAGTGGAGCACGTGCTGGCCACCCAAACCCTGCGTCAGTTCAAGCCCAAGACGATGGAGATCCGGGTCAACGGCCCTCTGCCCTTCGGGGTCAGCGCCAAGGATGTAATTCTGGGAATCATCGGCCAGATAGGAATTAACGGCGGAGTGGGCTACGTTATCGAGTACACCGGCGGGGCCATCCGCTCCCTCTCGATGGATGGTCGCATGACCGTTTGCAATATGAGTATTGAAGCCGGAGCTCGCGCCGGAATGATCGCCCCCGATGAGACCACTTTTGAGTATGTGAAGGGCCGTCCCTTCGCTCCCCAGGGCCAGGAGTTCGACGCCGCCGTCGCCAGGTGGCGGCAGCTGCCCAGCGATGAAGGAGCCGTCTTCGACAAGACGGTGATGGTGGATGCGGCGGACCTGGAACCCTTTGTCACCTGGGGCACCAACCCGGGCATGGTCGCCAAGGTGACCGGCCGGGTGCCGGACCCGGCCTCCTTCGATCAGCCCGCCGAGCGAGAAGCGACGGAAAGGGCTCTGCAATACATGGACCTGGAACCAAACATGCCGATCCAGGACATTAAGATTGACCGCATATTCTTGGGCGCTTGCACCAACGCCAGATTGGATGACCTGCGGGCCGCGGCGGAGGTGATAAAAGGTCGCCAGGCCCACCCGGATGTTTATCCCATGGTGGTTCCCGGTTCGGCCCTGATCAAAAAGCAGGCCGAAGAGGAGGGGCTGGACCGGATTTTCAAGGAGGCCGGTTTCGACTGGCGGGTCGCCGGATGCTCCATGTGCCTGGGAATGAATCCCGACATTCTCCAGCCGGGCGAGCGCTGCGCCTCAACCTCAAATCGCAACTTCGAGGGCCGCCAGGGCAAGGGCGGCCGGACCCATCTGGTCAGCCCCCAAATGGCCGCCGCCGCCGCCATTGCCGGCCATTTCGTGGACATTAGAGACTGGTAGTTACCTACCAAAGATGTAAGGACGGTCAATGAAACTGAAAGTGGTTTTGGAAACTAGCGAGGATGGTGGCTTTACGGTTTACGTTCCCAGCCTTCCCGGCTGCATAAGCGAAGGGGATTCTAGGGACGAAGCGATGGATAACATTCGAGAAGCTATCGAACTGTATTTGGACCCAACTAAGGATGACTACCTGCCTCAGGAACACACGGAGGTTGTGGAGTTAGCTTTGTGACCCGCCCGCCCAGCTTATCTTTCTGGAAATAGTGAGGCGACTCCAGCGGGATGGTTGGGTGGTAGTGAGACAGCGAGGCAGCCATATCCGATTATAAAAGCATGTGGGAGCACGCACGCTAAAGTTGACGGTGCCGGCACACCGTCCAGTAAAGCCTTCTACGTTACGGGAGATTCTCAAGCAGGCCCAGTTAGACCTATCCCACTTTGATGAGCTGGGTTGATCCCGTCGCCATTGCCGGACATTTCGTGGACATTAGAGACTGATAGGAGAGGACTTAGAATGGAGCCCTTCGTCAAGCTAAATGGCGTCGTCGCGCCCATCGACCGGGTGAACATCGATACCGACCAGGTAATTCCCGCGGTCTATCTCAAACGAATCGAACGAACCGGCTATGGCCAGTTCCTGTTCTCCAGCTGGCGATTCCTGCCCGACGGCAGTCCCAATCCTGACTTCGTTCTGAACCAGCCCGGTTATCAGGGAGCCGGAGTTTTAGTGGCGGGGCGTAATTTCGGCTGCGGCTCATCCAGGGAGCACGCTCCCTGGGCGCTCCAGGAGTACGGATTCCGGTGCATCATCGCGCCCAGCTTCGCCGACATCTTCTATAGCAACTGTTTCCAGAACGGGCTGCTGCCGGTAGCCCTGCCGGAAGAGCAGGTGCGCCGGATAATGGATCAAGCCATGGAGAATCCCGGGATGAAGCTGAACGTCGATCTGGAGGCCCTGCGCATCTGGGATGATGATGAAGAAATATCTATTGCCTTTGAGCTGGACCCCTTCCGGCGTCAGTGCCTGCTCAACGGGCTGGATGACATAGGGCTTACCCAGCAGCACGAGGATAAAATCAGCGCTTTTGAGGCCCGCCGGGGATAGCTGGGGCCCTCCTTCCACGGAAGGGCTCGGCTCAGGATAAACTCGGTGACCGAGAAAATTTTGGAGTAGAAAGTTTGTTATCGAAAAGTGCCAGCAAATCTATGAACTAAAAAATCATGATCGGGATCGTTACAGTCATTATTGTGGGAACGGCGGCTTGTTCTTCTTCGGGAACGCAGATCCCGCCAACCCAAACAAAGCTTGGCAGTGTGTTTGAAATAGCGCCCGAAGAGGTTCCCACATTCTTGGAGTTTATAGGGACAAAGGGGTGGTA
>JAKZUA010000108.1:0-9501 GCA_047516825.1 Dehalococcoidia bacterium
TGACGATATCCAAGAGTTTGTGCCGCTTGGTACGATCAATCCTCGGGTCGTCCAACGCCGCGAAGTATTCGGCGATGGGTGCGCCTGTTGCCTGAACCATCACTACCCCTCCCTAGTTTCGTCATGATGATTACTATTTTATACAAATTTAAGAAAGATAATAAGACGCGATTGCCCTGGGTATTTGTAGAGTGGCTCAGAAGATAAGGATAAAAGATGTTATTATTGAAGATAAATAATTAGCATATCCTATCAACGGATTGGATGACATGTTCCTAAAGTTTAGGATATTCATATTAGTGGAGTGGCTCAGATGAGCAGGATGAAAAGAAAAATGCCAGTTTTTAACTTTTTGGCCGACATGGGTGAGAAGATCATGTCACCTTTCGATTTATCTTCACCGAATAAGGCCAACTCAGCCTCTTTCGAGGCGGGAAATATAGGGTTCAACCTAGTATATCGGGAGCTGGACCAAGACTGCGGGGTGGCCATACAGATTTTCTCCGACACCGATGACGGAGAAGAAGTGGGGTTATTATCCCTAGATGGGTTTGAAAAGAACCCTTTCCTCCGAATCGGTGAGAACCCCCCGACGCCAGTAATTTTGGAGGTTGCTAAGGACCGCGATGGCCTGGACTGGACTCTGAACCAATGTAAACCAGGAAAGTTGGAAGATTGGATCAATGAAGCCGGCTACCCGGAAATAGCCTCAGAGCTGGATCAGGATGCGATCCGATCTGTCCTGCCGAAATTAGAGAAAAAAGCGCGATCTCTTGTAGCCAAAAATAACAAACCAATTTCAACCTAAAGCCCCAGGGCATCCGCCAGCCGGCGCCGGTGGAATCTGGGGTCTCCCAAGTAGGTGTAGAGGGTTCGGGAGGCGGTGGTGTGCAGCGTCAGGCCATACTCGGTCATGCTCGCCACTCCGGCGTGGACCTCGTGGGCATGGTCGCAGGCCTGAAGGTAGGCTTCACTGCCCACCGCCTTGGCCAGATGTACGCTGTCGGCGGCGGGTCTACCGGTATCCAGCTTCCAGAGGGCCTCATTGGAGGTCCAGCGGGCCGCATCCAGCTGATTCACCAGGTTGATGATGTGGTCCTGCACCCGCTGAAATCGTCCGATGGGCGTACCAAACTGAATGCGGGTCCGGCTGTACTCCACCGACACTTCGTACACCGCCTGGCAGCCGCCCACCTGATAGGCGCTCAAAACCGGGATGGTCTGGACAATAGCTTGTTGCAGACCTGCCCAGCCTCCGGCGAAGGAATCTGCCAGCAGGGCGGGTGGCTCGGCCCTGACGCCGGATAGGGTCACCTCAGCCAGGTTCCAGGCAAAGCCCGCCAGGGGTCGGATTTGAACGCCGGGGGCGTCCGCTGAAATCCGGAGCAGACCCACTTCCCCGGACTCCTGAGAGCGGGCGGCGCACAGCAGGTGGGTGGCGCTCATGCCATCGAAGACATAGGCCTTCTTTCCGTCTAACACCCAGCCGCTGCCGTCGTGGCGCGCCACCAGCTTGATGTCCTCCGGATCCCAGCTGTAGTCAGACTCGGTTACGGCCAACACCAGGGATTCCCGTCCCTTGGCCAGGCCGGGCAACCATTCCCGCTTCTGCTGATCGGTACCGCCCTCCAGGACTGTCAGGGCAGCCAAAACCCCCGAACTGAGATGCGGGCCGGGCACCGGTCCTCGCCCCAACTCCTCGAACAGCACTCCAGCGTCGGTGAAGGAGCCGCCCTCGCCTCCGTACTCCTCGGGCACCAATATCCCGAGCCAACCCGTATCCGCCAGCTTCTGCCAGGAATCCTTGCCCAGTCCGTTTTTCGAGGCCGCTATTTGCAGCAGCGTCTCTTTGGGGTATTCCTGCTCCACGAAACGGCGTACGGCAGCCTTGAGCATCTCCTGGGCTGAGGTCAACGCGAGGTCCATCTATCTTCCCTCAATAATTAACGGTTGGTCGCAGGTCAAGCGGTGTTTCCAACTAGGCCAGGGCGCCGGCCTTTTCCCGGACCTCCCGGCCGATTCCGATACGCCGGGCCATGATCACTTTCTGTATGTCGGTGGTGCCGCCAGGATGGAGGGCAATTAGGGCCGCCCGTTGGTGGGCCTCGAAGTAGCCTTCTCCGGCGCCCAATTCTGAATCCTTGGTCAAGGCCGCCGGTCCGAGAATGTCCAACACGGCGTGCGCCATGCGCAGACCGGAGGTTTTGCGGTGATATGAGGCCTGGGGTCCCTCGTAGGTTATGTTAACCTTGCTGTGGCGCATCCAATAATTGCGCAGCTGGAACAAACGGCCAATTTCAGCCTCGACGTAAAGGTCAATCAGCCTTTCCCTAACATCCGGGTCCTCACTCAAAGGCCGGCCGCGGCGCTGAGTTTGGCGGCAATAATCAAACACCCGGTCCACCAGCCAGTTACGAGCGATCCTGCCCCCGGTCCCGTGCTCCAGCTCCAGATGAGTGGTGGCCACCTTCCAGCCCTGGTTCTCGCCGCCTATGAGATTGAAGGCAGGGATCCGAACATTGTCGAAGTAAATCACGTTCTTGACACCGGATCCGGCGCCGGATTCACCCGCGGAGGAGAGCAACTCCATGGGAACCACAGTAATCCCCGGCAGGTCCGCTGGAATCATGAACCAGCCCAGGTTTTCGTGCCGGGGAGCCTCCGAGTCGGTGCAGGTGATGGTCCACATGTAGTCGCAGCCATGATTGCTGCCGATAAACACCTTCTGGCCGTTAAGGATGTATTCGTCGCCATCCCTGACGGCGGCGGCTTTCACATTGGCCAGATCGGAGCCCGCCTCCGGCTCGGTAAGCAGTTGCCAGGTCCGAACGTGGCCCCGAAGAATTTGCGGGAGGAAGTGCTGCTTCTGCTCCTTGGTTCCCCAGACCATGATGGAATTGCCGCCCAGCCTGCCGCCTGAGTCGTAGTAGGGGGGCAGGCTGAGGCCGTAGCTGTCGATTTCTTCTTCCAGGACGACGGAGTAATCGACGCTCAGTCCCCCACCGCCATACTCCTGAGGCGCGGTGGGCCACAACCAGCCTTTGGCTCCCAGCTTTCGCCCCAAGTCCCGGCGCAGCTGGTACTGCTGGTAAGTAAGGTCGATGGGGTCAGGAGTGTGTTCGATATCCGGGGGCAGGTTGTCGGCTAGCCACACCCGAACCTCCTGGCGAAAATCCTCCTGCTCCTGGGTGTATCGGGGTTCAAAATCCATGGATCAGCCTCCTGCCATCGGCGCCTACTCCACCTTCGCGAGGGCCGCTTTTCATAGGTAGATGCTGAGATTATCCCCCACCATTAAGCTCGGGACAACCCCGGCCTTTTGGCACGCCAATGCTCGGCCCAGGTCCCCGTCCGATTCAGAGAAAAGCTACTGAGACCGGAGAGCCCGCCCAGGCAGCGCGCCGGTATGGACCCCGCTATCGATGACCACCACACCGTTTACGAACACGTAATCGATGCCCTCCGGATAAAGCTTGGGCTCTTCAAAGGTAGCCCGAGCCGCAACCCGCTCCGGGTCAAACAGCACCAGGTCGGCCTTCATCCCATCGCGCAGGATGCCTCGGTCCGCCAGCCCCAGCCGCTGCGCCGGAATGGCGCTCATCTTCCGCACCGCCTCTTCTAGGCCCAGCAGGCCCTCCTCTCTGACAAACTGGCCCAGCAGGTAAGGAAAGGTCCCATAAGTTCTGGGATTGGGATGGCCGCCGGTCAGCAAGCCGTCGGAGCCCACCATGTGCGCCGGGTGTTTAACAATGGTTCGGATATTTTCCTGATTCCCAGTACGGGCAACGAAGGCTACCTCCAAGTTCTCTTCGATCAGCAGGTCGCAGATGACATCCACCATCCTGCCGCCCCGGGCGTGGGAAAGATCCACCAGGGAGCGTCCTTCCCACTCCTTGTTCCGGTCCGACCCGATGTGGCTGAAAATATAATTGTCAAAAGTGGAGCCCCACTGGGGCTCGACCGCTTCTCCAATTTCCTCCCGCACGCTGGAATCTTGAATCCGCCGCAGCAATGCCTGCGGGCCGCCCGCATGGACCCAATAGGGCAGCAGGGAATGCAGGATGGTGCTGGCCGCCGGATAGGGATACTGGTCGAAGGTGACGTCCACCCCGGAGTTTCGGCCTTGATCCACCAGGTCCACCATGCGCTGCCCCATGCCGTCCACCGGACTGTGGTAGTGGGAAATGTGGACCGGCACGCCGCTGCGGCGCCCGATGGCCACGGCTTCCCGAAAGGGGTCCAGCAACCTATCTCCCAAACTGTAGCGGGCGTGGGTCATGTAAATGCCACCCAGGGCTTGGATCGCCTCGCAAACGCTGACCAACTCGTCGGTGTCGCTGTAGGCGCCGGGAGGATAGGTCAGGCCCGTGGAGAATCCGAAAGCGCCGTCCCGCATGGCCTGCCGAGCCAGGGCTCCCATGCGGGAAAGCTCGGCCTCGGTGGGAAGCCTCGCCTCCCAACCCATGGCCTCCGCGCGGATGGCCGCATGGGGCAAGAAATAACCCACATTGCAGGAAACCCGGCGGTCGAACAAGTCCAGGAATTCTTTTACGCTGCTCCAGCGGACACCGTCCGGCGGCAGGCCGTTGAGAGCCCGCAGATACTGCAGCAGCAATTCTAAATTTGCGGGCGAGGTTGGGGCATAGGAGAGGCCGTCCATGCCGAGAATCTCGGTGGTTACTCCCTGCCGCAGCTTGACCTCGTGCTGAGGCTGGGAGAGCAATGCCAGGTCGGAATGGGAATGCATGTCGATGAACCCGGGGCAGACCACGTAGCCGGTAGCGTCGATAACCCAAGCCGACTCCCGGGCCTGGCTGGCGGTGTCTCCCCGCAACAGGGTCACAGTGTCGCCGGTAATTCCCACACTGGCCCGAAACCAGGTCTGTCCGGTGCCATCCACCACCCGGCCGTTCTGGATTAAAACGTCGAACATGGCTCCCCCAGGAGCATGCGGGGAATTCGCCCCGCGATCGCTATTGCCCGACATGATACAACATCCCAGGAAACAACGCCGCCGGGCGAGGAGAAAATCAGGGCGGAAGCTGGTGGCGGCCTCCACCATGAGATACCCACCCAGCCGGGCCGATGCTATAATTTTAATAGGCCCGAGACGAAATTACTAAACTTGGAAGATCCAATTCCCCCTCGGTCCAGTTGGTGAGGAGAGGCACAGATTGGCAACTCTCAGATACATGGTCAGTGACGTCGATGCGGCCGTGGCCTTTTACACTGAGCAACTGGGGTTTTCGCTGGATCAGAACTTCGGACCCATTGCTATGGTTTCGAAGGCGGACCTTCAGCTTTTGCTGGCCGGCCCAAAAACCTCAGCGGCTCGACCAATGCCGGACGGGCGCATCCCAGAGCCAGGGGACTGGAATCGCCTCGTCATTCAAGTAGATGACCTGGCGTCCCTGGTCGAGACCTTGAAGGGAGAGGGAATCTCCTTACGGAACGAAATCATCAGTGGGCCGGGTGGACAGCAAATTCTTGCCGAGGACCCGTCGGGCAATCCAATCGAGTTGTTCCAGCCCGCCTGAGCGAGCGGACGATCCGCGTATCCCAGCAATCGCGGACCGTAACGGTGCAGCGTGGTGTGACCTTGTCTGGCCTGCCGCGCGAGACGCAGCCGTTCTGCATGAAACATCGAACATCATTCCCCTGGAGGCATAAGCGGGGATGAAGGGTTGTCGAGGTAACCGTCTGCATCCACACCCCCGGCCAACAGTGCGCCCCGCTGGACGACTATGGTGAGGACGAGGATGCCTAGCCCGGCATCATCGAGCAGGGGGAAACCCGGCGGGCGCTGAAGCCGGGCCGGTGCTATACTTTAGATAGGGAAACAATATTCCAACCGCGAGTAGCCGAATGTCCCAGCCGGATTTGTGCCGGGTCTTCCTGGTGGAGGACCATTCAGTAGTAAGGCGTTGCCTGTCCCTGGTCATGGCTCGCCGCACCGACGTGGAGGTGGTTGGGGAGGCCGAGACGGCGAGAGAGGCCCTGGAGCAGGTAGGCCAGCTGCAGCCCAATCTGGTGATCACGGACATCGTGCTGCCTGACGACACGGGGATTAACCTGAGTCGAGAGATTCGCTCCCAGCATCCGCAAACCCGAGTGCTGATTCTGACCTCCCGGGGCGACGACCGAGCCATCATCGGCGCCATCTTGGGCGGCGCCTCCGGCTTCCTGCTGAAGGAATTTCAGTCGCAGCAGATTCTGGAGGCGGTCCGCAAAGTCCATCGGGGAGTTTCTTTGCTGGATTCGTCCGTCGCCAGCAGGGTTCTGGACCGGGTTCTGAGCGCCGCAGGGGAAGAAGCGGAGAGCCGATTGACAACCGAGGAGCAGCAGATCCTGGAGTTGGTCAGCCAGGGTCGAAACAATCGGGAGATAGCTCAGATGGCGTCCTTGACCGAGACCACGGTGAAAGCCCGGGTGAATACCCTGTATGGGAAGCTGGAAATCACCCGGAAAGTGCAGTCGGTCAGCTACTCAGTTCAGTGGCGGGGAAGCCGAAGCAGCGGTTAGCGAAAGCAATCCCGAACACGCAGGCCCGGCGGCAGCTACTCCCGGGTCTCCCTGTAAAACCCCCAAGTGCTAAAGCCCAAACTCCAGAGCACCTACTCCCGGGTCTCCGTCGGCAGTCCCTGATTGGCGACCTCTTCCAAACATTTGGGACATCGCTCCCCAACGTCGTGTCCCACTGCCGGCCAAATATCTTCGCTGACCAGACCGCACAGAAACAGAGGCTGGACCTCTTCTATTCCCAAGCTGTCGACGTAATGAACCGGACCGGCGTTACGGGGATTAGGACGCCACCAGGGAGTAACCTGCTGGGCTATGCTGTGGATATGATGCTTGGCGTCGTCCTCCCAGCCATCCTCAGGCAGTTGCACCACCCACGCTTTGCCTCCCGACGCATTGGGCTCCCGCTTTCCCTCCAGCCTGCCTTCTCTGACATAGCGCCGGACCACGTCTTGAGAGACGTTGAGACGGCGCGAGGCCTCCTGTATCGAAACCCAATCCATTGCCGAAACCTCCCCGGCTGAAAACTCCCCCGGAGAACAGTCCGCCACCACCCGGTTTGAGTCGCCGACGATTTTTATCTTACTAGTTTGGGACTTTCGTCAAGCTTCAGTAGAACACCATTTTCAGGATTTTAAGCTGGTCAGCGGATCCTCCAGAGTGTCCCCCAAGGAGCCGCCGGGCGGGACCATGGGGTAGACGTTGGCGGCGTGGTCCACGACGAAATCTATCAGGAACGGCCCGTCATGCTTCTGGGCCTGACGCAAGGCCGGCATAACGTCTTCCTGGTGCTTGACTCTCACCGCCGGTATACCATAGGCTTGGGAGAGTTGGACAAAATCTGGACCGGATATGGGCACCTCTTTAATATGGTTCTCGAAGAACATCTCTTGCCATTGCCGGACCATCCCCAAATAACCGTTGTTGATCAGGACAATCTTCACCGGCAACCTCTCTTGCACCATGGTGGCCAGCTCTTGGGAGGTCATCTGAAAGCCGCCATCGCCGGCAACGGTCCAAACCGGGGAGTTGGGGCGGCCCATCTGGGCGCCCAGCGCCGCCGGCAGCTCGAAGCCCATAGCTCCCAGCCCGCCGGAGGATACAAAGGTGTTGCAGCCATTGAAGAATAGGAATTGGGCGGCCCACATCTGATGCTGCCCCACGCCGGTTACCACCACCGATTCGGGGTCCTCCTGTATCACCTCATTTAGCTCTTTCAGCACATGTTGCGGCTGTAGGTTTTCCGAGGGAGGTATGGCCAAAGAGGGATGATTCTGCTTGAGATCTTCGATATGGCCCATCCATTCCAAGCGAGGGCGGTGCTTGACCAGGGGAAGCAAGGCTTGCAGAATCGCCTTGGCGTCGCCTATGAGGGGCACCTCCACCGGAACGTTCCGGCCTACCTGGGTCGGCTCAATGTCCAAGTGAATAATCCGGGCATGCGGAGCGAAGGTCGAAGCTTTGCCCGTCACCCGGTCGTCAAAACGCATTCCCAGTCCCACCAGCAAGTCGGCCTGGTCGACTACCATGTTCGACCAGTACATGCCGTGCATCCCAAGCATGCCCAAGCTCAGGGGATGGTTTCTGGGAAATCCGCTGAGACCCAATAAGGTGTTGATCACCGGTATCCCGGTGGTTTCGGCCAGGGCCTTGATTTCCTGGGTCGCTCCGGATGCCAATATGCCGTGGCCGCCGATGATTACCGGTCGCTCCGCCTGGTTGATCAAGCGGGCCGCCTGCTGCACCTGTTCCAGAGCCCCTTCAGACACGGTTGGAAGAACTCTCTCGGGAAGGGACGGATATTCGAACTCGGCCTCCTCCAGCTGCACATCCCGGGGAATATCGATCAGCACCGGACCGGGGCGTCCTTCCTGAGCAACGCGGAAGGCCTCCCTGATGGTAGGGGCCAGGTCCTGGGCCGACATGACCAGATAGGTCATCTTGGTGCAGGCGGCGGCAATAGAGCAGATGTCGCATTCCTGGAAGGCTTCGGATCCGATCACCGGGCGGGCCACCTGACCCGTGATGGCAACCATTGGCACCGAATCGGCTTTGGCTGACATTATGCCCGTAACCAGGTTGGTGGCGCCGGGGCCAGAGGTGGCCATGCAAACGCCTGGCTTACCGGTGACTCGGGCGTATCCGTCGGCGGCGTGGGCCGCCCCTTCCTCATGACGCACCAAAACGTGGTGCAACTGGGGATACCCCCATAGCGCATCGTACAAGGGCAAAATGGCTCCACCAGGGTAGCCAAAGATGACGTCCACGCCCTCCCGCAGCAAACTTTCACAGATAATCTGTCCGCCTTTCAGTTTCACAGGACCCTCCTAAATTTAAGCCCCAGCCTGCTGAGAAACTGTTCGGAAGGGCCCGGAAATGAAGTCAATAATAAAAGTCCCATCCCCATAGGGACGGGACTTTTTCATTCCCGCGGTACCACCCTATTTATCCGAAAAATCGGATCTCTTTAGCAGGACACCAACATGCCCCGTCGTGACTAACGAGCGACGACCCCGGCCTGGCTTACTAGCCCCGAACCGAGTTCAGGGGTTCAGCTGGCGGCTCCGGAGGGATTTTCAGCAAGTTTGGCGTGCCTGCTCTCACCTTACCAGGCTCTCTAAACGCCGGACTCTTACCTACTCATCTCCATCATAGCCTTTACTCCTGCAAATTATCACACCCACCTCCGGGTGTCAACGTGAACCCGAAACCTTTAACATCCAATAATTGGGACACATCCCATAACCGGGGGGTTCATCTGCCACGCTCAACCCACCTTCAGGCTGCTATCTCAAAACGCCCCCTGTCATTCCGAAAGAGCGAAGCGACTGAGGAATCTAAATCCTAAACCAAAGCCAAGGTGGGAACTACATTGGGCAGTGATGGCAAAGGCACGGCAGGTGTAAAGATCAAAGCATCGGCTCGGGCCTGTAACCGGGTTCGGCAGCGACGTTTCACTTCATCCTTACGGTGAGCTAGCCC
>JAKZUA010000109.1:0-9414 GCA_047516825.1 Dehalococcoidia bacterium
ACGGCATATTACTGCAAAGTGACATATCATGGAGTTATTATAGCTGGGAACACGCAAAAAGGGCCCATAATTAGACAATGGTTGAAAGACCATCGACGAATTACTGAGAAAGCTTTTTAGCCATATGGGAAATGTGGGTTAAGACCAAGCTAATCGGTGGATTTCTGGCGGTGGTGGGCCTGCTGGCGCTGGTTGCCGTCATCGGCTGGAACGGCCTCAGCGCCGTGAACGCCGCGACCGACCACATCGTGCACGAGCAGCTACCCGAGGACCAGCAATTGCGAGACCTGGAGTTTCAGGTGGCGCTGCAAGGCGAGCTTTACTTCGAGTACGCCTTGACCCTGGATGAAGAGATTCTCGAAGAAGCCCGGTCACACACTGAGATAGTCCGGGAAGAAACGTTACTCCTGGAGGAGGAGCTGGCCGGCGAGACCGAGATGCTGGCGCTGCTCCGCGAGTTCGAGATGGAGTACGAGGAGTTTCACAACCAATTGGAATTGGTAGCCGCCGACTACGCCGCCGGTGACACGGTTGCCGGAGTGGCAGCGATTCACATCGCCGCCGCCCAAGAGAAACAGTTGGAGGCGGAGCTGGCCGAGCTGGCCCATGAGGTAGAGCAGCAGATGGAAGCCTCCTTTGCCGGTGCCGAGCGCTCCTACCGCAACGCGATTAACTTGATCCTCGGGGTCAGCGTAGTTGCCGTGGTGGTTGCCCTGGCCCTGGCCTGGTTCCTATCTCGCGGCATATCAAACGGTGTCGCTGCGGTGGGCGGAGCGATGCGGCAGATAGCCACAGGCAACCTGGGCACCCAGGTTGACGTCAAGTCCTCCGACGAAATCGGGGATATGGCGCAGTCTTATCGGGAGATGCAAGGATATCTGGAAGAGATATCGGGAGCCGCCAGCTCCATCGCCGAAGGTGACTTGAACGTCGCCGTGGCGGCCAAATCAGAACAGGACGTGCTGGGCAACGCCTTCGTCAAGATGGTCGCCGGTCTGAAGCAGCGGGCCGACTTGGCCGAGCAGATCGCCATGGGTGACCTGAGTGTCGACACCCAAAACGTTTCGGAACAGGACGTTCTGGGCAACGCCTTCGCCAAAATGGTCAACGCGCTGAAGTACGGTAGCGCCAACGTGGCCGAGGCCATCGCCAGTGGAGACCTGAGCGTCAATGCAACCGCCCGGTCCGACAACGATGCCCTGGGCAAGGCCTTTTCCAAGATGGTTGATACCCTGAAGGAGAAGGCCAAGGTGGCCGAGGCCATCGCTGAAGGCGATTTGAATGTGAACGTAACCGTGGAATCCGAAGCCGATGTCCTGGGTAAGGCCTTCCAGATGATGGTGGTCAACCTGCGGGAACGCGCCGAACAGGCCGAGGCCATCGCGGATGGAGACCTGAGCGTGGTCGCCAAGCCCAAGTCCGAGCGGGACGTATTGGGTAATGCCTTTGCTCGCATGGTGGACAACCTGCGGGGCCTGATCAATCGCGTGGCCGGAACGTCTGGGGATCTGACCAATGCCAGCGGCCAGCTGTCCGGAGCCGCCGAGGAAGCCGGTCAATCCACCCAGGCCATTGCGGCGAATAGCCAGACCGTGGCCGAGGGCGCGGCGCAGCAAACCGAGAACATAGAGGAAACCGTTAACTCCATGAGCCAGCTTACCAGCGCCATAGACCAAATAGCCAAGGGCAGCCAGGAGCAGGCCTCGGCAGTGGAACAGGCCGCCGACATCGTCGGCCAGGTATCCCGAGCAACCGCCGACGTAGCCAAGAGCGCCTAGTCGGCGTCGGATAGCGCCCGGCAAGCCAACGAGGCAGCCCAGGAGGGTAGCGGTGTAGTGGAGAAGACCGTGGAAGGCATGGGCCGCATTCGCGCCGCAGTGGATAGCGCATCCAGCAAAATCGAGGAGCTGGGCGAACAGTCCGCTGAGATCGGCAAGATAGTTGCGGTCATCGACGATATCGCCGCCCAGACCAACCTGCTGGCCCTTAACGCGGCCATCGAAGCGGCCCGAGCCGGCGAGCAGGGCAGAGGATTCGCGGTGGTTGCCGACGAGGTCCGCAAACTGGCTGAGCGGGTCACCGAGGCTACTCAGGAAATCGCCAACTTGATCGACAATGTTCAAAAGGGTGTCAACGAGTCGGTGAAAGCTACCGAGGATGGCACCAAGGAGGTGGCCGAGGGCGCCCAACTGGCCGAAGAGGCGGGCAAGTCTCTGAGCAAGATCATGACCTCCATCCAGGCGGTGTCCGAGCAGATTTCAGCGGCCGCCGAAGAGGTTAGCGCCTCCAGCGACGAGATGGTCAAAAATATCGACGGAGTCAGCAGCATTGTGGAGGAAAACTCCGCCGCTACGGAGGAGATGGCGGCTAACAGCACCGAGGTGAGTGAAGCGGTGGAAAGAATCTCGTCCATCGCTCAGCAAAACCGGTCGGCAACCGTGGACGTTTCCACCTCCGCCGATGGCATGAGCGCCCAGGTGCAGGAGGTTATCGCCTCGGCCCAGACGCTGGACGACATGGCCAAGTGGCTCCAAGAGGCCGTATCGGTTTTCAAGCTGGATGACGGACGCTCCTCCCGGGTGCGGGTCGAGGCGAAAGAGGAAGCTATCTCTGAGCGGTGACGTATGAGAGGTGGCTGGAGACTTGGCCGCCAACAACGCCGGTCTCCAGCGCCTCCCTGAACCCACCCCATGAGGCGACCCGATCCACAGGTCGACCCAACCCAACAGCGAGGAAAGGGAGGGCAGTGATGGACTCTATCGCGGTCACGCCCTCCGGACCAACCCGAGCACGAAAACCAACGTTCTACACCAAGGCTTTTAAAGAGCCGGGCAGCAATATTTGGAGCCGTCGCGAAGTCAATTCTGCCGGGAAGATACAGGACACAGTGAATCGCTACAGACTGACAGTCTACTTTGTTCTAACCGCCCTTGTTTCCATCACGGTGGCCTTGCTGGTGGTTAACCAGGTCATCGGAGGAATTGCCGAGGAAAACTTGACCGCCGTGGCCGAGAAAATCGCGGTTCGGGATTCCATCCATCTGCAGGCGATGTTACGTGGCAACGGCAGCGGTATGCAACACACCGGCATGCAAATGGCAGATATGCCGACCCCCGAGGCGATGACGCCGGGTATGCCGGGTATGCATGAAGTGGCCCTACCCCAGGATGGGCCGTTGACTCTGGAATATTTGGCGGGGCCCCAGGGTTTGAGTGGGCAATATTCTGATTTGGTCCATGGGCTTGACCTGGTGAGCCTGGAACTCCTGGATTTGGATCACAATTCTTTATGGAGCACGGATCCCCAAATCCAACTGTTGTCCCCAGCTGCTAGTACCAACTATCAGTTGGCGGTACAAGGAGAGATATCGTCGAAGCTGGTGCGATGGGAGGAGCTGCCCACTTTAGACCAGGCCTCGCCACCCCGAGACCTGCTAGAGGTTTACCTGCCCTTGCGCAGTACCGCTGACGGCCCGGTACTGGGAGTCTTGAAGCTATCCAGAGACGTTACCCAAGATGTGGCGATCCAGGTGGATCAAGTCAAGGGAGCGGTACTGAGAGTGACTGTTGGTACCTTGTCCGGACTCTTCCTGGTGTTGCTGGGTTTCATAATCGTCGCGGATACCGGAGTTAATCGTTCTCGGCGCCGGGAGCTGGCGCTGGTACAAGGCCAGCTGGCGGAGCGAGAGGTGGCAGAGGAGCGATTGACGTCGTCCCTGGAGGAAAAAGGTGTGCTCTTAAAGGAGATTCACCATCGAGTCAAGAACAACATGCAGCTAATCTCCAGCTTGCTGAGTCTGCAATCCGGGTATATCACGGATGAAGCTACTTTACTGGCCATGCGTGAAAGCAAGGATCGAATCAAGGCAATGGCGCTGGTCCACGAAAAACTGTATGGCTCGAAAGACCTGGCAATGGTGGACTTCCACGGTTACGCGGAGAGCCTGGTATCCGGTCTTTTCGGGTCCTATGGGGCGGATACGGCCAAAATAACATCCACATTGGAGATCCACAATGTTCCAGTGGATGTGGATACAGCGGTGTCCTGCGGGCTGATCATCAATGAGCTGGTTTCCAACGCCTTGAAACACGCCTTTGTCTCCCTAAAAGGCGGGGAAATATTAGTCAAGCTTTGTCAGGAAAACTCTGAGAGCTTGGTTCTAAAGGTGGAAGACAACGGAGTGGGATTTCCTGAAGAGCTGAATTTTCGGGAAACCGAAACATTGGGCCTTCAATTGGTCGGCATGATGGTCGAGCAGTTGGAAGGCAAAATTGAGCTGGATTGCTCGACCGGTTCCCGGTTCCAAATTACCTTGCCGAATCAAATAGAATGAGCGGAGGATCATTGTGGCCAAGCAAAACATTATGGTGGTAGAAGATTCCGTCGTAGTTTCCCGGGATATACAAAGCCGGCTAACCAATTTGGGCTATGGCGTTGCTGCCACCGCCGTTACCGGGCAGGAAGCGATCGATAATGCGGAGGAATGCCGCCCAGATTTAATACTGATGGATATCAACCTCAAGGGGCCAATGGATGGGGTAGAGGCCGCTGAGCAAATTCACCAGCGGTTAGATATTCCCATTGTGTACCTCACTGCGCAGTCCGACGAAGGCACTCTAAAACGGGCCAAGCTAACCGGACCCTTCGGCTATCTGCTCAAGCCCTTCGACGAACGCGACCTGCATACGACTATCGAGATCGCGCTATTCAAGCATGAATCACAAATCAAGCTCCAGGATGAATCCGACCAGAACTTGGCTTTATTCGAGGTGGCGCGAATCCTGGCCCAAAACTGGAGTTTTGAAGAGAAGTGCAAGGGCGTGCTCCGCGCCCTTACCAGGCTGGGAGAGGCAGACCTGGCGACACTGCGGACGGTGGATGAAAGCGGGCAATCCCTGAGTCTGGTTGCCTCCGCTGGAACGGCCGGCACTGGAACGGCCGACTGCAACCGGCCGGAGTTGCTTTCAATCCAGCAGAGTCTGGCCGGAAAGGCCTTTGAACAGCGCCAATACCAAGTGACTAATGACTATCCGGCTAACCCCAAGGCCGACCCCAGTGTGGTGGCCCAGGGTTTCAAGTCGGTGGTCTGCCTGCCGGTTAACTCCGGTGGCCAGATTTTGGGGATAGTAAGCGTAATGTCGCAGAAACCCGACCATTTCACTCCCCGCATTGTTCGAGTACTGAACGCCATCGCCGCCGGGCTGGGCAATCTATAAGAGCCTGTGTCGAAAGCATCGATGGGCCCGGTGGCGATGAATTCGTCGCTCCGAGGAAAGCCGGAGCCCAGATGCCGCCCGCTGGTTGATGCGTAGATGATGCTGGAATCCGGCCTGCGCCGGAATGACGTGCCGGGATCATGCTATGCCCGGATATCGTTGAACACCGGCTCTAAAGAATAGTCCGGCGGACCCGGTCTGGTGGAAAGAGTCTTTGGGTAATGCGATAGACCCAGACAGCCCCGGCAAACCCGCTTGCCTTGATCCTCGCTCTTGGGCGTATGGTCGAGCCCGATCAAGCCGCCTTTTTTTGACTGCCCAACGACCACTGCGGTTCCGGGGGCAGTCAAAGGCCTGGTCTGGTGGTATGAGATGTTGGGATATACTTTTTACCACCGCAATCGTAACAATCCCTTACTTTAACACTACTTTGTTGCTTTCCCTGGATACCGCTGATATAATCTCGGTCACTCAAACAGGGCCCCCGGTATTTCTGAGCAAAATCACCTCCTCTCCCGAGGTGCACCATGTTTCCGGAAGTACAATTGACCGCGATTACTCGCGCCGATGTAGGGCGGGTTGACGAGTGGCTTAACGATGCCGAAGTTAACTCCTCCTGGTACGGCGTCGACCAGAATAGTATCCCCCTTCATATCGGCTACTCCCCCCAAGAGATGCGCCAGGCATCTGAGGATGAATGGCAGCAGGTATTCCAAGACGATGACCGCCAGATCCTCTCTGTCTACACCAGGGAAGGCGACCATATCGGAGAGGGACAACTGGTCATTGAGTGGACGCGGCTTGAAGCCCAACTATTCTTGCTGGTGGGCCGAAAAGACCTGTGGCACCATCACTATGGCACCGCAGCGTTGATTCAACTACTGGATCAGGCCTTCGATACCTTCCAGTTGCACCGGGTCTGGGTCGATGTGCCGGAATACAACGAGCATGCCCTACAGATGTTTCGGCAGCTCGGGTTCGTGCTGGAGGGGCACCTCCGCGGTACCCACCGAAAGAATGATGAGTGGTACGACTCCATGGCCATGGGGCTGTTGAGCGACGAATACTCTCGGCGCCGGGCGCGGGTGTTGGGCAACCCGGCGGCCTGAACTCCAGTCCCGACCCGTCCGGCGGTCTGCGAACCGTCGGGAGCTATCGCTATAGACGCATTTACCGGGTAACCCCAAGAACCGGGTATCGGCAAGAACCAGGTATCACCCCCGGAGGACATTATGCCCGTAATCACGATAAATGGTCCGGTTGGCAGCGGTCCGATAGAGGTTGGCCAGATGGTAGGCCAATTGCTCAGCATCAACTACGTGGACCGGATGGTGTTCGCCGAGGCGGCCAAGCTGGTAGGGTCACCCGTCGGGGCGCTGATCGAGAAGGAGCAGCGAGTTGTGCGATTCCGGGACAAGCTGGGACGCTTTTTACAGACCATGCTGGAGCGCTCCGCTGTCGCTGGGGTTAGCGGAGAACCCTACTTTGGACGAGGCATTGAGATGCTGCCCGCGGAGACCTATATTGAGCTGGCAGGTGACCCCTCCTCTTCGACGCAACGCGTTAACGACAAGGCCTTCATCGAAGCTACCACGGCGGTGGTTACCGACCTGGCCAAAGCCGGCGACGTGGTAATCATAGGCCGAGGCGCCAATATGATGCTGGCCGACGTCCCCGGTGTGGTGCACATTGGCATGTGGGCGCCCCTGGATGTGAGGGTCCAAACCGCCATGGACCGGGAGCACTTTAGCCGGCAAGAGGCCGAAAAATACGTGGAAGAATTAGAACAGGCCAGACTCACCTTTTTCCGGAAGTTTTTTAAGGTTAATCCCTCTGACCCTTCCCTGTATCATATGATGCTAAACATGGGGATGATGCAGCCTAGAATCGCGGCCGAGGTAATTACTCACACGGTGGATCAGCTGGGTTATTAGCCTGCGGGCCCCCAGCGCTCCGAACTAAAGCGGCCGGCGTCAAAGCATCCTGACCAATTCTTGGGTAAACCGGATATCTGCTTTTGCTTCCTTTCTCCGACGCCGACACCCATCACCGCAGCTTCCCCGTCGTCAATGTATCCCTCATCGGGATCAGCGCCTTGGTGTTCCTCTACGAGCTGTATATCAGCCGTTTCGGGGTCATAGGCGGCGGGGACAGTGAGGCCCTCAGCATCTTCTTTTTTACCTGGGGCTTTATTCCGGTTGAGCTGACCCGGGGAGCAGCTCTGACCGGTGTGATCGAGACACCGACTCCTACTTGGACCACTATCTTCTCCTCTCTCTTCATGCATGGCGGACTGATGCACTTCGCCGGCAATATGATGTTCCTCTGGGTCTTTGGTGACAACATTGAGGACCGCATGGGCCACGTTAAATATCTGGTGTTCTATTTAGCGGCCGGAGTGGTCGCGACCCTCAGCCACTGGCTAATCGACCCTGGGTCGAGTGCCCCCCTGATCGGGGCCAGCGGGGCCATAGCTGGAGTGTTGGGGACCTATCTGTTCACCTACCCTCACAACCGGGTCAAGGTCCTGGTGATCTTCTTCCTGATAACGGTTATACAGCTGCGTGCAATGTGGCTGCTGGCGATCTGGTTTGGGTGGCAGCTGATCCAGGGGGCTCTCTCCATCGGTATTTCCGATCAGGTCAGCGTCGCCTTCTTCGCCCACATCGGCGGCTTCGTCTTCGGGGCGGGAATTATAATTCTCTACCGGCTGGCCACCAGGCAACCGATATGGCCTCCGCGTTATTCCTTAGCTCCGCCCAGCTCCCAATTTTGGCGGGGTCGCCCCTTGAACTAGCACTCCCAAGCCCAGTGCTGGCTTTCTCGCCGCTCGATAACTATCTCGAAACGCCTCATGTCATTCCGAAGAAGCGAAGCGACTGAGGAATCTAAATTCTGGGACCGTAGCAACTCCTAAGTCAGCACTATAGTTATAAGATAGGCAATGGCGTGAAGACTATGGTCCCAGGGAGTTTCGACCCCTCGCCTCGCTCGGGGTGACATAATAAAATAATTAATTGCTGGCAACCCGATAACTCGGCCGGCCCCACGGCCGGCCTCCGGTTACCCAGAACCGTGTCTCCTGTTTTATTCGCTGCCGGTCTGGGAAGGATAACCCCGGCTAATCCACTCGGTAGCTCCCCCCTGGTCCACGACGCGAACGTCACTACGCCCGTCTCGCTGCAGAATGCTGCCGGCGATGGTCGCCCGCATGCCGGAGGCGCAGAGTGCGACGATGGGCAGCTCCCGAGGCAAGCCGTCCAGATGCTCGGACAGCTCCCCCAGCTCAATGTTAAGCGACCCGCTGATGTGACCGGCCTGAAACTCGTTGCTCTGCCGCACATCGATGATCAGCGACTGCGGAGAATGGCCGGACAGATCCTTTAGGTCCTCCAGGTTTATCTGGTTGGTGCTTTCCAGCGGCAGGCCGGCTTGCTGCCAGGCTTCCAGACCGCCGGCCAGGTAGCCATTGAGCCGGTCGTAACCGATGCGGATGAGCTGCCTTACTATTGAGTCGCGAGACGCCGGGGAGTCGTTAGACGCGGGATCCGGCGATAGAAAAACCAGCGGCTTCTGCCAGGGCACTACCCAGCCGACCCAGCTGGAGAAATTATCCCCCAGGGGCACCGAGAATGAACCGGCGATGTGGCGCTCGTTGAAGGGCTTTTGCGATCGGGCGTCCACCAGCATTGAGCCTTCCTCCAGCTGGTGCCGCAGGGACAGAGGGGTAAGGGATGCCAGGCGAGGCACCTCTCCCAGGACATCCGGGCCCCGGCGATTGATGTCCGCCATGTACTTGTAGTAGGCCGGGTAGGAACCCAGTCCGGTCAAGGCAAACTGAACAAACTCCTCCTCCTGTTCATGGGCCGCAAAGGGATTGTGTTCCCGCTCCTCGGCTATGGTGCTGGAGATATTATCCCCCGGAGGCGGGCCGGCCGAGCAAAAAGATCCGCCGGCGTGGGTGGGGTATACCCGCACGTCATTGGGCAGTTTAAGCAGCTTGGAGTGAATGGTGTTGTGCAGCCAGCGAGCCAGGAAAGGCGCTATTCGTTGCCCCAGCAGGTCCACGCGGGCCGCTCCGCCCAGCATCAAGGCGCCGCCGGTGAAAATGGCGGTCGGGCGCTCTTCTTCCCGATCCTTTTCCATAACCAGAAAGGATATGTGCTCCGGTGTATGCCCGGGGGTATGCAGCACCCTC
>JAKZUA010000110.1:0-26445 GCA_047516825.1 Dehalococcoidia bacterium
GCAAAGAAGGCGTGGAATTCCTGAAGGCTGTCGTAGACCCGCTCGAAGCTCGCCGCATCCATCACCCAAACCACCCAACATCATCTGTCCAGCCATCCTACCAGACAACTCGTCGTTGTAGTACTAGGCTGGCGAGGCGATATGGCAACGGTAAACCTGATTCTGAGACCGTAGACGCTGGTGAGCTGGGCATCACCCTCAGTAACGATCCCATCGCCACCGGCTCCGCCGGCATGCGCCCCACCTGCCAGATTTTTATGACTGAGATGGCACCAGTTGCAGAGGGTGGGGCGCGTCCCATTAACCGTCTAGGGCGCCGCCATATTATGCTTTAAACATATCCCTTCGGAAAAGCACCCGCTCCATCGAGGGCCGCATGCCCAACTCGCTGGAGATGGCCAGGGATGGATCAAGCAAGGTCAATGCCTTCTTTCAGTCTCCGGGCTCGGTTCGCTCGAGTAGGGTGTCAGCCTAGTCGAAACAGGTCTAGGCAAGGTTGAGACTCTTGGGCCACTACTCCATCATCTCTTGCTAACTTGCCCGCGGAATCGCAGTGCCAGGAGTCTTCATGCGCATCGTGAAAATTGAATGGCGAGCGGTAAAAAACATTGTCCGGTTATCCGGCCCACCCCAAGCGCAGTTGGCCGGTATTTCCGGCAGCCGGATGATCCCGAGATGGTTGCCCTGGGAATCGAAAACCCAGACTCCTTCGGGGCCGGTGCAGTAAACCCTGCCTTCCATATCGACTTTCATCCCATCGGGGACACCATCTTCCGCCGAATGCATGTTGGCGAACAGCCTGCCGTTGCTGGCGGTACCATCGGGAGCCATGTCGTAGGCATTGATAAACTGATGGGTGCAGACCTCACCCCGCTCCTTTTCCTGCTGGCAGTCGTTGTCTCTCCGCGTGTTAGCCACATAAAGGGATCGTTCGTTGGGCGAAAAAGCTAGCCCATTGGGATACATAGTATCGGTGACGATGGCAGTAACGGTACCGTCGGGCGCGATACGGTGGACACCGGCGAAGTCTATTTCCCGCTCTGAAGGGTCAACGCGCCCAGATGGATTGGTAAAGTAAAGACTGCCGTTGGAATGGCTAACTATGTCGTTGGGCCGGTGTAGCCGCTTCTCCTCCCATTTGTCTGCCAGGACTACAATGCTGCCGTCAGGCTCCATTCGGGTTATCTGCCGAGTTTCCATCTCGCACATGACCAGCCTTCCCTGAAGGTCCAGGGTCATGCCGTTGGTCATCCCACTAGGCTCGCGGATTGTTTCCACCTGCCCGCCAGCTCTTAATCGGCAAATGATGGCAGGTTCCCGAAACAGATCCACAAAGAGCCAGTAACCCTCCGGGTGCCACAAAGGCCCTTCTGTGAACACGAAGCCGGTACCTAGCTGTTCCGGTTGATTGGATTCAACAACTTGGTCTAGCTGATCCGGCATTGCAACAACCTCTTCTTACTTTCTACTTATACTATCGGGACCCGAAAGGGCAAGGAACAAGGATCGACTCCCCGATGGTTTATTAACCAGCCAGGGTATTCAAGACGGATTTTTACGCCTTCAAAATATCCCGCCGGGATAGCACCCGCTCTCCATCAAAGGCCCCAAGGCCCCATGCCCAGCTCGGTGACCATGTAGGGCTGGTACGCCTCTTGACCATGAACGAACACGGCAACGATGTGAGGATGGGAGCCGTTCGTTTGCCATAATGGTTCGTTTGCCATAATGAAGGAATAGTACGTCGGCGTGGATAGCTTGTCCACTATCTTTGAAAGCTGAGAGAAGACTCTCGAGAGCCGTTTGACGTTTAAGGACGGGGCCTGTTGCGAAACCATTGTCTTGCCGCTGGCCAATCAGTATAGTTTCTTTGGTTGTCAAATTACTAAAGAGCCCTTCGGGGGTGGAGGAGGGAGGGATGCAGGGGCCTCACGAGCCGGAACCCAAGCTGTTCTACCAGGTGACCCTGGACAACTGGTCCCCGAGGACGATTTCTATCGGCTCTTGGAATGAGCCACAGACCTCTCCTTCGTGAGCAACGTGGTGTGCCAGGGCGTGCTTTGCTCGTAAGCTTGGGCCATCTTCAGCACTGTTTCCTCCCCGCCCGCTTTTCCGGTGCTAGTGAACTTGCCTTGGGTCCCTCCTCTAAGTATCATGCATCCTGATCAGCCCTCCACAAATATTTTGCCATTGTGCACTGTGCTCAAGCAGCTTAGGGGTTCGGGGCAACGGCAGAGTGCGCCAATCGATCTGGAGCCTACCCGCCCCGATTCCCGGCCGGCAGTTGACCCCGAGGGCCGTATTCCCAGCATATGAGCTTCCCTACATTTGCCCCGACCGGACCGGCGTACAACTCCAGCTTGAGGAGGGATTTCCATGGCCAGCCAGCTATCTCAGTTTGATTCCACCCTCGCGTCGCTGGCTCGGAACCGGCCCGATTTGTGGCTGCTCTCCGCCTGCGGCCTGACGCCAGCGCTAGAGCCGATCCCATCGCTCCTCCATCGGCATGCCTACTCTGCCCGCAGCGAAGGCCACCGAGTACTACTCATTGCCGGATTATCCGGCTCCGCCGATGACACCATGTTGGCATTGCAAGTGCTGAAACTGGTCTCAAACAACTCCGCCCAGGTGGGAAGCCAAATCGCTATCTCCGCCATTCCCCAGGCCAATCCCCAGGCCGCCAGGGATCTCTCATCTCCATACCCCCCTGAAGACGGTTTCTTCAACCATGCGGAAGAACCAGAGAAGCGCTATCTGTGGCGGTATATTTGCTGGCAAGCGCCGGACCTGGTGTTGGAGATTCGTGCCGGAACCGAGGTGACCTGGCAAGCCAACCCAGCGGCCGGTTCCCTGATTATAGCTTGGTCGGATGTGAAAGACCCGTTGCAACCGAGTTCCTTGCTGGCAGTCCTGGGTATGGGACAGCCAGAGGGACTGGGACCGATTCCAGGCCTCCGGCTAACCTGCCCCGACGCCGAACTGACTGGACAGTTAGCCAGACTTTGGAAGGCATTAGAGCTTTCACCGCCAGGCCGGTTCAAGTCTCCGGCTCGTCTGACCTTGGACGACCGCCGATCCCGGTCCTTTCTTGAGGTGGCTCATGACCTGGCGCAGACGTATGGGCATCAGTTAGATCCGGTAAATTACACCCAGGGAGTTGGACTCAGCGGGCGCCTGCGCCTACACCAGCTTGACCCCTCGGCTCCCTCTCCGGTCAATGATATTGTCCGCCTGGTTGAGCCCTACGTTTCGGGCCAGACCACCATGTTTAGCCAATCCCCCGGTGGTGCCAATCTGGCGGGCCTGGTCTGGGCTGATGAGCTGTTTCAGGAGACGGGAGACCTACGGTATCGGGACCTGATTATTGATGTAGCCCATCGCTACCCCCCAGCGAGAGGGAAGCAAGCCCCAAAGCCTTGCGATCCAGAATTCCGAACCGAGGACATGTTCATGGCGGGAGCCATGCTGGGCCGAGCCTACGCCCTTACCGGCGACACCCGCTATACAGGTCTGCTAGTCAAATTCTTGCTGGACGCTGGCACCCAGCAGGATAACGGCATGTTCTGGCACTGCCGCTCGGCTCCTTACTATTGGGGTAGGGGCAATGGATTCGCCGCCCTGGGGTTGGCCGAGACGTTGACCCACCTGCCGGAGGATCATCCAGGACGCGAGGAGATTCTTGGCATGTACCGGAAGCTTCTCGATGCCGTTGCGGCCACCCAATATATGTCCGGGATGTACCCCCAGGTGTTGAACGTTCCGGGCTCTTACCAGGAGTTCACGGTTACCTGCATGATGGGGATAGCCCTGGCCCGAGGACTGAGATTGGGCTGGCTAGGACCTGCTTATCGGCCCGGCTTGGAACTGGCATGGCAGGGAGTGAGCGAGAGAACCGACGGCCAGGGGAACGTGGTAGACGGATGCGTTAGCACCGGAGTACAGGGCAGCCTGCAGAAATACCTGGATCGGCCCGCGATTTTTGGCAGGGACGACCGGAGCGGCGGGATGGCGCTCTGGTTTGCCGTGGAGATGGAGCGCTGGTCCCGGGCCCTTGAATCAACGGCCCCTGGACCCACAGACTGATTGCCTCGATATGCTGCCGTTCCCGGCGGGAAATTAATCTACAGCAGAAAAAACAGGTCCAGCTATGACGCCGAAGGTCAGGAGTCATGGCAGGTAATCCGGATATCGGTGATGTTGCACCACCGAGAATTCAAGGCTACCCGAGATTTAACATGCCAACATTCGTATTGATTCACGGGGCCTGGCTCGGCGGCTGGTGCTGGTGGAAGGTGGAGCCGCTGCTGCGCCAGTCCGGCTGCCGGGTCTATGCTCCCAGCCTGACCGGCATGGGCGAGCGTTCTCATCTGGCCAGGCACCTGGACCCCGCCGCCATAAATCTGGACCTGCATATTCAGGACGTGGGGGAGCTGCTGGAAAGCGAGGGGCTGGAAGGGGTGATTTTGGTGGGTCACGCTTACGCCGGAATGGTTGTCACCGGCGTGGCGGAGGTCTGCCCCCAGCGGCTGGCCCACCTGGTATACGTCAACGGCGTGGTGCCTCGGGACGGTGAGGCAATGGTTGACCAGCTCAATGCAGTACGCGGTCCCGAGTTCACCGCCCGGGTCCGGAAGGCCATCGAAAGCCGCGACGATTTCCTGCCGCCGCCCACCACCGCTGAGGAAATCCGGCGGCGCTGGGCCATTTCCGACCCGGAGGACCAGTCCTGGGTGTTGCCCCGGCTATGCCCCCAGTCGGTGGCTTCCTTCGCCCAACCGGTGAGATTAAGCCGTCCCAAAGCTGAAAAAATCCCCCGCAGCTTCATCCTGTGCGGCGACTCGGGATTCGACCCGGTTGCCGAGCAGGCGCGCCAATCGGGCTGGGGTCTATATCAGCTGGACACCGGCCACGACCCGATGATAACGAAACCCCGGGAGACGGCGGAAATTTTGCTAAACATAGCTGTAAGCAGCTAATTCTAGCTTTAGGTATCGATAGCCTTCCGGCAGACCTATTCTAAAGGACCGAAGATGCTTGTTAGCGGCTCAACGTGCCAAATGTCAAAGACAAGCAACTCCCGCCCCGGAGCTGGAGTTCTCCGTTGGGTTTTCCCCCTTTCAGTCCTCTTTAGCTGGGGTTAGCTCGCGACGATGACCCATCCTTCAAGGGCGCCAGAAGACGATTGGAACGCTTCTTCTCAGTTTTGCTTCGGGGAAAGACCGTTGCTATACTCTGTGCAATTGATGAGACTGGCTGATATGAGATTCAATCTCAAGAGAGGTAAACATGCCCGTAACCAATATCGAGATAAAATCCCGCTCCCCGTTCGTCGGGGGCCAGGCCTTTGGCGCTGCGGGGGCCTACGAGCAGATGGACGGGGTGGTTCGCTTTGCCGTTGACCCGGAAAGCGCGGCCAACGAGACCATCGCGGACATAAAATTAGCCCCCAGGGATGGGCAGGGGTTGGTGGAGTTCTCTTCCGACTTCCGGATTTTGGCGCCGGTGGGCCAAGGGCTGGGGAACCGGCGGCTGTTCCTTGATGTCTTGAATCGGGGGAAGAACTCGGCCTTCAAGAATTTTAACAGCTCTCCGGACGATGCCCCCGACGGTCCTCCCAACCCCGGTAACGGCTTTTTGATGCGCCAGGGGTATACCGTGGCCTGGTGCGGCTGGCAGTACGACGTTCCCGAAGTTCCCGGCATCATGGGGATCCGAGTGCCCGATGCCGCCGACGCCGCAGGCCCGATTTCAGGGAAGATCGTAATGACATTTCAGACCAACGCCCCTACTCAAGTCCAACTCCTTTCCAATCGGGGTCACCGGGCCTACCCGGCGAACGACCTGGAGGACTGGAACTCGGTGATGACTGTCCAGGAACACGAAGATGCCCCCGAGGAGGTCATTCCCCGGGACCAGTGGTCCTTCTCCCGGTTGGAGAACGGCAGGAGAGTCCCCGACGCCCAGCACGCCTGCCTAGAGGCCGGCTTCCAGCCGGGGAAGGTTTACCAGGTTATCTATACCACCACCGGTGCGCCCGTGGCCGGTTTGGGATTGCTGGCCACCCGGGACTTTGCGTCGTTCCTGCGCTACGGTTCGGCGGGCCAGGATAATCCCTGCGCTGACAACATCGAGCGGGCATACACCTCCGGCGTCTCCCAGAGTGGCAGATTCCTGCGCCTATTCCTCTACCTGGGCGTCAACCGGGACGAGGAAGGCCGCACTGTGTTCGACGGTTTCATACCCCACGTGGCCGGTGGCAAGCGGGGCGAGTTCAACCAGCGTTTTGCCCAGCCTTCTAGCCAGGCCGCCCGCAGCACCAACAGCCTGTTCCCCTTTAGCGACATCGACCAGACCGACCCAGAGACGGGTCTCACCGACGGGGTGCTGTCGCGATTAACCGCCCAGGGCAACCTGCCCAAGATCATGTACACTTACACCCAGTCGGAATACTGGGCCGGCCACGGCTCCCTGGTACACACGGACTTGACCGCCACCCGCGACGTGGACCTGCCCGAAGATGTGCGCATCTACGTTTTGGCCGGTTCTCAGCATGGCCTGGGAACCTTCCCCCTGACCGATGGAGATCCCTCCGAAGATATACGCGCTCAGAATCCGTTGAATTGTCTGGATCACCGTCCCTTCCTGCGGGCGGCTTTGACCAACCTGGACCGCTGGGTCACAACGGGACAAGCTCCGCCTCCCAGCAGTCATCCCCGAATCGGCGACGGCACCGCCGTGCCTCCCGCGAAAGCCGCCGAAACCCTCAGGGCAATCCCTGGGGTAAACCCTCCGGCGCCCTTCCGGAGGTTCACCCGCCTGGATTTTGGGCCGGACCCCGGAGTGCCCACCCAGATACCGGCGGGAATCGGCCGTGGGTATCCCCACTTGGTGTCGGCGGTGGACCGGGATGGCAACGAAGTCGCCGGTATCCCCCTGCCCTTCCTCACTGTGCCCCTGGCGACCCACACCGGCTGGAACACCCGTCATGCCGACATGGGCGGCGAGGGCCAGACGCTGTCCACCGGCGGCGCATCGGGCGGCACCCTTCGCGGCTCCACCATACCCTTCCCGGCGACTCGGGAGGAGCGGGAAGCCACCGGGGATCCCCGTTTGTCGGTGGAGGAGCGCTACGATTCAAGGGAGCATTACCAGGATTTCGTCAGGCAGGCCGCCCAGGGCCTAGTCGACCGGCAATACCTGCTGGCTGAAGACCTGGAGCCGCTGGTAAATCTGGGAGGCTGGCATTACGACCTGCTGCGAAGCGCAACCAGGGAGGCCCAGCCGGCTGGGGACTGATTTCTTTTGGAGGGGGCCGACGCCCCGGCTTATGCTGGAGCGCCACAGCCTCTTACATACCGGGCTGGTCCGGTTCTGGCGCAGGTGCGCAGCAGGAAAGGGTGCGAACCCGGTTTCGCCCTTCGCTGCGGCGGCTCAGCCTGGCTGGCTTATCCGATGTGTTTATGGACAAACGCGCTCATTTGCTCGAGCGCCTGCTTGGCAACTGGCGAGGAGAGATCGCGCAGCAGACCTTCGCCTTCCCCTTCAAAGATGGTCTCGTCGATTTGGCCACCAGCCTTTCGGTACTGTCGGACGAACTCCTCCCGATCCGGGGCTGGATGCGCCTCCTCGTAGCTGCGTGCTATGCACAGCACGGGTGGTAAGCCTGTGCGCTCTCCACGAGCCAGCATACGAGCCGGGGCTGCCTCGGCCATTGCCTCTTCCGTCTCCCAGTACTGGTCATGCATGGGCCCCACCCGTTCGGCCATACCGGCGGGTGGGGTGCAATCCTGTCGCAGGCCTTTCGCATAGTGGTAGCGTCCCAGCGGATCAATCACAGGAGACCACAGAATCACGCAGCCCAGGGTGCCGTCCACCGCCGCGGCGCCTGTGGGGAGTGCCAGCGCTGCGTAGCGTGGATCCTGCGGCCGCATGCCGAGCAGCATCGCTTGGTGTGCGCCACTAGAAGTGCCCATGGCGCCGATGCGGTCCGGGAGACCATTCCACGCCGCCGCCTCGGTCTTACACCAACGGATCCCATAGTGGATGTCGGCCAGCGAGGCCGGATACGGCGCTTCCGGCGGCACGCGAAAATCCAGTGCCGCCACTATCACGCCATTCTTAGCCAGTGCTTCGTTGGCCGCGTTGCCGTTCAGACGATTTCCCCGGACCCAAGCCCCGCCATGCAGTTCAACCATAATTGGAAACGGTCCGCTACCCCTGGGCTTGAAGAGACGCGCGAGCAAGGGGGTATCGCCGTGTCGAAGATATTCCACGTCTGCGACGTCAATCTCATACGTTGTCTGCCTGCTGATAGTCATTCGAGTCCCCCTTTCCTGGTGTGTCACAAGATTTGGGCTGAGTTGGCTCAGGCTAAACGTTGTGAGTCTCTCCGTCAAGGCACCGCTTTGATTCCCAAAATGTTGCGGGAATTCCGGGGAACGCTGCTCTGAAAAGGCAGGCTGCCGGCAAGCTGGCTGCCTATGCCGAACGCAAGGTATAAAAACGGTTATACTTTGTGTCGTGGGACCGTGTAATTGTGATGCCCTAGTCCCACGCTTTTCTCAGTCCGCCGGTGGCTCCGACCGGCGGGGCTTCATCTTGCCAAGGTTCCGATATTAATATCTAACGCGGGGTCTAAGTACAGACTAAATCCATCCGGCGCCCTGAAATACCTAGGTTGGTAACGGTGCTCCCGGGTAGAATGTCTGGTCTAGCAGTTAGAGCGCCGGTGGTAGAATTTTAAAAAGGAACTACCACTATTTTGTTGTTGAATTTGACATTATTCGGCGAAGCGCATTCACGGAGGAAGAATCCTTAAGGGATGGCTCCTACCGGCTAGTGGATTCACAGGAGGAGAAACAATGGATCGGACAACTGAGATGCTGCGTTCATTTGCTTGCGGCCTGAACTACGACGACTTAACTCCTGAGACAGTCCATCAGGTGAAACGTGTGCTGGCGGATACCCTAGCCTGTGCCCTGGGGGGCTACCTTTCCGAGCCAGCCAAGATGGTTACGCAGCTGGCGAAAACCGTCACGAGCACTTTGCCATCGCGCATCCTGGGCACCGAGTACAGCAGTTCACCGGATATGGCTGGTTTTGCCAATTCGGTGATGGTGCGGTATCTAGACTATAACGATATAGGTGTGGGTGGTCATCCCAGTGATTCGATTCCCGGGGCCCTGGCCATGGCCGACTATCTGGAAAGTGATGGCCGGTCAATCATCACGTCCATCGTAGTGGGCTACGAGGTGAGCCGCCGGGTTGGAGACCACGTTCAACACGCCTTTCCTCAGGGTTGGGACCACGGAGTGCTAAGGTCTCTGGGAGCTGCCTGTGCCGCTGGGAAACTCATGGGCCTGGACCAAGAGCAGATGGGCCATGCTATCTCTCTGGCAGTCGTGCCCAATATATCCCTGGGTCAGACTCGCGTCGGTGAGTTATCAATGTGGAAAGGATGCGCCGGTCCCAACGGAACCCGGGCCGGGATTTTTGCTGCCCAACTGGCTGAGCAGGGCATGACCGGCCCCTTTGAGCCTTTCGACGGCTCAGAAGGTCTGTGGGCCAAGATGATGGGCCATCCAGTGCATTTGGAGGATGGCTGGGGTGAACCCTACAGTATCAATGAAGTCAGGTTCAAGTTCTTCCCCGCCCAGGGCGGCACCCAAGGGCCCACTGGTCTGGCCGTTGAGTTGCACTCTGAGATGTCCACCACTGCAGAAATAGAGGCGATCCGCATATATCTGCCGGGTGGATTGCTACACAGAGCTGTTGATGATCCCGAAAAATGGCACCCCAAGACCCGGGAGACAGCAGACCACAGTATCCCTTACTTGGTGGCGGTGGCTCTCCAGGATGGAACTGTCACGCCTGCCAGTTTCGATGCCCGAAGGATTCAGGACCCACAGTTGCACTCTCTAATATCCCGAATGAACGTTGTAGAAGATCCGGAATATACCCGTCTTTACCCGGACCAAATTAACTCCCGAATAGAGGTCACAACTGGGGATGGAAAACAACTTACTGCCCACTCCGCCTACCCTAAAGGGCACCCAAGCAATCCCATGACCGACGCTGATATAAACGCCAAGTTCCGGTCTCTAGCGGTAGAATTGCTCACCCCCAAGCAATGTGACCGTGCGCTAAGCCTGTTGTGGTCTCTGGAGGAGCAGCCTCACCTAGGAGAACTGTTCGACTCTTTGGTGGTCCAGGCTGAGGCGACGCAAGAGAATGAAACTCGGCGGTAACCCCCTGAAGTACCTTCAGAGGTCCCCCAGATCCCGCGCTGGAATGCCCCGTGGCGAATTGGCGCGCCGATACTCTTAGGAACAAAAAGAGGGGCTTTCGGGTAGTGCTAGCTTAACTGAAAATGCCATACTGTACTCCTGGCAAATTAAAGCTTCAAACAGGAGGAACGCCTATGCCCCGGTTAACTCCGATTACTAAGCGAGAGCAGGTCAGTGGTGACGGATTGAGGGCGTTTGATGCCATTATCGCGTCCAGGGGTACCATCAACGCGCCTCAGTCCATGCACATGTATGTCCCTGAGATAGCTCAATGTTCAACCGCCCTGAGTGATTCGCTACGATACCGGTCTCATCTCTCTGACCATGACACCGAACTCGGGATAATTACGGCAGCGCGCGAAATGGACTGCGATTACGTATGGTCGGGTCACTCCCAAGCCGCGTTGAAAGCGGGCGTAAGACCGCAGGCCATCGACATTGTGGCAAACCGGGGAAGCCTAGATGGTCTGACCAAGGAAGAAGCTGTGATCGTACGTTTCGGGCGAGAGGTAATCGGCGCTCACAAGCTTTCGCAGGAAGCCTTTGATGCGGCAGTAGATCAGCTTGGTGAAGCAAATACGATTGTCCTGGGGGCTCTCATGGGCCACTATACTATGATGAGTTGCACGCTGATAGCGACGGACTATCGTCCAGCGGAAGGTGCGCCGGTCTTGCCAATTCTCTGCTGACCGCGGCGATGCCCAGTAGTTGGAAGCGCTCAACCGGGGAGGTCGCGGACGGCGCGTTGATGCTGGCAGGTATGCACCATCAGGCTATCGCAGCAGCTCGGTGGAGGCTGTAGATCAGGCTCAACGAGCGAGCCAGGGCCTGAAGGATTTCCAGACTATTTTCATGACGCCCATGACCGTGGATGGGGACTGTTAAAGGGCCCGGCGCTGGTCCCAGCAGCGGTTCCGCCCCGATCAGCCTTATCTAATATCCCAGTTCTTCGAATCTAATCTTGCTACGAGAATCCGGGACCGACCAGTGCTGAAAGGATTAGGCTTTTGACACCGATGCTCACCTAAATGCTAACTCCACGGCGGAAGTGCAAATCTGGAGCGAACCGGTCAAACTCAACCGTTCCCGCCCAGATAAAGCAGGCTGATGGCCTATGGCATGCGGAAACAAGCAGCGCTACTGGCTGTGGTTCAGTCCCAGCTGACCGGCAAGATGTCGGGTAACGCCGGGTAGGGAGATAGACCATGAAGGCATCTTATCTTGGCGCAATGGCGTACTCCCAGCGGCATAAGTTTCCGGCAACGTGGCCGGTCCCGCCAGCCTATGACGATCCCAAGACCTCGGTCCAGAGCTACCAGGAAGGGATTGATGAGTGCGAATTTGCGGAGGAGATGGGTTTCGAGTGGATCAGCTTCTCCGAGCACCACTATTCCGGCCGGATCGCCACGGGGACGCCCGCAGTTATGGCGGCAGCAGTGGCGGAGCGGTGCAAAAAAGCCAAAATAGCTATGCTAGGGCACTTGTTGCCGCTGAACAACCCGGTGCGAGTTGCGGAGGAGCTGGGTCTTCTGGACAACCTGACCGACGGGCGACTCATAATGGGTTTCCTGCGGGGTACACCCAACGAGGATCAGGTCTACGGTGTGAACCCTTCCGAAGGGAGGGGGAGGCTGTTGGAGGGCATGGACCTAATAATCAAGGCACTGACCGAACCCCAGCCCTTCTCTTGGGAGGGGCGCTACTACCAGTTTCGCACTGTGTCCGTATGGCCCAGGCCGGTACAGCAGCCCCATCCCCCGGTAATTGTAGCAACCAGGAGCGATGACACTATTCAGTACGCAGCCCAGCACCGGCTAGGTTTAGGGGTCTCTTTCATTCCGGTGGACCAGATGGCCGAAATCACCGAAAAGTACCGCGGATGGTGCGAAGAAGCCGGCTGGCAGCCAAAGCCCGACCAGGTAGTATATCGGGGTAGCATCTACCTGGCAGAAACGGACCGGCAGGCGGAGGAGTGGTTCGAGGAGGTGCAGCGCGGCGGGCTCAAGCCGGCAATCCCTCTGCAACCGGTGGTGGCGCAAGCAATACAGGCATCGCGCGCTGGGGAAGAATTCGACCTGCGTAACGTTCTTGCTGGCAGCGCTCAAGGCGACGTAGGAGGCTTGGCCCGGGGCCTTAGCTTTATGGGCGGGCCGGACACGATAGTAAGGCAGCTGAAGGCGTTCCATGACCAATGCGGAGCCGGTGTTGTAGACCTGTTCTTCCAGCAGCCCACCCTAGAACACCGAGAAGTGATGAAGGAAATTGAGTTGTTCGGGAAAGAAGTCTTACCCTGCATCAAAGAGTTCTAGTGTCGTGAAACCGGCAAGGGGGACCTAAGGATGGAGGAGGCTGTCAACCGGGAGATGCTGACATTTCAAGAGAGCTACCTAGAAGCTGGCGGCTTTCGCATCAAGTGCCTGGCGGCAGGTCAGGGCGATCCGGTAGTCATTCTGAATAGCATTTCGGAGGGAATTTCAAAGCTCCAGGACGCTCTGGTTCAAAGGTATAGCGTAGCAGTGCTGGAGTTGCCGGGGTTTGGTTCCTCACCAGCCAACACGGAGTCGTCCTCGGTGCAAGACCTGGCCAAAGTTGTTGCCCAAGCCACCGAAAAGATAACACCAGAGAAATATACGCTCATCGGAACCTCTTTCGGCGCCAATGTTGCCCTGTGGCACGCACTGCAGGCGCCAGACCGGGTGGATGCCCTTGTCTTGATCTCTCCCACCGCCCTACTGCCAATAGGCGATCTTGCTTTGGCCAATCCAACGGAGATGGCGAAGCAAATGCTGGCGCATCCAGATTCGGCCCCCGAAATCGCAACCAAGGAGCAGGAGTTGATAACCCACCTGGGTGGCGGCATCCACGACGCGGAGGCGGAAAGCCGGCTCAGCGAGATTCAATGCTCCACGCTGGTCGTATTCGGCTCGAAGGACGGATTGGTTGCTGCTGATGCCGGCAGTACCTACCGGCGAGAGATTCCCAATAGTCACGTTTCTTTCGTGTATGACGCCGGGCACCTGATCGTGGCTGAGCGGCCTGAGGCTTTGATCAACACGGTGGTTGACTACGTTGAACGCCGCGAGACATTTGTAGTCAGTCGCCAGAACAGGGTAATTAACCCTTAGAGCCAGCCGCTCGACCCTGGCTGGTCTCCGAATTCTCGCCGGAGGGCTCCGCCCGAGGCATTTTCATCTCTCATGTATCACCGACAGCGGGTTAACGAGATGGTTTGGTCGCTGCGTCATCAGCCTATAGGGGCTGTTTTCGCCGGCCACAACCAAACCACCACAAATCGCCGGGGAGGAAATCCATGAAGGTGTCCCTTTTTGCGCAGATGGGGTATTCAGAAAGGCACAAGTTTCCCGCCACCTGGCCGGTGCCGCCGAGCTATCAAGACCCGGCGGTAACGATGCAGAGTTACCAGGAGGGTCTGGAAGAGTGTGAATTGGCCGAGGAGATGGGCTTTGACTGGCTCAGCTTCTCTGAACATCACTACTCGGGCAACAGGCTCACACCAAACCCGGCGCTGATGGCGGCTGCCGTGGCGCAGCGATGTAAGAAGGTCAGAATCGCACTATTGGGACAGTTGCTGCAACATCATAATCCGGTCCGGGTCGCCGAGGAGATCGGGATGCTGGACAACCTGACCGGCGGTCGGGTGATCATGGCATTCCTGCGTGGCATCCCCAGCGAGGACCTGCCCTACAGTATGAGCCCGGCGGAAGGCCGAGGCAGGCTCTTTGAAGGCATGGACCTGGTTCTAAAAGCGCTGACGGAACCTCAGCCCTTTTCTTGGGAAGGCCGCTATTACCAATTTCGCACGGTTTCCGTCTGTCCCCGGCCGGTGCAGCAGCCTTTACCTCCGGTGATAGTGGCGACCAGGAGCGAAGACGCTGTCCAGTACGCCGCCTCCCATCAACTGGGCTTGGCTGTCTCCTATGATGGCGTGGACCAGGTGGCCGAGATTACCCAGAAGTACCTGCAGTGGTGCCAGGAAGCAGGCTGGCAACCCACGCCCGACCAAATCGTTTACCGCGCCAGCATCTTGCTGGCGGAAACGGACCAGCAGGCGGAAAACCGGCTGGAGGGTCTTAAGGCTTCCGGGTTGGAGGAACGGGGGATGAACCTAGGCCCTTCCGTGACCCAGGCAGTGTTGGCGGCGCGAGAAGGAAGGGAGTTCCACCTGCGCAACCGCGATGCCGGAGCTGGCGGGGCCGCGAGGACCCAAGGGGTCCGCGCCACGCGGGAGCTGATCACCTTTGTGGGCGGCCCCGACACCATCGTCAAGAAGTTAAAAATGTTCCATGACCAGTGCGGCACTGGCGTAGTGGACCTGGGATTCCAGCAGTCCGGCATGGACCACGACGAGGTCATGAAGGAGATTGACCTGTTTGGCCGGGAAGTCCTGCCGCGTATTAAAGAATTCTAAGATTTCCAATCACCAACAAGATCGAGCTACTAATCCGTCAGAAACGGACCGGCCAGGGTGCTGACCTGAAGTGGAGACTGCTGATATATTGGGACGAATGCAGGCCAGATTCCGCTAGAATCCGCCATCCAGACCCGTTGTGGGCTGGGGGGCCCACAAGATGCCCAGCATTGCGGCCCTTTTTCTGTTTAGCACATAGAGAGGCAACACTTCCACCCCAGGTTGGAGAATTCCGCTGGCCGGAATTAGCCCGGCAAGGGGCCGGCAAAAGCAGGGATTGCGCGGGACCGGGTAGCCCTGAACAGCCGGGACAAGGCCTCTAGCAAAGCCGAGGTGGGATTGGCATGGACCCCTTCGCAATCCCAGAGCGCTCCATCTTGGCATGAGCTTAGGAGATGGCCTACTCGTCCACCCTCTGCCCGCTGGCATGGAAGTCGGCATGCCCCAGGCTGGCGAAACGGTCTGGCAGGAAACCGGACAGGTCCATATCGGTCTGGGGAGAGCCTTTGGCAATGGTTTCGGCGATAAGCTTTCCAGTAATCGGGCCGAGATGAATTCCCTTGGTGGTGTGACCCGTGGCTAGCATGACCCCCTGCCATCCGGGGACCGGACCGATTATCGGCATGCGGTCCGGACTTAGCGGTCGCGAGCCAGCTAGCTGCTGGACTAATTCCGCCCGTTCCAAATCGGGAAACACATCCACCGCACGCTGCAATAGCTCGACTTTGGCCGCCTCTGTGGGCTGTCGGTCGAACTCTTCCCCCAAGAAAAGCTCTTCCGGATCGTAGTCCCTTCCGCCGGTGCTGCCGACACTCAGCATGCCATCCAGCCGGCTAATCATGTGCCCCCGTTTCGGAGAGCTGATCAGCACTTGCAGCGGCGGGCCGGGGTAGCGCAGCAGCAGCCGTTCCCCCTTGAGCGGGCGAACCGGAATCGGAAAATGCAGCCACCGGCCGAAGGTCGCGCTCCAGGTCCCCGCCGCCACCACTACCATGTCCGCAGACAGGTCGCCGGAGGAAGTAGTTACTCCAGTGACGCGAGCCTGGTGGGTTAGGAGCCCGGTCACCTCCCGCAGTAGCAGCTGGCCCCCTCTTTTCTCGGAGGCCTGGGCCAGAGCCAAGTTCAGGCGATAACTGTCCAGCTGGGCTGATTCACTTTCCAAAACTGCTCCCCGAACGCGATGGGTCAGCCCCGGCTGTACCTGACGAACCTCGTCAGCCTCAATCCAGCACAGCTGCACCGCTTCCTGCTGCCACGGCATCATCGACTTGAGCAAAGACTCTTCTTCCCGCTCCAGCGCCAACCGTAGGGAGGGGCGGCGCTGAAATAGAAGGTCCAGCCCAGTTTCTTCTTGAAGACTTTCTACCAGCGGAGGGAACTCGTGGTACCCGGCCAGCGCCAGCTGGAAGGAGGGTCCAGGGCTGAACTCGGCGCCCAGCAGGCTGAGAGAGCCGGTGGCATGGGCCGACGCGCCGCTGCCGATGGCCTCGCGCTCCAGAAGGGTAACCTTGGCCCCGGCGCGGGACAAAAAGTAGGCCACGGAACAGCCGACCACTCCGGCTCCAACTACGATGACATCTGAGGTTTGGACCAAAAGTCACGCCCACTGCCAGGTTCTGCGAGTTATCTTGGGGCTCCGATAGGGGACAATTTTATCACCATTATGACCAGCCCAGCCCCCACGCTCGACAATATTGGTAGGCTGGTCAATCAGGCCTACCCCTCACTTGCCTTGCTGGCTGGAATGGGGAAAATCGGTCGGGAGGGAGCAAGGGAAATGGAACGCCGGTTCCTGTTTCGAAGCCAGTTGTGGGGCCCACCGAGTCTCCCCACGGATCCAGTCCTAAGGACCCCCGTATAGTTAATCCGGCGGCCAAAGATCGACCCTCAGGGCCTCCTCGCACCAGCGGGCGACCCCCAGCAACTGGCCCTCGGCGAAGGGCAGGCCCGCCAGCTGTATCCCCAGGGGGAGACCGGAACCAGCTAGCCCGGAGGGTATGGTAATGGTGGGGAGGCCGGCGGAAGTCCAAGGGGCTTGGAACACCGCGTCCCCGGTAGTAGTCAGGTCTTGGGGCGCGGGCGCCGGAGTGGTGGACATCAGCACCGCATCCACCCGCCGCACCATTTCCGACAGGTCTTTCCTCAGCTGCCGGCGCAGTCGCTGGGCCTGCAAGTAGTCGACGCCGGAAACCAGCAATCCCATCTCAATGTTGCTTCGAATCCTGGGGCCGTACTCTTCAGCCCGGTCTCGATACCATTCCTGGTGGAAGGCCGCGGCCTCAACATTGCTGACCAGACGCTGGCAGCTGTGGGCCGTGCCGAAGCTTTCCGGCAATGGCACCTCTTCGATTACAGCCCCGGCCTGGGCAAGCTTTTGAGCCACCTCCTCAGTGTGCCGTTGCACTTCTGGGGTAGACCGCTCAAAGAAAAAGCCCTTGATCAGTCCAATGTGGGGCGGCCCGGTTTGCTGGGCCATCTCAGCCCCAAAATCCGGTACCGGCTCGGTGGATGAGCCCGGGTCCAGCGGGTCGTGGCCGGACAGCGCCTGGAGCATGATGGCGGCGTCCTCCACCCTCCGAACCAATATTCCCACGGTATCCAGCGACCAGCTCAGGGGCACGACACCGTATTTACTGATTCGGCCGTAAGTGGTTTGAGTCCCACAATTTCGTTGTAGGCGGCGGGACGGCAGGTGGAGCCGCCGGTCTGGGAACCCAGAGCCCCGGCGCACATGCCCGTGGCCACCGCCACCGAAGAGCCGCTGCTGGAGCCCCCGGGGGTGTGGGCCGGATTCCACGGATTCCGGGTAGGAGAGGGATCACTGGAAGCGAACTCGGTAGTAACCGCCTTCCCCAGTATTATGGCCCCGGCCGCTTTCAACCGGCTTACCACAGTGGCATCGTAGCTGGGTACAAAATCGGCGAAGATTCGGGAGCAGGCGCTGGTTTTCATCCCGGCGGTATAGAAGATGTCCTTCAACCCGATGGGAATGCCATGAAGGGTACCCAGTGAACCCCCATCCAGGCCGGATTCCCGCTGCTGGGCGGCGCCCAGCACCTCTTCCCGATCGATGGTCACCCAGGCTTGCAGCGCCGGCTCCAGACGATCAATTCGGCCCAGCAGGGACTGGGCAAGAGTAACCGGAGAAAGTTGTTTCTCCCGGATTTGCCTGGCCGCTTCAGCGATGCCCAGGGCATACGGTTCAGCCATGATTCACCTCTCTGCGAATGTGGTCATCATTCATGGGCGTTCCTGGGGTTACACTGATGAACCTTGGGGCCGAAACCCTATTGATAAAACCCGGGCTCAACCGATGGGTCGGGCAAATGAGCGGCGACCTGGTGCAGGTTGCCGGCCGTCTGTTCTATGGAAGTCCCAAGCTCTTGCGCCCGTTCCTCTCCCCAAAGGCGGCGCGCCTCGGTGAGAAGCCGCGAGAGGATATCCGCCGCAGATTCCTTCCGATTGACATTCGTCATGGCTCGCTCCTCCGTAGGATCACGAATCCCAGTGGTCGGCCCAGCCGGCTCAGCGGGCCGTCCAGCCGCCATCTACTAAACTAAAGCCAAAGTGAAACCTACATGATTGCTTTCACTATGGGTTTACCTAGATGTAGTTTTCACCTTGGTACCGGTTTAGGAGCAGGTGACCGGTGGTGGCCCCGGCCGATGGGCTGGCCAAATATACCGCAGCGCCCACCAGCTCCTCTGGCCGCATCCGCCGCCCCAGGGGCATGTGAGCTGTTAGGTCCTGGTCCAACTCCTCCTGGGAGCGGGCATCGGCGGCCAGCAGGCCCGGAATTTCGGTCGGGCCAGGGCCGATGGCATTGACGGTGATTCCGTGCTGGATCCACTCGAGGGCCAATACCTGGGTGAGGCTGGCCACGCCGCCCTTGCTGGCGCAGTAGGCTGCCCGATTTTCGGCAGCGACCACGGCCAACTGGGAAGAGATGTTGATGATTCTCCCGAAGCCTTGAGGGATCATATGTCGAGCCGCCGCCTGGGCACAGAAGAAAGTCCCCTTTAAATTGGTGCTGATTACCGCATCCCAATCTTCCTCGGTGACCTCCATCGCGGCCTGGCGAAGGCGAATGCCGGCGTTGTTGACCAGGATATCCAGCCGCCCAAACTCTTCAACCACCCGGCCTATGCCGGTGTTGATCTCTTCGATAACCTGCACATCAATTGGATAGGTCGCGCTGCGCCGGCCCAGGTCTTCTATATGCCCTTGAACGCCGCTGGCCTCTACCATCCGCTCTGAAAGGTCGGAAACCGCCACGTCGGCTCCGGCTTGGGCCAAGCCAACCGCCAACGCCTCGCCGATTCCCCGCCCGGAGCCGGTAACCAGGGCAACCATACCGTCCAGATTGAGGCCGGCATATGGCATTTCAACGTCCCGTCCCTCTGGGTAATGCCGCCATTGTAGCGCAGCTTGGACGCGCCGCCGGTGGGCGCCGTGTCTTCTCAGGAAGCGGCCCTGGCCAAGTGGGTACTCCAGCAGGTGTTCGCGGCTAAACTTCAGGCCAAAAAATGCTGGCTAGGTTCCACCGTAGAGTTCTTCTCCTCGATGCAAACGAAGGGCAATTTGGTAGGTCTGGCCGACGGCCCGGGGGGTAGGAGCATGAGCAGCCAAAAACCGGGCCACCGCAATCAATACATGGCGGCCTGATTCGGTCCCTTGGCGAACACTGTATTGTTGGAACCCGGCGTCTATCAGCTGGAAGGAGTGGAATCCCGAGTCCTCCCGAAGCATCAAATGCCCCAGGGTTTCCAAAACCCGCCCGGATTCCCCGCCGCCGGTCAGGTATCGGGACACCAGCTGAGCTACCCCTTCTACTTGCTGTCGTACATCCATCTGCTCAATTACTTGAGCGATAATCGACTCCCCGTCTACTGGAGTGCTTTCCGTCTCTGGGATTGGCTGGAATGGCATATTTAGAAAACGGTTCAGGTAAATACTTATGGCTGTGTCAAACACCCCTCTAAGCAGCTCCACCGAGGGGGCTCGCATTAGTGCCTGATGTAAGGCGTTGGCAGCGGTTAGGGTGTTGTGGACCGTATCCCAGTCTCTAAATTCGTTGGACACGTGAAAATGCGCCATCCTCAGGAAAGCGGCGTAAGCAACCGCCGATCCCAGGGACTCTGGTGTAGCACCAGACCTTATCGTTTCCTTAATGCTTTCCAAGATGTCGACCGGGTCGTCTCCCAGCATCACCTTAGCTAGACGATCCTCATCCTTCCAGTCGCTCTTAGAACGCCCTTGGTCGTATAAACCCGGGAGTTCTTCCCGGGCTGCCCCCACCAGCGCGGCCAAATCTACGGGATGTCTCCAAGAGTTCAGTTCCTGGCTGCGTCTGGCTCGAGCCATCCCATGGACCAGGCTGGTCAGCACTTGGCCTGCCTCCTGCCAGCCAAGATGATCCAGGAGTTCGAAGGCCTTGTTGGCATAATCCACCACGTGGCCGGAATCCAGGTACAGGTGATCGGTGGCGGCGGCAAAGACCATGTCTGCTATGGTCTGCTGGGGTAGGCCCAATTCTATGGCGGTGCTGAGGCAGCGTTCGGCCCCTTCTTCGTCCCGAACTTCGATGAAGTTGCGGAACCAATTCTGAAGCACCTCCGGACGGGTCTCGCGGGTAGGCAGAGGTTTCACCAGAAACCTGGGGGGCTTGTCCGCACATTCTCTGGACACATGAAGCAGTCCCTGGTACATCGTCCTGGTTCGATCTTCCCCAGATAGATGGGGTAGCATATTGGCGCTGCAGGTCAGGATGCTCATCGCGGGTCCCCATCCTGATGCCGAGTAGGTGGTTCCGAAGTGACTACCGATCTGTAGAGGTACTCGGTAATCGGACCCCGTATCGTTGAGACCCAGCAAAGCCTTGCCAATGATTAGACGTATGTTATGCTCCAGACCATCTTCCAGACGGGTGGACCAGTATGCGGTTTCGTCCCTGAGTGGTGTGGATGGGTTTACCCAGACCTCACCATCAATGACGCTAACGGGGAAGGTCCGGACATCATCAGCGAAGAGATTGAAGGTGCCACCACTGGACAAATCGAATCGGGCATGATGCCAGTGGCAAGTCAAAATACCATCTCGGATGCTGCCTCGGTCCAGGGGGAATCCCATGTGAGGGCACCGGTTATCAAGAGCATACACTTGCCCCTCGTGGTAAAACACAGCGAGGGTGTGTCCTCCCCCGGTTACCACAGAGCATCCCCGCTCTCTAACTTGGTTCAAGGTCCCAACCCTGATATGTCCCTCAACTACTGTCGCCATGTTGTCCTCATCGTGCCAGAATGATGGTGGGTTACCATATTTGTTTACCAGGCTCCAAATAGGGAGGGACGCTCCAGAACTCCCACCGCCTTTTTCAGGTTCGGGACTCCGGGACCACAGATAAAGTGGGTTGAATGGACGGGGGAGGGTCGGCATTTTAACCGCGATCAGAAACCGGCATCTCTGCTCTGCTCCCATGGTGGACTTGGCCCGTGATGTGGAAAAGGGCGTGCCTGATCTCTACTGCCGCCATCGCCCACCGGTATTCTGCCGAGGCGTAGATGTCGCCAATGACGTCCTCACTCAGGTCGTTGGCCACTTCGGCACATGCGGCCATGATGTTCTCCACGCTGAGGGTTTGGCCGGTCAATGCCCGTTCCACCGACGATGCTCTCACGGGAGCCGGTACCAATCCTCCTAATGCAATGCTGGCAGCGGCGCACCGGTCACTGTCCATGGTAACTGCAACGGCTCCCCCCACCACTGCGTAGCTGGAGGCAGGGTGGGCTACTTTGGCGTATTCGGCGCGCTGGTTCGCCGCCAAGCCGGGCACTTCGACCGCCGTCAATACCTCGTTGGGGAACAGGTTCGGCTCGAAAGGTGTGCCAAAAAACTCGCTTGCAGAGGCAGTGCGGGAGGAATCCCTTGGACCTTGTATTAGGAACCGGGCATTCAAAGCGGTCAGAACAGCGGGCCAATCAGATGCCGGGTCTGCGTGGACCACATTGCCACCGATGGTGCCCCGGTTCCGCACTTGAGGGTCCCCGATGCCTCCGGCCACCTCCACCAGCATAGAACAGGCATCACCCACATCGCGGGAAGAAGCGATGTCCCAATGAGTGGCCAGCGCACCAATTCGCACTGTGCCATTGTTAACTGTAATACTTTTCAAGTCGGCGATGCCGCCAATGTCGATCAGGGCCGTTGGTCTGGCCAACCGGAGCTTGAGCAAAAGGATCAGGCTGTGGCCTCCCGCGATCAGCTTGGCGCCGTCGTGGGAACCCAACAGCTGAATGGCTTCCGCAACCGAGCTTGCTTTGTAGTATTCAAATTCAGGAGCGAACATACTTTACCCCCGTTGGTTGCAGTCGCCACCGGGCAATTGTAGCATCCGACTGACCAGCGCCGAGCTGAAAGGCGCTTGCGGGAGTGGTTGGGGGTCCGTTACCAGAATGCCAGGTCTGGGTTTGGGGCAGTGTCTCCGGTTGCGTTGAGCAGTTGGCGGCGATTTTGGCAACCGGCGCTTAACCCTTGATGCTCCCTTTTGGAGGGCCCTTCCCAACTGTTGGCCTAGGTAAGCACAATTAGGGTGCACACGACCACGGAGGTAACTACAAAGATTGGCGCTCTGGCATGGCCTGGGTTGCCTCAGGCGCCGGTCTCAGCGTCCTTGAGGGAGGTCGAGGTCTGGGAGTTAGCCAGAACAACATGGCTGACAATAGATAAGCCCCCGCGAAAGGAAAAATAGCAAACGCGTAGCTTTGAGTTTGGTCGAAAACCCAGCCGGTAAAAACTGGTGCTGGTATCGGTATGATGCTAGACACCAACCCCATCCAGCCCCGCACCGTGGCAAAGCTCTTGCGGCCGAAGAAATCCCCCACAATGGCATTGGCGTTGCTATTTATGCTTTCGGCGCAGGCGAGCAGAAATATAAATGCTGCTACCTGCCACCACTGGCCGGTGCCCCGGCTCAACAGCACCAGGCCCAATGCTCCCAGCGTCACCCCAATAGTTGCCACTTTCTGCCTCGACCAGAGGTCGCCCCACCAACCCATGAAGAGGCGTAATCCCAAAACGCTGAACAGCATGAACTCCACAAAATAGATGGCATTTTGCTCATCTATTCCCTTCCACACTATGATGGGCACCAAATGCACAATTATTCCCCCGTGGGCGGTATTCCGGAAGCTTTGGGCCATAGTAAAGACCCAGAAAGTAGGGGTGCGCATAGCTTCCCTGGTGGTGAAGTCTGCGTCAGTGGCTGTCTCAAGGACTCTGCTCGCCGCGGATCTGCCGGCATCGGTAGGACGCGTTCGCCCGTCGGGTAGCAGACCAACATCCTCGGGAGAACGTTTCACCAATAAGGCCAGAGGTATCACTATCAACCATATGGCCAGGCCGGAGATAAAGGCGGCGGTACGCCAGCCCTGGGTAAATACCGTCACCGCAACCAGAGGAGTAATGACCAGTCCACCCACTGCGCTGCCGGTGGATACTACGGACATGGCCAGGCCTTTCCTTCTGATGAACCATTGATTGATGGCTGCCATCATGGCGTGGTTGAAGCCCGCTTTGAAACCTAAGGACAGAACGCCGACAAAGACTATTAGAAAGAAGAGGTAGTTGTGGGTAAAGGACAGCAGAATGAAACCCAGGCCCGCAATGAAGCCACCAGCCATCACCATGACCCGGGGACCAAAGCGATCAATGAGATAGCCGACCAGAGGGCCCTCAAAGGCGCCTTCTAACTTGGCCATGGAAAAGGGCAGGGAGGTAGCCGCCCTGGCAATGCCAAAGTCTCGGGTGATGGGCAAGAAATAAAAAAGGAAGCCCTCGTTGAAGGTGCCTCCTTTAATAGCGTCCTGGATGGCTCCTGCTATTGCTATCCACCATCCATAGAAAACCCGCTTGCGTTGTTCCAGCAAGCCTGTCATGGAGATTTTTGCCATATGGCCTATCCTATTCCCGCCTCAACCCAATAGCAATACCATGGCACAGAAGGAACCATCGGCCATAGGCGCCCGAGTGCTCCTACGAGTGCTCCTACGAGTGCTCCTAGATGAAGCCAAGGCGCATATACAACCTCCCGGGGTCATCGAGGGAATGGGTCTGGGTTTAGTCTTGACGTTCTATATGAAAGCGTTGTGCTGTATGGCGCACTGGGCTGCGGAGGGAGAGGGTTAGAAGCATCAAGGAGCAGTTCCCAGCACTCCGTGGCCGCCGCCCATCCTCGTGACTACCACGGGATCGAGCGACACGGGGATTGGATTCCGAGCCGATGTGAGCGCGGGCGATTTAACCACCGCCACCGCCATCGGCGAGAATGCCGTCGTCGATGCCAGCGACAAGATTCGTTTGGGCGATGGCCGGCTGGAAGGCATGGGATCGCAGCGCTCCAACAGCGTGACGATGACCTGGAAGCGCGCTTGGCCACAACGGAGGCAATATTGGTCCGGCTCCTGCCGAAGGGGGAACGCCTACCCGGGAAACTTCCACAAAGTAGTGGCGGTTTTGCCGAACACCCACTCCTGGTCCTCTTCTGTCTTGAAGGGAACTCGTTCCCTGGTCCACCAAAGGGAGTTGCGGTAACCTTCGCCCCGTCCGGCCACCGGCGGGTAGTTGCTGCCCCACATTAGCCGGTGGGGCCCAAAGGCATCGATGGCCATCTCGATCAGCGGCGGTACGTTCTCGAAGGGGAATGGCTGGCGGAAGGGCATGGGCCGGGGGCAGAGCTCTCCCAGGCCAGGAATCTTCATGTAGGTGTTGGGATATCGAGCCAGGGCCAGGACTTTTCGGTACTTGTCGTGAGGAGGCGTCGTATCCTCTCCGCCGCCGCCCAGGTGCTCGATGACGATGTTAAGGTTAGGAAGTTCCTGAATAACGCTCTCGAATTCTTCGGAACCGAACTGGTCCACATTGGACCCCTGGCAGCTCACCGGTATGCCCAGCTCGGCGGCCTTGCGCCAGATGGCCAGCGGGTCGCTGCCCGGCGAGCGGGTGGCAGGACCCAAGCGAATTCCCTCCATCCCTTCTTTGACCCACTCCTCCAGCCGTTCCGTTGCGTCGGGCCGGTCGGTGTCGACCATACCAATCACCGAGAACCTCCCCGGAAATCGGCGCATACATTCGATAAAATAGGAGTTGTCGTAAATTCCGCCGATCTGGACTAATGTTGCCTTGTCCACTTCCGCCCGAATCATTTCATCCAAAAGAGATTCGACCGGGGCGTACCAATAGGGTGAGGCATGACAATGAGTGTCTACAACTATTACCATTTCCCTGCTCCTTTTTGCCCTCTGGCCAAGAGTTCTCTTTCCAAAAGGGACCCGTCCCATGTCCACGTGCCCTTATCCGAGGGTCAGCCCCAGCCGAGGATGTGTGAAAGGATTCAAGATCAATCAGAGAGCTTAATTACCTAGCTTTCATTCCTGACCAATTTTGCTTATGCCCTCAAAACCGTCTCGCCGGGGTTTGTTTTTTTATTATTTTTATTAATGGAAGAGCAGACCGCCGTTGACGTTGTAGGCCTGACCGGTAATGAAATTGGCTTCGTCAGAAACCAAAAAACCGACCATGTTTGCCACGTCTTCCGCCTCGGCGATCCGGCCCAGCGGCGTGGCTCGGCCAGCCTGCTCAACTATCTGAGCCCGGAACTCTTCCATGGAGACTCCGGCGGCGTCGGCTTGGGACCGCTCCCAATAGCTCATGCGGTCCGTGTTAATCGGCCCCGGACATACCGCATTGACGGTAATGCCATGGGGCGCCAGGTCCAGGGCGGAGGCCTGAGTCAGCCCCAGCACCGCGAATTTGGAGGCGGAATAGGCCGCTCCCATGGCGCTGGCCTGCTTGGAGGCGTTGGAGGCGATGTTTATGATGCGTCCGCCGGCGCCCTGCCTCACCATTTCCTGTCCCACAAATTTGGTGCACAGGAAGACAGCTGTGGTGTTGATGTCAAGGAAATGGTGCCAAACCTCTTCCTCCAGATCGGTGACGGGCACTTTATCCCGTCCGATGACCGCCCGGGCATTGTTGATCAGGATGTCTATCCGGCCGTAATGCTCCTTCACCTCCCGGACCAACGCTTGTATTTCATCGCTGACGCCCAGGTCGGTGTAGCGGGGCAGGCAACGGCGTCCCAGAACCTCTACCTCGTCGGACACACTGTCGATACTATGCCACTCCTGACGCAACTCGGCGGGAGGCAAGTCGCTGGCATCACGATGAACATCGGTTATGGCCAAATCGGCCCCTTGCTCCGCCAGTTTTAGGGCCGTCGCCCGGCCCACGCCTCTCATGCCACCGGCACCAGTGACCAGGGCTACTTTCCCATCCAAATTACCCATTTACCACGCCCCTTCGCTTTAATTGCGCACATGGATTGCCTGCCTCTTCTCCCGCTCCCGCAGGCCGGCCAAGGCGCCACCGAAAAGGATGAGCTAATTCCAGCCCCATGGCTTCAATCGGGGAGAGCAGACTTTCGTGGGAAGCACCGGTAGGCTTACCCCAGAAGCTAAGGTTCGCCCACAAACTCCGGGAAAATTGTTTATCCATGATAAACCGACGTTTCTGAAATGCCAACTTATCTCTAAAAGTGGTAACTGTTCAGACTTGATGAGGTGAATTGGCTCAAAGCCGTTGGAAAAACGCTGGCATGGCCGGGGGAGTTGTGGCATACCAGGGAGGTGGACACTGAACTAGACCTGAACGCGGCGAGTCGCGAAACTCTGCTGG
>JAKZUA010000111.1:0-16099 GCA_047516825.1 Dehalococcoidia bacterium
GCAGAACTGGCGCAGGCGCCGGGCGCCGCCGACGCAAAAGGCCGCCTTCTGGGAGCCGGGCCGGTAGTAGATGCCGGAGTGGATTACTCCACTATTATGCCCAGTTTGGTGGGTGGCCAGTTGGGCCTCTTTCTCCACCACGGCTACCCTCAATCGCGGCCCGTGCTTATGAACCAGCTGCATGGCGGTGGACAGGCCGATAATTCCCCCGCCCACAATCAATACATCGTAAACTTTTGAATCCAATAGCCACTCCGGCCTGAGGCCTCACCTGAGGCCTGGGGAATGTGCCGACAATAGTACCATCGGGCCGGAGGGGTGTAAATCATCGGGCAAACCGGGTTAAATTGCCCGGCCTGTCCGCAGCGTCGACTTGGCTTGGGCTAACCTTGACCCCTCCAGAGGTCTATGCTTAACTGTAGCCCGTCGCCGGGTAACGTGGGCGCTATCGTTACTTGTTCAAGCCTTGTTTAAGGGCCCGGCGCTGGGAGCGCCCGCCGGCAGCTAGCTGATGGAGGACCTCGATGGACTTTGGGATGTTTATGCAGTTCGAGCGCCGCGATGGTCTCAGCCAAGTGGATGCCTTCCATGAGGGATTCAAGCTGGTGGACGCCGCAGAGGAGTGGGGCCTGGATGGAGCCTGGCTGGCCGAGTTGCACTTCAACCCGGAGCGGTCGGTCTTGTCCTCGCCAATCACCATAGCCAGCTCCATCGCCACCAGAACCAGACGCATGCGTGTCGGCATGGCAGTGTATGTCCTGCCCCTGAACAACCCCCTCCGCATCGCCGAGGAGGTGGCCACCGTCGACCAGATTAGTGAAGGTCGATTGGAGTTCGGCATCGGCCGTAGCGGGTTCGCCCGGTCCTACGACATTTACGGCATAGCCTACAACGAGAGTCATCAGCGGTTCGACGAGGCTTTGGACATTATCTTGGAGTCGTGGAAGGGTGAATCCTTTTCCTACAGCGGCCAATACTACCAGGTGACCGACGCAACCGTGGCTCCTCGTCCCTACCAGCTGCCCCACCCTCCCTTTCGGATAGCGGCGACCACGGCGGAAACCTTTCCCCGGGTCGGAGAACAGGGGTTCCCTATTTTCGTGGGGCTACGCGGCATGGATATCCCTGACCTAAGGGAGAACCTGGCCGAATACCGTAAAGCATGGCGGAAGGCCGGCCACCCCGGGAACGGCGATGTGTCCCTTCGAATACCGGTCTATGCCGGCGCAACCGAGCAGCAGGCTACCGAGGAACCCTGGGAAAGCATAAGTACCTATTTCAGCCGAATGGGAACCCTGTATCGGGAATCAGCGGGCCGGGTCGGGATCGACGCTACCGAGCTTAGAAATAGCCGAGCCCAGCGGCTGGCCGCCCTCAGCTACGATGCAATCCTGGCTACTAAAGTCGCCTTCGGCACCGGCGAAGGCCTGGTAGAGCGCTTCCAACAGCTGAAGGAGGAGTTGGGATTGGACTGTGTGGTGGCCGAGCTGAACCCCGGCGGACTGATTCCACCGACCCAGGTCATGTCCAGTCTGAAAATTCTCACCCACCAGGTGATGCCTTCTTTCAAATAGCTTTTGATGCCAGGCCATCTTCGTTAGGGGGAGCGTCTGCGCCGACGGCTGGAACCAAGTAAAACCTGGATTCTACTAGGGAGGAAAATTCCGGTGAATATAGCCATTCTGGACGATTACCAGGGCGTTTCTCCGCAAATAGCCGACTGGTCCCAGCTGCCCCCGGATATGGAAGTCCAAATGTTCCTGGACCACCTGAGCGATGAAGACGCGCTGGTAGAGCGATTGCAGGACTTCCATATAATCATGGGGATGAGGGAGCGTACCGCCTTTCCCCGTTCCTTGCTGGAGCGCCTTCCTGAGCTGCGCCTGCTGATAACCACCGGCGGGGGCAACGCCTCTTTCGACACCCAGGCCGCCACCGAACTGGGCATCGTTTGCTGCGGCACCGGCGGCGCCGGGGAGGGTCCGACCGAGCTTACCTGGGGGCTGATTATCGGGCTGCTCCGCCAGATCCCCCAGGAGGTACAGGCAGCCAAAAAGGGTATTTGGGGAACCTCGGTCGGGTTGGGTCTGAAGGGAAAAACCCTGGGTCTGCTGGGCTTGGGGCACATCGGTTCCCTGGTGGCGCGAGTCGGCAACGCCTTTGACATGGACGTTATCGCCTGGAGCCAGAACCTCACCGCCCAGCGGGCCGCCGAATGCCAGGCTGCCCTGGTGGACAAGGATACCCTGTTTCAAGAGTCGGACATCGTTTCCATCCACCTCCGGCTCAGCGACCGCACTCGCGGATTGGTGGCGGCTCGGGAGCTGGACCTGATGAAGCAAACCGCCTTCCTGGTGAATATTTCCAGGGGCCCCATCGTCGACGAGGCGGATTTAGTCAGCGCTCTCCGTCGAGGCTCGATAGCCGGCGCGGCATTGGATACTTTCGATGTGGAGCCCTTATCTTCAGAACATCCTCTGCTTCTGCTGCCCAATGTCCTGGCCACACCCCACATCGGCTACGTCACCCAGGAAGCTTACCAGGTGTTCTACCAGGGGGTAATTGAGGACATTCAAGGCTATGTGGCCGGGGAACCGATTCGGGTGATCAATCCCGATGTCCTGAATGCGCCTCAGCTCAGAACACCAGCCTGAGCAGAGGCGATCCCAATGGGTCATTACGGGGGAGAAGATGAAAGCAGTAAGAATTCACGAGTTTGGCGGTCTGGAGGTGTTGAAGTGGGAAGATGTGGACCGGCCCACGCCTCGCCCCAATCAGGTTTTGATCAAAGTAGACTCGGCTGGAGTCAACTACGCCGACCTGATGCGGCGGCGGGGTGGGTATCCCGGCCCGGACTTGCCCTCCACCCTGGGGCTGGAAGCGGCCGGAACCATCGCGGAGCTGGGCGACTCGGTATCCGGCCTAACCGTGGGACAGCGGGTGATGGGTATGGGACCCCAGGGTAATGCCGAGTATGTCACTGTTAACGCCAATTTTGTTTTTCCCTATCCGGAAACGATGGACCCGATCCAGGCCGGCGGTATACCCATTGTGTTCCTCACCGCTTACCACCTGCTGAAGACCCGGGGCCAAATGAAGTCCGGCGATACCGTGCTGATTCAGGCCGGAGCTTCTGGAGTGGGAACAGTCGCGACTCAACTGGCCAAGACTTGGGGGGCGCGGGTCATCACCACCGCCTCCACGCCGGATAAGCTGGATTTGAGCCGGTCCTTGGGGGCCGACGTCGCCATCAACTATACCAACCAGGACTTCGAAGCCGAGGTCGAAAAATTGACCGACGGCAAGGGCGTGCAGCTGGTTCTGGAATGCGTCGGCGGCCCGGTATTGGAAAAGAGCGTCCGCTGCCTCGCATCCTACGGAAGACTGGTCAGCTACGGCAACGCCTCCGGTACGCCGGCCAGCCTGGAATCGGGAGACATCACCTCCGCCAACCGAACGGTCATTGGGTTTAGCATGGGTCGCTCTCCAGTGGGCACGCTGGACCATCAGGCGGCCATGGCGGAGCTGTTTCCCATGCTGTCCGAGGGCAAAGTCCGGCTGATTGTCGACCAGGTGTTACCCATGGCCGAGGTGGCCAAAGCCCATGAGCATTTGGCGAATCGGGGCACGCGAGGCAAGGTAATCCTCACACCGTAAATGTTATGCTGGTAACTCCCCCGGCGTTAGCCGCACTGGAAAGTGATTGCCGTGGTGTGCCGGAGTGTGAAGGATGTTGTTCCGTGTCATGGGCCGCCAAATTAGGATAGGCCGCAACCAACTGATCTTTCCCCTGAGCTTGTGTGGGGCCGGTTTCCTGTTGGCGAAAGCCGGCTTCGGCATAATATCCGTAATACTTCTGCTCGGTGTCTTGTGCCTTTTGCTGCGGTTCGCCACCAGACCTCTAGCTCGGTTTATCGCCCGCCTCGCTTGCAGCATCCGCTGGAAATTCGAGATCGCCATCGCAATCATTGCCACGGTGTCCCTATTCACCGGCCTGATCAGCGTGGGAGCGATGAGCACCATGCACAGCGAACTCCACGAAATCCAAGAGTTAGGCTCGTCCCGGCCCACTGATGTTCTACACGCAGTAAATGAGTTGGAGGACACCCAGCATGGCCTCCTTTTCACCTTGACTCCCATCCTGAGTATGCTGGGCGTGATTTTGGGCGCGACTCTGGGCGCGGCAATAGCTTGGTCGGTGATAGAACCGGTGGGCGGAATGGGACAGGCCATGAGCCGGATCGCCTCGCGGGATTTCTTCCAGCCTCTCTGGGTGGCAAACCGGGACGAACTGGGAGACCTGGCCAGCAAGATTAACCAGACGGCGGAAGACCTGGCCAAGCAGGAGCAGACAACCTCGCTATCCAGGCAGTAGCGGTAATCTAGAAATTGACTTTGGAGCAATTGCAGGGCATGCCAGATATATTATCGACCCACCCGGGGGATGTTCTGCTGATGGTGGGGACCCGCAAGGGCTCCTTCCTGCTATCCAGCGACCCCTCGCGTCAATCCTGGCAGGTACAGGGTCCCTTCAGCGGCGGCGGTGATGTTTTCCACCTGACCTACGACCCCCGCAATGGGGGTCGAATTCTTTCCGCAACCAACTACATGATGTGGGGACCTCAGATAGAGATTTCCGATGAACTGGGGCAGACCTGGAAACAGGCCGAAGGACCGCCTCGGTTTTCCGGAGCGGTTGGAGAAGGCGGAGAAGCCGGACCCACGGTGGGCCGCTTGTAGCACATCGAGACGGGCCTCTCGTCGGAGCCGGGTGTGGTTTTTGCCGGCGCCGAACCAGCATCTCTTTTCAAGTCCCAGGATGGAGGGAACAACTGGCAGGAGCTGACTGGGCTTTCCCAACACCCGACCCGAGCCCAGTGGCAGCCAGGACTGGGAGGACTCTGCCTCCACAGCATGGTTCTGGACCCGCAGACTCCGGACCGGATGTGGGTCGGAATGTCGGCGGTTGGCGTTTTTGGCACGGAAGACGGCGGCAAGAGCTGGCGTCCTCGGAACAGCGGCCTGCGGACCGACTTTGCGCCGGACCCCCAGCCCGAGTTCGGTCAATGCCCTCACAAGGTGCTGGCCCACCCGTCAAGCCACAATAGGCTATACCAGCAGAACCACTGCGGCGTCTATCGCAGCGACAACGGGGGCCAAGATTGGCGGGACATTACGGAGGGATTGCCTTCCCGATTTGGTTTCGTGCTGGGTATCCATTCCCAGGACCCAGATACCATCTATGTGCTGCCGGAGGACCAAGTACAGGGTACCGACGTGGGGGGAGGTTTGCGGTACGTCACCGAAGCCAAATTCCGGGTTTATCGCAGCCGCGACGGCGGGGGAAATTGGGAGGCATTAACCAACGGTCTTCCCCAGCAAGGCGCTTACCTACACGTGCTTAGGGAGGGTATGGCGACGGACCATCTGGACCATTGTGGAATTTACCTGGGAACCACCACCGGCCAGTTGTTTTATAGCCGGAACGACGGGGATAGCTGGGAGCTGCTGCTGGAACACTTGCCGCCGATTAACTCGGTGGATTGTGCCGCCATAGTTTAGCGATTGGCGGTTCAGCCCGCCACCTCCCACTTGATATTCTCCAAAATCCACCAGAGCCGGCTCCAAACCATCTGCCGCTCCTGCTCCGACAGGCTCCGGCCCGTCTGCTTCCGGCAGCCGGCCACGGCTTGGCCTGCCAGAAATCCCCAGCAGCCCGGCTCGTCGCTGATCCAACCCACCACCTTATCCGAGTGGTCGCGGATGACCCCGGCCAAAACCGGATCCAGGTGGTCTACCTCAAGCGCATCGCCCTCGGGCACGGCGCCGTCTAGCCTCCACCCACCGGCCTGACAATCTCCAGAGTATCCCCGGCCTTCAGGGTAATGCTGGAATAGACATCTTTTTTCAGGACCTGCCCGTTATACCCCACAGCGACAAACTTGAGGTTTACGTTAAAAGCAATGAGGTACTCTTCCAGGGAAGTATCTTCTTCGGCTTCTCTGGGCTTGCCGTTTACCATCAAATCAATCATTTGGCAAATCAATCATTTGGCGATGGCTATTCGCTATGGGTTATCCCTCAGCCTCAGGGGGATACCGGCAGGGTCGCCGACATAGCCTGCCTTAAACCCCGGGCTGCCTGCTCCGGGTCGGGCGCGGCCAAAATGCTGGAAATCACCGCCACTCCCTGAGCCCCCGCTTCTAAGACGGGACCCAGGTTGGCTTCGTTTATGCCGCCAATGCCCATCAGGGGCAGGCTGCAACTGGCAGCGATCCGCCTAATAAGTTCAGGACCGGCGGGTTCGTTCCCCGGATGGGACGAGGTGGCGTACATGGAGCCCACCAGCAAAAAATCGGCGCCCTCGGCTTCGGCCATTTTAGCTCCTTGCACCGAGTGCACCGACCGGCCAATCAGCGCCTCCGCACCCAGGATTTTACGGGCTTCCTTCGTCGGTAGAGCTTCCTCTCCCAGTTGGACCCCATTGGCTCCCACGGCATCGGCCACATCGACCCGCTCGTTAATCAGCAGCAGTGCGGAATGGCCCATTACGGTCCTTATTTCGCCGGCCAGTTTCAGTAGCACCCGGCCCGGCAGGTCCTTCTCCCGAAGCTGAACCAGGTTCACCCCGCCCGACACGGCTTGGGCGACCTGGGAAACCAGCGTTTGCTCGCCTCCCAGACGACGGTCGGTAACCAAGCAGAGACAGGGCTTGGGCAGCGTGGTGGACACGGGTGACTAGCTGCCGGCCTGCACCGGCTGGGGGACGTCTGCCGTGGGGCTGCTGGCAGCGGCCGAAGTTCGCACTGGGATTCGCCCCGCCAGATAGGCGCCGCGTCCCGCTTCCACCCCTTGCTTAAAGGCATGGGCCATCATGGCCGGATTCTCAGCCTGGGCGATAGCGGTGTTGACCAGCACGGCATCGGCTCCCAATTCCAGGGCCTTGGAGGCATCGGAAGGGACGGCCAGCCCAGCGTCTACCACCACCGGCACGTTGGCTTGCTCAATGATAATCCGTATTTCCTCCACCGTGTGAATTCCCTGACCGGACCCGATGGCCGAGCCCAGCGGCATCACGGTGGCGCAGCCCACCTCTTCCAGGTTCTTGGCCAGCACCGGGTCGGCGTGGATGTAGGGCAGCACGATAAATCCTTCCGCGACCAGCTGCTTGGCCGTTTCCAGTGTGGCCGCCGGGTCGGGAAAGAGATACCTGGCGTCGGGAATAACTTCCAACTTCACAAAGTCGGTCTTGGCAACCTCGCGTCCCAATCGAGCGACGAAGAGGGCCTCCTCCATGGTCGCGCAGCCTGCGGTATTGGGCAGAATGTTGACCTTGGTCCAATCGAGGTAATCAAGGATGGTCTTTTGGCTGGGGTCATCCAGGTCCAACCGCCGGATGGCTACGGTCACGAATTCCGTTTCAGAAGCCTCAACGGCCTGAACCATGTCCTCCATTGTTCGGTATCTTCCCGTCCCGACAATCAAGCGGGATTTGAAAGTTTTGCCGGCGATTACCAGATCGTCCGCCATGGCACCTCCTTCTCGCTAGGGTATAAAAAGGGGATAAAACAAACCGCCAGGTTTGGAGCCTGGCGGTTACTCTACCTTTCTAGCGTCTGGTCCCTGCGCCGGCATTACCCGGGTCAGGTACAGACGGTCGGCGGCGATTTCTGGCCGCCCTCTCAGCCTGGCTTACCCAAGCTCCCGCCAGAACATTTTCAGATTTCGCTCATTTTCTAAGCTGCCGGAAGCTTAGCACGGGCCCGACGGGAAGTCAACGAGATGGGGGCGGGCGCCCAGGGCTGGTTCTGTTGTAGAATCCGCCAGCTGGAACAGAATCTATGCCATTTCTATAGCTCATATTCCTTGAGGTCTGGAGCCAGGATCAGCCGGGCGCCGGTCAATTCCTGCACCTCCTCGGGAGTCCAGCCGGGAGCCACCTCCTTGAGCACCAGTCCCTGCTCCGTTGGCTGCATCACCGCCATGGCGCCTCCTTCTCGCTAGGGTATAAAAAGGGGATAAAACAAACCGCCAGGTTTGGAGCCTGGCGGTTACTCTACCTTTCTAACGTCTGGTCCCTGCGCCGGCATTACCCGGGTCAGGTACAGACGGTCGGCGGCGATTTCTGGCCGCCCTCTCAGCCTGGCTTACCCAAGCTCCCGCCAGAACATTTTCAGATTTCGCTGGTCTTCTAAGCTCCCGGAAGCTTAGCACGGGCCCGACGCGAAGTCAACGAGATGGGGGCGGGCGCCCAGGGGCGGTTCTGTTGTAGAATCCGCCAGCTGGAACATAATCTATGCCATTTCTATAGCTCATATTCCTTGAGGTCTGGAGCCAGGATCAGCCGGGCGCCGGTCAATTCCTGCACCTCCTCGGGAGTCCAGCCGGGAGCCACCTCCTTGAGCACCAATCCCTGCTCCGTTGGCTGCATCACCGCCAGGTCGGTGACGATCAACGAGACGCAGGCTCTGCCGGTGATGGGATAGTCGCATTCCTCCACAATTTTGAGGTGGTTATGCCGGTCGGTGTGTTCCATGGCAACGATCACTTGTTTGGCTCCCGCCGCCAGGTCCATGGCTCCCCCGATGTTTCCCACACGTCTTTCCGGCAGCATCCAGTTGGCCAGGTCGCCCTTGGCTGAAACCTGGTGCGCCCCCAAGACAGTGACATCCACATGGCCCCCTCTAATCATGGCGAAACCATCCACGGAGCTGAAAAAGGCCATGCCCGGCACCGGCTGCAAAAACTGGCCCCCGGCGTTGATCAGGTCAATGTCCTCATCGCCTTCATCAGCCAGAGGCCCGCAATTCAGCACCCCGCTTTCGCTGTGGTAAAACACCACGCTGTCCTCGGCGACGAAACCGGACACGAGGGTCGGAATGCCAATACCCAGATTTACGTAGCTGCCGTCGGGCAGTTCCTTGGCCACCCGCATGGCGACGACTTCCCGCTCCAACCGTTGCTTATCCGCCAGCATAATCCTCCGTACCATCTTGCCTGGCTATTTTCTGGCTAGGTTTACTTACCAAACCTCCAAATGCCCACCGCCCGTAGCTGAAGCTCCCGATGGGTTTGATCTCCCGGCTCTAGGCTCTTTGGATGCAGGTCACCCTTTCCCAACAGCGCTACTCGTATGCTGAAAATTCCGGCGGGCGCCGCACTACCCGGCTGACGTAAATTCCCGGAGTCACGATCAGCTCCAGGTCCAGATCGCCCGGGGTCACGATTTCATCCACTTCGACTATAGAAACTGCCGCCGCCGGCGCCATTACCGAGTTGAAGTTCCGGGATGTACCCTTATAAACCACGTTGCCCAGAGTATCTGCCTTGTATCCCCTTATCAGGCAGTAATCCGCCCGAAGGCCCATTTCCAGCAGATATTCCTTCCCCTCGATGGTTCGGGTTTCCTTTCCTTCCGCGATCTGGGTCCCTACTCCCGTCGGCGTGTAAAAGCCGCCGATTCCGGCGCCGCCGGCTCGCAGGCGTTCGGCCAGGGTGCCCTGAGGCACCAACTCCAGCTCCACCTCACCCTTACGGTAGGCCAGCTCGAAGGCGCTGGGACGGGAGACGGAGGGAGATACCGGATAGGAGGCTATCGCCTTTCGCACCTGGTTGTTGTCGATCAGAATACTGTGGTCGATGGCCTGCCGTCCGGGCGGGGTCCCAAAGTTGATCACCCGGGCGATGCCCGCGGTGTTGCTAATGATGGTCAAGTCCTTGGCTCCCTGGTCCCTCAAGGAGACCAAAAGGTAGTGAGCCATCCCACCCGGACCGGCGAATCCATCGATCATTATGGTGGCGCCATCGGGGATGTCCCCCACGGCCAGCGGACCACTTTCATAGACCTTGGCCGGGACCTTTTCGGAAACAGGCCCGCTAATTGAATCGAAGCGCATTTCGGTGAGGTGCGGGCTGATCTTTAACGGACTGCCGGTGAGGGCAACCACGTCATCGGCACGCCAGCCCGGGGCAACCTCGGTGAGCGTCAGGCCTGCCCCGGAATTCCCAGAGTTCCCGAAATGCGGCGAAACCGATATCACCGCCAGGTCGGTCACGATAAGATCCACACAGGCCGCGCCATCAATGACTCCTCGGCACTCTCCGACGATGTTGGGATTTCCATCGGCAGCCGTATGATGCATCATGGCTACCAACCTCCGGGCCCCGGCAGCCAGGTCCAACGACGCTCCAGGGGCATGTAGCCCCGGCGTGGCGGCCGAGGTCCAGTGGGTAAAGCTGCCCAGAGAATCCACCTGCGCCGGTTGAACCACCGCGAAATCAACGTGCCCGCCCCGCAGCATCGCGGCGGTCTCATCCAAGCTACTGATGCAAGAACCTGGGAGCAGGGATACCGCAGAGCCGTCGGAGTCAAAAACCCCGGGGGTACCGGCCGCACCCGGTGGGTTGCCCTGGTATCCCAATACGCCGCTTTCCGCCAAAAAGCGCATTCCACTGTCTGGACCTGCGACCCAGCACAACGTGCTGGCCAGCCCAGTCCCCAGGGCAATGGTTTCACCCGGGTGGAACTCCCGCAGCACCCGGAGCCCAATCTGACGGTCTTCTAATCTAGATGGCTGGGCCACTATGCTCCTATATCCGGGGGACCCTCAGGGACACTCAACCAGGCGATTGACAAAAATTCCAGGGGTGACGACCGCCTCCGGATCCAGGCCGCCCGGCTCGTAAATGCGCCCCACTTCGGCAACCCCAATGCGTGCCGCCATTGCCATTACCGGACCCCAGTTGCGGCCGGAACCCTGGTAGACCAGACTTCCGAAGGTATCGGCCGCGCGGGCCTTCAAAAGAGCGAAGTCCGCCCGCAAAGGCGTTTCCAAGAGGTAGGATTTGCCATCAATCTCGCGGCGCTCTTTTCCTTCCTGGAATCTAGTACCCAGGGCTGTGGACAGGAACACCCCTCCCAGGCCGGCCCCTCCGGCTCGCAAGCGTTCCGCCAGCACTCCCTGGGGCAGAATTTCTATCTGTATCTCGCCCCGGCGCCAGCTTTTCTCTAGTTGCCCGCCCGAGTTGGGAGGGAAGGGCATGGGGGAGATTATTTTGCTAACCCGGCCTTCCCCCACCAGGGACTCGATAAAAGAATTACCCGCAGGCGAAGAACTGCTCCCGGAGCCGCCGCTGGCTCCAGCGGAATAAACCAGGGTCAGCTCCCGGGCTCCGCCGCTAGCCAAGGCCCGCAGCAAATTCTCGGGCCAGCCCGCTCCAGCCGCGCCACCGACCAGGATCATTGCTCCGTCGAAGACATCGGCTAGAGCCTCTTCCGGAGACGGATAAACCTTTTTTTGAACCACGGGCTTCCTTCCTTTCCCAGGGATTCTACCAGCAATACCCGGTGGGTTAAAAGGTTCCCTGGCGAGCAACCCGCAGATCCGGTAACGGTTCAAGGGGTGAAAACCGCGAGAGGAGACGGGCCCAAGCTCAATACCAAGGCTTGCTAGACCCGGCAATATCCCAGCCTGCCCATAGGGCTAACGCCCGGAAATTCGGCATCGTGGCACAAGCACCACAAAATGTCACAATACTGCCACTAAAGTGCCACTTTAAGCCATAAAAACGAGTTCCTGCGTTTTTGCCTACTGTATGGCCAGTTGATAGCGATAATAGTTATTATCTTACCTTAATATTTATAGATTAGTATTTATACGCTCGAATAGTCTCGAAATCGTCATGCCACCATCTGCTTGTCTGGCTCCCAGTCTTTACGTATAATGCGGCCTGCAAAGAGTACTGGCGGGCGGGTCTACTTTTTAGCTTGTTGGAAACAAGGAGCAATATGGCAGAGAATGTGTTGGTCATTGGGGATTGCACCGTTGGCCAGACATTAGGGCCAGCCCTGAAGGATGCCGGTTATCACGTGGTCGACGCCCCCGACAGCCTGGAGGGTCTGCAACATTTGAAGAAGGGCACCCACCGTATCGTAATCCTCAGTGAAGACGCATCTTTGGTGGAAAACATGAGTCTCCTCCCCATTGTCAAACGGCAAACGCGCACTCCGGTGATAGTGGTGGGTTCGGGAGACAAGCAAGCGGTGGTAGATTCCTTGACCCAGGGAGCGGACGTTCACCTGCCTAGAACCACCTCAGCCCGAGTGGTTCTAGCCCACCTCCGCGCGCTTTTACGCCGTCATTCGCTCTTCGCCGATAGGGTGGACTAGTTCTTCCCTTCGGTCCGCGCGCTAACCCGTCAACGCTCGACTCAGCTAATCGTTTAAACCTGCTCCAACTTTTCGCCTAGGCCCGGTGCCACCGCGGCCTCATCTCCGCTAGCGGGCCGCTTCTGACGACTTACCTCGCAACAATCCCCTTCTTTGTTCTTTATCTCCACCGAGCCAGCGGTTTGGCAACCATCTCAAAACGACCCATGTCATTCCGGAAAAGCGAAGTGACTGAGGAATCTAAATCCTGAGCACCTAATACCTCCTGAGTGAGTACTACAGTTACACCCCAGCCAGTGACATCAGGTCCCTGAGCCCAGGAACTTCAGACCCCTCGCGGAGTTTATCCTGAGCAACGCCGAAGGGCTCGGGGTGACATTTTGGGATATTTTGTTACTGCTGTTTTGTGCTCTTCCCGGTGTACTCTTTCGGGGGTCTACTCCGCCTGGCAAAGGAACACCGCCCCGGAAATCCGGGGCGGTGTAGCATCGAAGCTTGGCCGATGGGGAGTTAGTCTAGTAATCCATCGGCGGCATTGGCGGAGCTGCCGAAGCCGGCTCGGGAATCTCGGTGATCATCGACTCAGTGGTCAACACCATAGACGCCACGCTGGCCGCGTTCTGCAGCGCGTAGCGGGTGACCTTAGTCGGGTCCACAATGCCGCGCTCCATCATGGGACCGTACTCGCCGACATCGGCATCGTAGCCATAGTCGTCGCTCTGCTGCCTAACCTCATTAAGCACCACGGCGCCCTCGAAGCCGGCGTTCTCCACGATGAGCTTGAGGGGCTGCTCCAAGGAGCGTCGAATGATGTTGACCCCTACCGACTCATCGTCATTTCCGCTGCCAAGTTCCTCCAGGGCCCGCTGCGCCCTTACCAGCGCCACTCCGCCGCCGGGGACGATCCCTTCCTCGACCGCGGAACGAGTGGCCGATAGGGCGTCTTCCACTCTGGACTTACGCTCTTTCAACTCGATCTCGGTGGCGGCTCCGACCTTAATGACGGCAACGCCCCCGGAAAGCTTGGCCATTCGCTCTTGGAGCTTTTCCCGGTCGAATTCCGAGGTGGTCTCTTCAATCTGGGTTTTGATCTGGTTAATTCGGGCCTGAATTTCGCTTTCGGAGCCCTTGCCCTCCACGATGGTGGTTTCATCCTTGGTGGAATTGATCCGGCGGGCTTGTCCGAAGTCCTCGACCACAGCCGAGTCCAGCTTGCTGCCGGTCTCTTCGCTGACAACTTTGCCGCCGGTCAGGATAGCGATATCCTCCAGCATGGCTTTGCGGCGGTCACCAAATCCGGGGGCCTTGATGGCCAGGATGTTCAATGTGCCCCGAAGCTTGTTTACCACCAGCGTGGCCAGGGCTTCGCCATCCACATCCTCGCCAATGACCACCACGTTCTTCTTGCCGACCTGCAGCAGCTTCTCCAACGCGGGCAGCAAATCGGCAACCGCGGAGATCTTCTTATCGGTAATGATAACCGTGCTGTCCTCTATCACCGACTCCATCCGGTCCGGGTTGGTAATGAAGTAAGGTGAGATGTAGCCGCGGTCGATTTGCATTCCTTCCACGTATTCGATTTCGTCGGACAGACCCTTGGACTCCTCGACGGTAATGACGCCGTCTTTACCGACCTTCTCCATTGCTTCAGCGATGGTTTCGCCGATGGCTTCTTCGTGAGCCGAAAGGCTGGCCACCTGGCCGATGCGGTCCCGGGTCTCTACCGGTTGGGACATGCCGTGTAACTCTGTGACCACGGCATTGACCGCACGCTCGATCCCGCGCTTAATGGCCATGGGGTTGCTGCCGGCGGTTACGTTTTTGAAGCCTTCATGGATGATGGCTTGGGCCAGCACAATAGACGTGGTAGTGCCGTCGCCGGCGGCGTCGTTGGTCTTGGTGGCGGCCTCTTTAATCAGCTGGGCGCCCATGTTCTCGAAAGAGTCGGGCAACTCGATTTCCTTAGCAATGGTCACCCCGTCGCTGCATATCACTGGGGGACCGAACTTCTTATCCAGGACAACATTCCGGCCCTTGGGGCCGAGGGTAATTTTGACCGAATCGGCCAGGGTGTCGATGCCAACCCGGAGAGTCTTGCGCGCCTCTTCCGCGTAGGCCATTTTTTTTGCGGGCATTCTATTCCTCCGTCAAGATTTAAGTAAGTCCCCAGCAAGTCTTTAAGAAATCTTCGCCAGTACGTCGCTTTCGCGCATGATCAGGTACTCGTCGTCGCCGTCCTTGTACTCGGTACCGGCATACTTGGAGTAGATGACACGGTCACCGACGGACAATTCCATATCCACCCGGCTCCCGTCGTCGGTTACCCGGCCCGGACCCACCGCCACTACCTCTCCCTCCTGGGGCTTCTCCTTAGCTGTATCCGGCAAATAGATCCCGCCTTTGGTCGTGTTCTCTTGCTCCATGGGAAGGATAACTATGCGCTCACCCAGCGGCACGAAACTCACCTTGGTTACCACGGCTGCCTCCTTTCCTTATCTGCGAAACAAGCCTGCCTGTTTCGTTTCAACCCAAAATTAGCACTCGGAACGCAGGAGTGCTAAATTATCCTAAACAAGGCGCTGGCACTTGTCAAGGGACAGCCGGTCAACGTACCATTTAGCCACTATAATCGGCCATTCTACAGTCGAGGCGCTCTCATTAATTACGCTTGCCTAGCGATTGTCACCACCGGTCCGCTGGCCGTGGTCACCCTAAACTGTCCGGCTAGCGATAACCGGATCGACCAGACTCTGGCCGCCGAGATTCGCCAAGTTTGTCGGGAGATCCGGGAGGATTCTGGCGTGAACCTGGTATTGTTTACCGGGTCGGGGGATTCCTTCTCCGCGGGACGCCTCCCGGTACCCTCCGAGGGGACAACTGGGGAATTAACCGGCCCAACAGCGTACCATCGGCAGTGGATCGCCGTTCTACGGGTTGCGGACAGCGTGGCGGAGTTACCCGTGCCGGTTGTGATGGCGCTGAATGGCGACGCCCTAGACCAGGGACTGGAGCTGGCTCTGGCCGGAGACATTCGGTTGGCCGATGAGAATGCCAGGTTCGGCCTGACCGGCCTGGCATCCGGCGGCTTTCCCTGGGACGGCGGCACCCAGCGGCTGCCCCGTCTGGTCGGCCCGGCCTGGGCGCAAGACCTGATCCTGACCGGCCGAGTTCTCGGCGCCCACCAGGCGTTGGAGCTGGGCTTGGTGAACCGGGTGACTCCCCCGGGCCAGGCCTTGGCGGAAGCGCGAGTATTGGCGGAGCAAATTTTGCAGGGGGGGCCCCTAGCTGCCCGTTATGTAAAGGAAGCCGTCTACCAAGGCATGGACCTAGCGCTCCCTCAGGGCTTGGCATTGGAGGCTGACCTCAACATCATCCTCCAAAGCACCCGGGACCGGGCCGAGGGATTGGCGTCATTTGCGGAAAAGCGGCCCCCCCGCTACAGTGGAGCCTGAGCGCAAAAAAAGTGCGAGCCAATCCCTTCCCCCTCGATGGGGGAAGGTTAGGATGGGGGTGGTCACCGTTTCATCAAAACCGCCTGGAAGATGTACTAGCCTATGAAGCTTAAGCTGGACTTGCATACCCACATATGGGAAGCCTTTAATTTCCAACCGCCGTCCCTGAGCATCGCTGAAAAGGTGGTGGGGCAGATCAAGTCCAGCGGAATCGATGGTATCGCCATCACCGACCACCACAATCAGGAATGGGCCCATGAATTCCGGGAGTTGGTGAACTCCCACTTTCCGGGAGAGGTGGTCATCTTGCCGGGCTGGGAAATAGAAGTACGCCCACCCAACAATCCCTTTGACGAGTATCAAGTTTCGGAGATCTTTTTGCCGGAAGGCGGCGTTTTTCGCATCTATTGCCACCCCGGGTACTATTCCCCCAACATCATCATTGAAGATAACATTCACGGCATCGAAATTGACAATT
>JAKZUA010000112.1:0-3390 GCA_047516825.1 Dehalococcoidia bacterium
GTCCGAAAGGGCATTGGAGGTTCTGCAGTATGCCAATGAAGTGGATGTGTTGCGCCGGGCGCTGGAGTTGATATCCCTCCCTAAGGAAGGCCCCTGATATGGCAAAGGAAGGCTGCTAATATGCCGCAGCTTCAGGGCGTCAGGGTCATTCTTAGAGACAAGCGCCTGGAGGACTCGGAGCTGGATTACCGCTGGCGTTCCGACCCGGAGCTGGCCAAGCTGGACGCGGCTTATCCCCTAACTATGAACTATGACCGCTACCTGAAGATGTTCGAAGACCAGCTTCGCTATCCCACTCCTGGATCTCATCACTACGGCATCGAGGTGGCCGGCTCCAAGTTTATCGGCAACTGCATGTACTACGACCTGGACGCCGTGAACAAGGCAGCCGAGCTGGGCATCGTCATTGGCGATCGGGATTACTGGAGCGGTTCCTATGGCTACGACGCGGTGGTTACCCTGTTGGACCACATGTTTACCGCAAGGAGCCTGAATCGGGTCTACCTCCACACCCTGGAATGGAACCACCGAGCCCGGGGCTGTTTCTCCAGGTGCGGCTTCAAACCCGTCAAGAATGTCCGCCGGATGGGCCACGACTTTATTCTGATGGAAGTGTTGAGCGCAGACTGGCTGGAGCAGTCGGAGGAACTGTTGGCCGGGCGATGGCGCTACTTGAGAGAGAAGGGAGGCGAGGCGGTGGTTCCAGCCGTCTCCACACGGTTGGGAAATCAGCCAGCCCCGGAGCAATTTCCGGACGAAAACTAGTCCGGTGGCAACTTCAACTGACGGCTATACCGGCGGCGATGGCCGCAGGTAACTCCAGGTCGCCGGTGTAAAGAGCCCGCCCCACTATAACCCCTTCCGCCCCAATCTTGGCTAGCTCGGTGATGTGGTCCAGCGAGGCGACTCCTCCCGATGCCAATATCGCCAGGCCCGTGCTCTCCACCAGCTCGGCGTTGGCGCTAAAGTTGGGCTCGGAGAGGGTCCCGTCCCGAGAAATGTCGGTGTAAAGGAGCCTTTCTACGCCCAGTTCCGCCATGCGCTTCCCCAGTTCTACTGCGGTGACTGAGGTCTTCTCCAGCCAGCCTTGCACCACTACCAGGCCATCCCTGGCGTCCACCGCCACCACCACCCTGGGGGAGCCGCCGTCCTGGCACAAGTGTCGCACCAGGTCGGGGTTTCGCACGGCTGCCGTGCCGATAACCACCCGCTGGACTCCAAGAGACAGCAGCTTTTCGGCTGTGGAGGAGCTACGAACGCCGCCGCCCACCTGGACCGGGATTTCACTCTGGGCGACGATGGCCCCGATGATATCCAGATTGACGGGATCACCCTGGGTCGCGCCGTCTAGGTCGACCAGATGCAGCCGGGATGCTCCCTGCTCTTGCCATTGGCGGGCGACGGCGAGGGGGTCTTCCGAGTAGATGGTTTCCTGGCCGAAATCGCCCTGGTAGAGCCGGACGCAGCGGCCCCCTCGCAGATCAATGGCAGGAATTACTTCCATGAACAACTCTCTTGGGCAACTCTCAGGAGCCAGACGAATCAGGCAGTCGGGTTGGTTACGCCGAACAAGATTCAGGAATTCCCGGCTGCTTGGAGACCGGCACTCTCGGCGGCCAAAGCTACAAAATTGCGGTAAATCTTCAGACCAATGGTGCCGCTCTTTTCCGGGTGGAACTGGGCGGCCACCAGATTGTCCCTGGCGTAAACGCTGCAGAAGGGGAGCCCATAATCGGTGATGCCGGCCACAGCCGCGTTATCCTCGGGGAGGGCATAGTAGCTGTGCACGAAGTAAAAATGGCTGTCTTGGGGAATGCCCCTAAACAGGCGATGTTCCTGGCTAAACTTTACGTTGTTCCAACCCATGTGGGGCACTTTCAGTCCTGCCGGCAACTTCTTCACCCGGCCCGGCACCAGGCCCAAGCAGGGAGCGTCCCCCTCGTCGGTACGGTCCAGCAGCAGTTGCAGCCCGAGACAAATCCCCAAGAAGGGCCGGCCCGAGCCGGCGAAGCGTCTCAGGGGCTCCACCAACCCGCGTTGTCGCAGGCTCTCCATGGCGGCCGGGCCGGAGCCAACCCCGGGCAAGATTAATGCGTCGGCGTGGTCCACCAGGGCCGGGTCCCCGGTGACGGTGGCTGCCGCGCCGACTGTTTCCAAAGCCTTGGCCACGCTGCGCAGGTTGCCCGACTGATAGTCTATTACAACAATTTTTGGGGATTTAGGCACAGCGCTTTGTCAGGCTCCTAGAGGGAAAGCCAGTGCAGAATACATGGGCGCCGGAGTTTGGCATCGGCGTCCCAGGGGCGAAATCAGCCCGTTATAAATTAGCTGCGATCGCCGGTGGCCCGCTCTATCGGCAACTCCCGATCGTGGTATCGGGCCAATACGAAGAGCAGGTCGCCCAGGCGGTTCAGGTAATTGATGATCAAGGGATTGGTCAGGCCCCCGATCTCGGACAGCGCGACCACCCGCCTCTCCGCGGTGCGAATCGATGTTCGGGACATATCCAGCGCCGAGGATGCGGGAGTTCCGCCAGGGAGCACAAACACCGTCGGCATTTGAAACTCTTCTTCCAGGGAGTCGATGGTGTTTTCCAGGTCTACTACCATCGACTCGGTTACCGGAGTGAAATGTTGCTGAAACAGCTCGTACTTGTCGGGCTCGGTGGCCAGCTCGGCGGCGATGGTGAACAGGTCCCGCTGCAAATCTCGAGCTATGTCCTTGACCCGCTGATCCTCGCTCAAGGAGCGAGCCAGTCCCAGGGATGAAACGGCTTCGTCGGTAATGCCGTAGGCTTCGGTGTGGGGACTGTTCTTCGACACCCGCCCGCCGTAGAGCAGGCTGGTTTCACCCTTGTCGCCGAACTTGGTGTATACCCGCTTCCGGTAGGAGGATGAAGACGATGAGCTCACGATCTTACTCCCTGTTGGCCCTAACTTAACGAGGCGAACCGGCACTGGCCAGAGACGGGTTTGACTGCCGATTAAACTACCGGCGGGGCCGGCTGGCGGAAGAATCCAATTGTAGCATAGGGCTGGAGGGGAGGGTATGGGAAGCGTCGATTGGTAACTGTTCAGACTTGATGAGGTGAATTGGCTTAAAGCCGTTGGAAAAACGCTGGCATGGCCGGGGGAGTTGTGGCATACCAGGGAGGTGGACACTGAACTAGACCTGAACGCGGCGAGTCGCGAAACTCTGCTGTAGATAATTGCCGGCCAGCGGGCAGTCATTGCCGATTTGCAAAGGCGGATTGGGGTTCTGGAATCCGGTCCCAACCGGCGCGGGTCGTCGGGGATGCTGGGTAATCAGCCGCACTCCAGCCGGCAAGCGCCGGAGAAAAAGGAGCCCAGAAAGCCGCGCCGCCATGGCTTCGCCCGCCAGCGCATGACT
>JAKZUA010000113.1:0-6100 GCA_047516825.1 Dehalococcoidia bacterium
GAAAGCGGGGAATTTGAGTGAATCAGGCCGCATCAGGCCGCATCAGGCCGCATTTGACGCCCTTGGAATGCGGGATTATATTTGGCGGTATCCCCGCGGGAGCTATATCCAGGAAAGTTGGTTTGATCTGGGGAATCCCGGTTAATGGACACCATACGGAAGAAATCAGGAGAAGATATGACGCAGCAGAAAAGCGAGCATGCCCACCAGCACATCGGCAATACCATATTGGTAGTAATGATGGACGTGGAACCGGGACACGAAGCGGAGTTTGACCGGTGGTACAACGAGGAGCATCTTCCGGAGCGAATGGAGATACCTGGCTACGTCAGCGCCCGCCGGTTCAAGCTGGAGGAGGGCAACGGGGTGCTCAAGTACCTGTGCATCTGGGAGTTGGAGGACGCCAGCCCCCTGGAGAGCGACCAATACAAGGCGCAGCGGGCGCGCCCCAGCTGGATACGGGACGAGGCCAACAAGTACATTACCCAGCGGGCCCGGGGTCTCTACCAGCAGATTTACCCGCTGGAGGGGGCCTTCGAGGACCATTCCGGCTCCTACCCGGAGCCCGTCGCCCGGTAAATTTGGTGGGCCTGCCGGAAATCCTTAAGGTAGGCGTGGTAGTGTAAGATAGTAGTGGTTGATGAACTATTTTCTAGAAAACTGGGGAAGCTTTGTCGGAGTCCTCAGCCTTGTCATCACCATTATCGGTTTTATCATAGCTATTCGCCGAGCGACGCAAGCAAGGACGGCCAGCCGGGAAGCCCGAGCCGCCGTAATCAGGGTGCTAAGCATAGCGGATCTTCAGCGGGCTATAGCAAGGTAACTCTTACGAGGTATTGAATGTCCTCCAGGCAATGTTAGAACAGATCGCAAGCTCTACTTATTTCCCAGGTAGCGAGGCTGGCGGATAACATGGCTGAAATTGCTGACATTATAAGCAAATTGCTCGAACGCAGTAATGAGGGCAAAGTTTCTTGGAAGACGTCCGTAGATGAAAAAACCTTCACTGCCGTGGTTGGCAGCACGTCGACCTTGGTGTCCGCTCGTGACGATGCTCTTGGGAATCAGCAGGTCCAGTTCCGAATCTTGGACAAGCAAGGCAGAGAAATCGAGAGATATGACACCCTCCAAAAAATACGATACGGAAATTGGAGCCAGTTTAAGGGAACTATATACCAAGGCTAAACGGGTGGCCCTAGAAGTGGACGACCAACTGGATGAGCTATTGAAGGCCCTAGGGGAATAACCCAGAACCTCCGTAGCGTTCTGCTAAATCCGTGTCAGCCGCAAGACTTCTCGGATGTCCTCCACCTCTTCCAGGCGCCAAAGCCGGTCCAATAACTGGTCGGTCTGCTGGGGGGTGAGCAGGTCCTTGACCAGCGAGCGGAACTTGGTCTCCACTTCGGCGTCGGTCATGGGGTTCAGGTAGTGGCCCTTGTGGTAGGGCACCTCGGCGGAGAATTTTTGGCCGGAGTTGGTCACCACTTCCACGTCGCAGAGCATGGCCTCCGGCGCGCGGCGGTCGGCCTCGGCCGAGCCCTCCACCTTCACCCGGCTGGTCAGGTCCAACAATTTCGGGTCCTTGATATACTGGTCGTCGAAGTGCCCCTGGTGCACCGTGCCATAGGTCAGGGCCACCGCTGTAGTGTAGGGCATGCTATGGTCCGCGGTTTCGCGGGTTTCGGGACGCCACTTCTCCGGGTCGCCTGCCATGATGTCGATAGCCTTCTGCATGGTTTTGATGTTTACCTGAGCGATGTCGTTGACATCGGGCAACTGCTCCCGCACCTCCAGGGCCGCCTGCACCACCGTTTGCGAGTATTGCCCCAGGGGGAAGCGCTTGATACTGCACTCGGCAATCTTGAAGGGCTGCCCCTTGCCGCCAAAGGGTTCCAGCTCGAAGGCGCCGTGGGACACCGCCTTGAAGAAACCGCTATCTCCCTCGAATATGGGCGATGGCCCGGTCAGCCCGCGTTGGGCCAACATGGTGGCAAAGACCGCATTGCGGCTGGCGTTGGCGTAGGCACAGCCTTTCCAATGGGACAGGTTGCCCAGTCGCGTTTGCCCCAGGGCGATGTTGGGAGCGACGCCCAGGTTCACCGCCTCAAAAGTCTGCTCCGGCGAAAGCCCAAGCGACCGGGCCGCGCCCAAGGTGCTAGCGATGCAGCCGTTGGTCACATGGTCGAAGCCAATGTACTTCAGCGTCGCGGCATCGCCGATGCGGCAGAAGGCCTCATAGGCGACGACCGTCGCGGTGATGGCGCGCCGCCCTCCGGTGTTGGCCAGCTCCGTGGCGGACAAGACCGCGGCGATGCTGTCGCTGGGATGCCCCGATTCCTTGCTGGTGTACCCGTCGTTGTAGTCCAGGTAGCGAATCATCACCCCGTTGGCGAAGGTTGCCAGGTCGGGACTGCTGCTCAGACCGCTGCCAATGATGCTGGACGGCTGGGTGCTGGTTACGGTAGCAGCCAGGTCTCGGGCAATCTTGCTGGGCTCGCTGGAATAGCCTCCCAGGGCGCACCCCAAGGTGTCGATGATCATGCGTTTGGTCAGGTGGACCACGTCGGCGGGCAGATCCCGGTAGTGCAGCGACGTGGCGTAGGAGCTTAGTTGTTCAGCCATGTTGGGCATTTGATTTTCTCCCTTTATGTTCTCCTAGAAGTCTGGCCGGAAAGCCATTGGCCGGGTTTCGCGCTACGCCAGACAGACGTATTATAGCCTTATTTGGCATGATAGTGTCTGTCATACGGTTCAAGAACCCACAGTTACATCGACAATCGTCGCTAAGAAAACGACGACTTGGGGAGAATCGGGGTTTCCGTCCGAGTTTCTAGGCGTTGTCAGATGCAATCGCCGTTCTACACCTGCAATTTGTACCGGTTTGCGGGGTTTTCGGTTACCCAGCACCAGCCGGGCTGCCGTCTGGTACTAGGGCCCGGAGTCTTCAAAAGGAGCGTACTCCCCGTAATTGCCGCTATTGTCGAAGGAGAGGCCCTCGGTGGTCAGCCGTTCCAGAGTGGTTGCGCATAACTCTGCGCTTTGAGAAGTGAATCCGGTGGGTTTGTTCAGGGTCGCCAATTCCACCTCGCCGGTAACCGGATTGATCATCGGCGTGAGCTCCAGATCGAATATTCCCGGGATGGTGATTTTGCTGCGGATGCCGTCCAGCTCCACCTGGAAGGGAGCGAATGTGATTCCCAAGTCGGTGCTGGTCAAACCTAGAAAGACGTTCATAGGGGGAACTCCGGCAATCAGGGCCTGCAAAGCCTCCCTTTGCTGGGACGTCGCCCGCTCGTCGATGACAGTAAAGGCGGTTAGGTTGCCCAAATGTATGGCGGCCGGCGCATGGAAAAACATGCCGAAGTTGAGCCCATCCAGGGATACATTGCCCAGATGTCCTTCCTCTATGCACCAAACGTACTCGCCATCGCAAAAACCGTGACTGGGCGGCACCTCAAAGTTGCAGGGACAGCCCCAGTCGCAGTTACAACCACCCACCACCGCTCCTATCAAGGAATAATCGCTCAATTCTGTCATGCCTCATCCTACTCTGTTGGGGTTGCCACCTTCGGTTTCTCTTGTCGTAATTACTGTTCTTTGGCGATAGTTCTATACTTGCAAGATCCAAATCCCCCTTTAAACGGGGGATTTACCAAAACAGCGGCGACTATGGGTAGCTAGCCACCAGCGCTTCCCACCTGGTCCAAAAAGTTTCGGAGCAGGTCGTGGCCCACCGGAGTGAGAATTGACTCCGGGTGGAACTGCACCCCCTCCACCGGGTATTCCTTGTGACGCAATCCCATGATCAGGCCATCATCGGTCCAGGCGGTCACTTCCAGGCAATCGGGGACTGTTTCCGGATACACCACCAGCGAGTGGTAGCGAATGGCCTCGAAGGGATTGGGCAGCCCCGCCAGGACGCCGACCCCGTGGTGGTTGACCAGGGAAGTCTTGCCGTGCCTTATCTCCTGGGCCCGGTCCACCCTGGCGCCGTAAACATCACCGATGCATTGGTGGCCCAGGCAAACCCCCAGCACCGGCAGCTGGGGTCCGAAGTGCCGGATGACATCGTTGGATATGCCCGACTCGCGAGGGGTGCCAGGGCCCGGCGAAATGACGATACCTTCCGGGGACATGTCCGCCACCTCTTCCAGGGTTATCTTATCATTCCGCACCGTTACCACCTCCGCCCCCAACTCGGCGAGGTACTGGTAGAGATTGTAAGTAAAGCTGTCGTAGTTGTCGATCAGCAGCAGCATCAGAGCAGCTCCACAAATTCCAGCCAGTTGCCGTCCGGGTCTTGCGCATACAGGACCTTGCGGATCAGTTTTCCCTGCTCGTCCCGATGTTCCGCCGGCGGATTGATGGGGCGCAAACCCTGCCGGGATTTCTCGGCGTAGAACCGGTCGATGTCATCCACATAAAAGGCGACGTGAGCCGCCCCCAAGTCGTTGCGGTTGACACCTCCCGGTCCGCTGGCAGGGGAAAGGTACTGGATCAGCTCCAGTTGGTGCCCCTCTCCCAGGTCCAAAAATGCGCCCTTGATGTGCGCGCCGGAAAAACCCAATACCTGATCGATAAACTCCCCCTGGCGTTCCGTGCGCATGGCCACTTTCAGCCCCAGTACGTTGGTGTAAAACTCCACGGCCTGGTCCACGTCCCGAACAATAAAGCCGCTGTGGAAAAATGCTTTCAGCATTAGAACTGTTCTCCTATCACCTCAACCGTGTTAACGAGGCAATCTTTACTCCCGTCCCTCGGCCAGATCGATGGCGCGAAGGAGCGCTCCCGCCTTGTGCCGGGTTTCCAGGTATTCGTCCTCCGCCCCACTGTCGGCCACCACGCCGCCTCCAGCCTGGATATACATGACTCCATCCTTGTAGATGCCGGTGCGCAGCACCAGGGCGGTGTCCATATTGCCGCTATAGCTGAAATAGCCGACCGCGCCGCCGTAGGGGCCGCGCTTTTCCCCCTCAATTTCCGCGATAATCTCCATGGCTCGAATTTTCGGCGCTCCGGACACCGTGCCCGCCGGAAAGCAGGATCGCAGCGCGTCGTACACAGTGAGCTCCGGCTTCAGCTTGCCCTGGACGTGGGATACCAGATGCATTACGTGGGAGAAGCGTTCCACTTGCATCAGCTGGGTCACCGACACGCTGCCCGGCACGCTGACCCGGCCGATGTCGTTACGGCCCAGGTCCACCAGCATGATGTGCTCCGCCCGCTGCTTTTCGCTAGTCTGCAACTCTTCGGCCAGGGCCGCCTCCTCTTCGGGTGTCTTGCCGCGAGGACGGGTCCCTGCTATAGGATGGGTGGCCACGATGCCGTCTTCGACCTGGGCCACGGTTTCGATGGCCGCGCCCACTATCTGAAAATCGTCCAGATTCAAATAGTACATGTAGGGGGAGGGGTTTACGCCCCGCAGGGAGCGATATATCTGGAAGGGGTGAACCCCGGTCTGCCGCGAGTACCGCTGCGAGTTGACTACCTGAATCACATCCCCGGCATAGATATACTCCACGCACCTTTCCACTGCTCGGTGATACTGGGGCCGGCTAAAATTAGACTTAACCTCCGCCGATTTTCCAGAGAGGGCGGACTCCCTCAGCAGGTCCGGCGGCAGCTCCAGCGGCTGGGAAAGGCGCCGAGCCAACTCGTCGATTTTGGACGTCGCCTCCCGGTAAGCCCTCTTCACGTCGCCATCCAAGCGCAAGTGGCTGACAATCTTTATGTCGTGACGCAGATGGTCGAAGACCAACAGAGTGTCGGCGAACATAAACACCGACTCGGGCAATCCCAGGGGGTCCACCGGCACTGACGGCACCCGGGGCTCGAAGTAATGAATGGTGTCGTAGGCCAGGTAACCGACCCCGCCTCCGTGGAAGCGGGGCAATTCGGGAACAGGAATTAACCGGTACTGGTCCATCTCCGCCTGGACCATTGTCAGAGGGTCGACCTCCCCGAATTCCTCGCCCGGTCCGGTTTTCAAGACCCGATAGGGCTCGGTGCCAATGAAACTGTACCGGCCGATACGCTCTCCGCCGGCCACGCTTTCCAGCAGGAAGGAGTAGGGCGGACGGGCCACCTTCAGGTAGGCGGA
>JAKZUA010000114.1:0-14379 GCA_047516825.1 Dehalococcoidia bacterium
TTAGACGGATGATGATTTGTGGCACCAATGACGTAGGCCCGCCTAGACCGGCTTTGCATATCCCACATGGTCAAGTCTGGTTCCCCTTGTCTCCCATAAAAATATGAGCATTTTGGCTGAATGCCATCTGGATAAAGAGGGGTAAGATATCTTTGACTAGGGGAATTTTGGCTAAACGGCCCAGTTATCCTTTGATTCCAAATGAATCCCAAAATGTTCCGGTTTGCTCGCCGCAGGTTTTCCAGCGTTGCGTCCATCGAGCCCTGCCTGGTCTGGGTCGCGTTTACCGCCATCACTACCGCATCTACCTGAGAAGCCATCAGCGTGCCATCAGCATTATCGAGGGACGGAGGTATCGATTAGCACCAGATCGGCCGATTCCTTAACTCTCTCCAGGAACCAACTCATTCTCGGGCATCTGACGAGGTTTGTCGGGTTGGCCGGGATGGTGCCGCTGGTAATCACCTGGAGCCTGGGATAGTTCGTGCTCTGGACTACGTCCGCCAGGTCCAGGTCCGGATTTGACAAAAGGTTGCTCAAGCCCAGGGAGTTGTCCAAATCAAATTGGCTGTGCAGGGAGGGATGTCGGAAATCCGTGTCGACCAGGATTACTTGACGCCATTGTTCGCTGAGCGCTACTCCCAAGCAGGCCACCAAACTGCTACGACCATCGCCTCTCCCGGGGCTGGTGACCGCCACCGTCTTGGTCTGGCAGGCGGTGGCGGTGAAATCCAGGCCTGCCGCCACCTGGCTGACCGATTCAGACAGTCCGGTTTCGGAATTTAGCCGGACCAAGAGTGAGCTAGATGGGCCCCGACTCTTGCGCCATCTGGGAACCGACCCCAAATTGCTCAACCCAAATCGGCGCTCAATCTGCGCCGGGGAGCGGACCGGGCTTTCGATGTACTCCAACAGGAATATAACTAATACAGCCAAAATGAAGCCCAGGACGGCGGCCAGAGTCGTGTTTCGAGCCAGGTGGCTGGGAGGTCCCGTGAAGATGCTTGGTTCTTGCAGTACTTCCGCTGGAGCTAGAACGATGGCCGGTGTCGCCCTTGAGGTTAGCACCGCTACGGCATTTCCAACAGCCTCGGCGGAACCTCCTGTTTCCAGCGCCGCCAGGCTCTGGGCGAGCTCCTCTCGGGCGGCGGCCAGCCGAGGTTCTCCCAGGTTGTCCAGGTAGCCGATATAGCTCTGGGCCACGCCGTCGGCTAATCTCGCCGCCTTGGTCGGATCTGAATCGGTAGCCTGGATTCTCACCATCTGACTATCTACATCTGAAACTGATAGTTTGCTTCGACGCTCCGCTACCGACATGGAGAGAGCCAAACCGCTGATGGCTTCCTCCAGCACCGGACTGGATTTAACCAGGTCCGGGTATAGGGACAAGCTTACGCTCCCTCCCATCAATACATTAGTGGTGGCCTGGTATTCCAGGGCTTGGTATTCAGGATCTTCCGCGACGGGGACAGGAGTGGCTAGGAAAATGCCGAGGGCGACCAGCACCGCTACCAATGGTCCCAGCGCCAGAATCCACCACCTGGCCAGCAGTGTGTTGGCGTATTCTCTTATGTCCAGGGTTTCTTCGTCCATTACCTTGTTCTCCTTGGGGAGGACCGGTGCTCCCTCTGGGTGCCCGGGTAATTTCGATACCTTTGTACCATCTAGCCCAGGGTTTAGACATGGTGGTATCCCCTGGCTTGCCGGGGGATTTCCCCAAAGTAGCCTGGAATAACTCCTCCCAGTGGTAATAGATCAGGGGATTCCATTCCGGTGGGCAAGTCCCGAGGGGAATCTCTAACGTGAGGTATCGGTCCGTTGGATCGGCAAAGGGAGGAATTTTGGACTATCGCCCACATTTATCCCCAGTCCCTACATCTGCTAGAATCATGGGGCTAAATCACCTGGGGAGGCCGGGTTGATATAATCCCCAGCATTATTGGATAGCCCGGGATGGTCCGGAAATTAGGAAGGAGCGCTTGTTCCAGTGACAACACCCCAGCCCCGTCCTGAGTGGGATGACAGCGTAGACCTACGTAAATGGGTCGATGCGCTTTCGCTACAAATTCTTGATCGTTGGCATAGTGGTGGCAGCGGTAGGAGTGGCGGCGGTGTTTAGCTACCTGGTGCAGACTGCCAGGTTTGAGTCCACGGCCGGCGCTGTGCTTCCTTCAGCCAACGGCGAAGGCGGATTGGGATTATCGTTACGAGGTTACCAGGAGTTGGCCACCAGCAGGGCGGTAATAGAGAGGATGCGGCAGAAGCTGGATCTGGCCCCGGTCCCGACGTTAGTTCGCAACCGACTCCAAGCTTCCACGGATGAGGAGGGCTATATCTCGATAACCGTCTCCGGAAAAGCGGGCGAGGAAACGTTCCAAGTTTCCACGGATGGGGATGAATGTTTTATCTCAATAACCGCCTCCGGAGAAAGCGGCGAGGAAGCGTTCCAGCTGGCCACCCAGTGGATTGAGGCCTATGAGGAGCAGGTTCAGGCTGTAATCCAGCGGCAGTTCACCGACCTCAAGGATGAAGCGACCGAGCGAATAGACCTTCTCCTACCTGAACTGGCCCTTGTGGAGGACAGCCTAATCAGGTTTAACGGGTCAGATCCGGTTAGCTCTTCCGACGGCGAGGAGACCCAGGGCCTTCAAGAAGAGGATTCAAAGGGTCCGTCAGAAACCCTCGGGGGAGGCGGCTCCGCCGAGATGAAGGGTAACCCAGCTACAGGATTCGCGCTGTAAAAAGAACGGGCCGAGATATCGTCTACCTACCTCGCCTCTCTTGACCTCACCCGGCGCCTGACCTTGCTCCGCCTTACCGGCTTAGAAGAAGATTTGGTCGATGGCGAAAACCGGCTTCGCGAGCTAAACTGGTTGACCATCTCCATCGACGAGGCCAGGCTCGCTTCTCTGGAAGATGCCCTTCAAGTGGAGCCACGGCTGCTCACGGGTTTCCGCAACGGTGGTGGTGGAACTGTTGATTCCGACGGGAGAGCAACCGCGGGTGAGGAGATGATCCTAAATCCGGTCTACCTGCGGCTGGCTGAAGACCGAGCGGAAACCCGGCTTAGGTTGGCAACCAGCCGAAAAGAGGCAGAGACGTTGGAAGCTCAGATTTCCAGCCTGCGAGAAGAACTCCGGGAACTGGGGAAGGAGTTGGCTGAGGCTAACGCTAACCGAGATAGATTGGACCGTCAGGTGGCGAGATTTAGAAAAACCTATGACCCAGCTATCGAGGAGTTGGACCGCCTGCAAGAAATAGAGCCTCAGCTGGCAACTATCTCCAGCCTTTCGGCCATTAGAGAACCGGCGCTGCCTACGTCGCCGGTGTCACCTGAGAGGACTCGAAACATTATGCTGGCGGGAGCGCTGGGGCTCATACTGGGGGTTTTCGCCGCCCTATTCCTGGAATTCTACAGATCGACCTCCTCCTACCGGCCGCCTGGCGGGGAGTAGCCGCCGCCCTAATTTTCAGTTTCGGCAGAGCGAGAGCGGAGCATACTGGGCATCCATGCCCCATGTTTAAGGGCTTTTCCCCAACTGCCGGGCTTCATTTGGTCCGCAAGTTACAGAGCGCTAGTTGCCTCCATATCTTCGTCGTCGACCGCGTGTTGATGAACGGCCATCCGGACACTATAATTGGGGTGCCCTTTCCCGTATTGGGGGTTCCCCTAGGGATAGGAGTTGCCCAATTTTTACTTGGTCAGGTGAAAACGGATTAACCGACAGTTTGTAGGAACGTTCATCCTGGCCCGAGAGGTGAAGCCATGGAACCAAACATCCGCAACTACCGAAGCGCTAATCTGGCCGAAGGGGGCGCCAGGTTGGTGGCATTAGACGATAATCCCACCACCTGTACCCTCTCCTATTCCAGAATCGAGCCTGGCAAGACCAGTTCCCATCACATGCACCCCTGGGAGCATGAAGTCTATATCATCAAGGGCTCCGGAACCCTGAATTGCGACGGCAAGGAATACCCGGTCAAGGAAGGGGATGCCATGTTCATTCCCGGCAACGTGGACCACTACACCCTTAATGACGGGGGACAGGGCGACATTCTAAGAATAGAGATAAATCCCATGGAGGCTGCCAGAAGCGGAGGGGCCCGCAACGAGGGCGGAACCGGAACCGGCCAACCGCCGGTTATCCGGAACCACCGGGACCTGAACGCCGACACCGGCAGTCGCATCCTTAACACCAAGGACGGCGTGCCCAACTACGTGATGCTCTATAACGGACCCATGATGCCCGGCGCCGTCAGCCACGCGGAAGCTGGAGGACATACCCATGCCTGGGATCACGTGATATACGTGCTGGAAGGGAGCGGCACTCTTCGGTGCGACGGCCAGGATTACGCCGTTACTGAAGGGGATGCGGTTCTGGTCCCGCCCAACTCGCTTCATCAGTGGAAGAACGAGACCGACTCGCCCATGCTCCGGGTCACCTTCAATGCCATAGAGTCAGTAGCCCACGAGGGTTGAACAGTAAAGGCCTCAGGAGGGTGAGCCGCGAGGATGGTGTTCAGCCCCCTTTTAACGCATAGCAAAATTTAGCACCCCTGACAGTCGAAGAATCTGACCGCAGGGGTGCTAAGTTATTTTCCGACCAAGCGAGGACAGCAGGGTAGGCAGGCTTGGGAAATTAGCTGGTTATCTGCCACTCCCACACCACGAAGGACCCCGGATCGATCTCCCAGGTCAGAGAGTGAATGGTGACGCCGTTGGTGGTAGTGTCAACCTCTGTCGTGCCTATCACCGTGATTCCTGCTGAAGGCCAGGTGTACTGAGTGTTGGCGAACTCGTTAAAAGTAAGCCAGGCGTCGTTCCAATGCCCACCCAGGAAGGGCCCCTGAACCTTGAAGTTAACCTCTTTGGTGGAACCGGAGGCGATTGTTAGCCCCGGGTCGAACACCCAGTCTAGGCGCTGCCTGCCCTGGAACACTGTGGGGCTCGGTTCGTCGCTAGTAAGGCCCCACGTGGTGCCGGGGGAATAGACAAAACCCGGCGGCAGCAGATCCCGCACCTGGGTTAAAGTGAGTGGCATAGTACCCGTGTTACGGAAGGTGATGGTGTAGTCTACCGTGATTGGGTTCAGACCCATTACCGTTCCACCGGCCACATCCCGCGTCTTGTCCAATGAAACCGCATATCCTGTGCATAAATCGTCCGCGGGCGACCCTACCTGTATCCGGGCGTCCAGGCCGGTACCGGTCTTTATCTGTCCGGGGTCGGCCCAGGCCTCGGTGCAGTAATTCCCTTCGTCCAGGATGGCCTCCGCATCGAAGGTTAGCTGCTGGGATTCCGCGGGAACCCCAGGCGCGGCCGGCTGAAGGATTATCCCCAGGGGCGCCAGGTTCCAGGTCAGCTTCTGACCCTGGATGGCTGGGTCATTGGAAGTCACCCCACTCGTTGGTCCCAGGTATTCAAACCCGGGGGGAAGCATGGCGTGGATCTTGTTCAGCCCCTCCGGCTCATCGTCCCGGTTGGTTACGGTAATCGTGAAGGTGAATGGCTCTGGTATGGGGTCGGGCGGAGCCGGGGCCGCCGGCGAAGCGATCTCCGGTGTTACGGTTATACTGGAGAACAGCCGGCGGCTGTCGTCCGCCGGAGGGGGAGGAGATAGCAGGCTGGGCAGATTGCAGACGGCTACGTCTACCGGATCCTCATTCAAGTCAATGGTATAGCCATCGCAAGGGGCGCCCTCTGTCACCAGGTAACCCCCAAACTGGTCGCCGCCCAGCGCCGAATACTGGCCTTTCAGGATTTCGGTTTTTACCGTGGAGTCTTTGCTCAGGGTGCCCGAAAGAGCAAGGGCACCGGTTATCATTGGTACTGATAGGGCCATAAAGGCGATGACCATGAGCATCGCCACGCCCTGCTGGCCTTTTAATAAGCTGGTCATGATTGCAACACCCTTAAGTAGGGTTTTAGGATCATGGGCGTAGTGCCGCCGTTTCCTGAATTGACCGTCATGTTCAGGGTCAGGACCCGGCCGGATAGAGAGAACGCAGCCGAGTCCACGTCATCGGCAAGAATAGTAGTAACTACGCTGTTGTCCGGTAGGGTTTCCGTTCGGGTCAGCGTGTCGCCGTCCAGGCTGTAGACGGAGGAATGGAACTGGAACACAGGACTGCCCGGGACGGAGTTGTCCACGATTTCCGACCAGGAAAGGGTTACTGTAGGGTCGCCCGGACTTCCGAAAACCACGGTTTCCGCGTTCAGCGCATCTCCGGCGAACCAACTGCCGGTGTGCCGCAGATCTTTGGTAGCGACCCGGTCATCTTGCCAGTGTCGTTGAATAGAAAGCACCTGAAAAACGCTGGTGCCGATAAGTCCTACGCCCAGGCTGAGGATACTCAGGCCGACCGCTACCTCGAGCAGGGCAAACCCGCAGGAGTTCCGGGGTAATTGTCGAAAGATTTCTCTTATCCGCAATGTGTCCTCCGGCAGAATAGAGTGATATAGGTTAATTGATGGTGAAATCCGCCGTTACGTTTATGGTCTCACCATTGGTTAGCAACGCCTTGGCGGTGATGGTGTGAGGCCCATTGGGGGGGGTAACCCAGGGATTGGTCGGGTCTGCGGGGTCTATATTGGTGTCGTCTTCGAAATCCCAGTGGATATTTATATCCGTGTTGAGGGGGCCAATCCCGTCCATGAAGAACTCCACCTGATTGTCGATCAGCTGATTCGGGTCATCCAAAAAAACGTACAAGGTGCCGCTCAGCACGGCGTCGACCAGCACCGAAGGATTGGACCGGTCGGGGCTGGCGCTGTAGGCCAGCCGCAACCCATGGGTGCGGTAGCGGGCCGTCTCCAGCAGCAACACTTCCTTGCCGTGGTGGCTGATGGTGAGGGCGATCTTTTCCACCTCCGGGTCGGTGTTGCCGTCCACGTGAGTCACGGCCGTGGTTACCGAGTAGCCGACAGGCAGCAGGGTGATGTCGGGATAGGGGGTCTGGTCGGGCTCGCGATACACCTGGTCAAAAATATCTTCCATCTGATTGCGCGCGATATTCTCCGCTTGGGATTGCTCCTCGGTCAACGCTCCCGCTATGTTGACGGTGCCCAGGCTGGAGAGCACGGCAACTCCCACCATGGAGAAGACCATAGACGCGACTACCGTCTCCAGCAGGAAGGTCCCCCGGCTGTCCCGTATCTCCGCCCAGAACCTGGCCCAGGTGGGCCTCCCTAGGCGGGAGTGAAGGCCAGCGCCAGAGGAATTATTTGTTGTGACGCGGTCTGAATCTACGATTCGAGGCATGGGCAGCAATTCCTCCTGGTTAAGGGATGGCTTGCCGGAAATACTACCGCGCTTGATGGGCATTGGCCCGGCAAACCCTGAACAGGTGTTGCCGGGCCAAACATACTAGCTGAGGCCCCAATCGGAGGAGGTCGACGGTACCTCAACCAAAGGGATTACTAAGTCGCTATGGGCAAGCGGTGCTGGCGGCCTCAAAGCCGGGGTTGTTAGTGATTCTGCCCTGGGCGTCCCAACCGTAGTAATAGACAGTGGTTTCATTCTGGAGGTATTGCAGATCTGCGGTAGCGCCATAAAGGACCACCGTACCGCCGGTATCCGCCACCGGGTATGTGCTCCAAAGGTTTTGCCCGGAAGCGGTGCCGCCAGTGTTAGGATTGGCGAGGGTGGTCACGGCTTTGTCGGCCATCATGGCGTTCATGGGGGTCTGCACCGCACCGACTCTAGCTTCGCGTTCTTGGCTCCTGTCTCACCAGAGCCGATGAACTTACCGATGTTGGGCACGATGACCGCGGCTAATACGGCGATGATGCCGACCACCACAATCATTTCAATCAGGGTGAAGCCCTTCTGGCTTCCAGGAATCCGAGACGCCAACTTATTTAGCGAACCAGCCATAGTCCTATCCTCCTAACGTTTTTTCTTCGGGCGTTGCCGCCTCGAATAAGGTATGAACTATTTTTATCAGGCGGGGCTCACAGAAATATCGCAGAGGCACAGGGGTAGGTCACAGCACAGTCACAGATCCGCAGCAGAGTTAGAGGCCGATGAGTATGGCTGACGTTCAGTCTTTGGCTTAGGGCGTGCCGGAGATCTGCTGGGCGGAGATTTGCTGTATAGTTCCAGACTAAGCAGAATGCGTCATAGCGGCGTGGCGCCGGCAGGGCGGCGTCGCGAAATCCAGATGCTAGAGGGAGTCGGTTAGATGGCAGGAGTGAAGGAAACCTTCAATATTGAACTCAATCCGGAGCAGATGGCTTTTATCCAGTCGGCCAAGGAGAAGTATGAAATAGCCAGCCAGGACAAAGTGCTCCGGATTATAATGGACTACATTCAGACCAATCCGGGCATCCACGACACTGTCTTTACAGAGACACGCTGTCTGCGCTGCGAGTAGAAGCTGACTTGAACCTTGACGGAAGTTGGCTCCTCGGACTGTGCTTAGCCATACATTCAGGCCTCTAAATATGGGTTGGAAGCAGGAGTCTGCCAGCCGATGGTCAACTTCCGTTGATGTGCTTCACAGCCTCCAGGGCCAGGTAGTAGCCGTATACGCCGAAGCCGTAGACTGAGCCTTTGGATACGGGCTGGATGTTTGAGACCGTGCCCCGGGAGGTGGGATTGGAGGCGTGGACCTCTATCACCGGAAAGCCCACCTGGGCGATGGCCGCCCGCAGAGGACCGGTGCCGGTAGTATAACCTGCCGGGTTGATCAGCGCGGCGTCGATACCCTTTTCATGGGCATCGTACAAGGCGTTGACTACCTCACCTTCGATATTCGAATGGAAAAACTCCACGTCCAACCCCAAACCCTCGGCGTAGCCATTAACCTGTTCGTTAATTTGGTCCAGAGTATCGGGTCCGAAGATTTCGACCTGGGCTTTACCTCTCATGTTCATCCCCGCGCCTTGGATTACTAGAACTTTGGTCATTGCTTGCACCTCTTTAAACTAAGAATCGCTCTCCAAACGGCCCATGTCATTCCGAAGGAGCCCTTCGGCGTAGCTCAGGATAAACTCCGCGACTGAGGAAGCTAAATACTGGATCCTAAAATCTTATGTGTTGGCGCTGCAGTTATACCATAGCCAATGGCGTCAGGACCACCTGCCCAGAGACTTTAGACCCCGAGCAAAGCGATGGGTGACATTTTGATATAGTTGTTTAATCTATGGTACCGGAGGGATCAGCCTCGGTGTTGCTCAGTTGGCTGAATCGGGACCTCGTCGACGTAGCCGGCCAGTAGGATATCCAGCTGCACCATCAGCAGCTTGCTCCAAGCCAAGGATGCCAGCATCGCCTTCTCGGGGTCGTCCAACTCCTGAAACAACAGCTGAGCAATAGCGGTCTGGGCGAAGGATATGGTTCCGACCATAAAGCGGCTGGGCACGGAGCCCAGATGGGCTCGATTGCTAGGGGGATGACTGTGTACCAGGCCGGCGGTCAGGAGAAACACCGGCAAATCCCCATCTACCTGATGCTGGATAGTGTTCTCCAGCCAGCGTTTCAGACTGTGTTTCCGGCGGGTGATCCGGTCCTGGTCCACCTCGCCGTCCTCGCGAAGAAAGAATTGCCGGGTTTCCGGGAAAAGCAGGAAATGGTCGTAAATCGCGGCGGTCAAAGCCTCGGCATGAGGCACCAGCGTCGCAACGGTGGACTGGATCAATCCCAGGTCGGTTTGGGACAGGCCGACGAACTCCGCCATCTGTTTCATGCGTCCGGCCCAATCGAAAATCCCTTGCATTTATCTGGTCTCCCCGGCCCTACTCGAAAGGATTAAAGGCTTGCCGCTAGGTCTGGTCTAACCTGCCGGGAGCCTGTTGCCTCAGGGTGGCGCCCGCGCAATGTTCGCGCAATGTTAATGCAATGAGGGCATCCCACAGAGTATACCGGCTTTGGTTCCGGAGGCAAGGAACCGGAGGCTGGGTCGCACCCCAAGCTGTTCAGCCCCCTACGGCGGGCACTCTCTGCTCGGTCGTGGGTGACCGGACCAGGGGAGTCAAGACCAGTGCTGGGAGCAACAGCGCCAAACCGGCCAGGGCGTTTATGGATATGGCCCATTGGGAACTGACTCTGGTCGCCAGCAGGCCCATTTCCAACCCGCCCAGCGGGGTTCCCACACCGATGCAAAAGCTCATCAATCCTACCATGCGGCCCCGGAGCTCTGCCGGAGCGGAAAGCATGGTTATTGAGCTTTGCATGGTTCCGAAGCCGGCTTGTCCCACCCCCCCAATAGTCAGTAGGGCAAAGGTCAGGCCGTACCAGGGAGACCGGGACCAAAGGATGGCTATGACCAACACCAGAATAGAACCGATAACAAACACCCGGCCGTGGTATCGCAGGTTCCGGCTACTGGCCATCAGGGCGGCGCCAACCAACTGTCCTAGGCCCTCCGCCGCTACCAGCACGCCAATCAAGGTTTCGCCGACACCCAGGTTGTTTTCCCCAATGGCTGGAATCAACTGCTGGGCCGGAAAGGCCAGCGCATTCATGATAATCGTGACGTAAAGCATCCCCAGCAGCAAGGGATTCCCCAAAGCGTAGCGAAGGCTGACCCCCAAGCTTCGCCAGACGGGCTCACGCTGCGCCGGAGCCTCACGGGGTGGAACTCTGACTCTGGTCAGGAACCCGAGAGCGGCCAGATGGACCACCACCACGAAGGTATAGGCTTCCGGGAATCCTAGCGCCTCCACCAGCAGACCCGCCAGGAAGGGGCCCGCTATCTTGCCGGTGGTGTTCCCGATCTGGTCCACGGCCAAGGCGTTCACCACCCGGCCCTCTCCAACAATGTCCAATATGGAAGTGCGGCGGGAGGGATCCTCCAGCGCCTTGGTCACGCCCTGCATCACCAGCGCCAGGTAGAGCTGCCACGGTTGTACCAGGCCGGCGAGGATCAGCATCAGGACGATTGTGGAAATCACGACGTTGGATAACTGGGCCAGCACCATAACGCGTTGCCGGTTGAAGCGGTCGGCGACGGTGCCGAAAAACAGGGAAAGCACCGGGCGAGGCAGGTTGTTGAATACCAAAACCAGAAGCAGCTGGAACGGAGATCCAGTGGTTTGAAAGATAAGCAGACTGAGCACCAGCATTTCCGTCCGACGAGAAATCTCGTGGAGGCTGCCCGCGTACCAGATGGCTCGAAACGTCCGATTTTGCAGTACGGCGAAAACCGGAATAGGGCTGCCAGGCGGTCGCTGCAAGAATAATCCTTCTCTGACCGGCGAGTGGGGCGAAGGGCTATTCTACCCCAAGCAAGGCCGGTTGGATCTCCGCAAGCGAGAGCTTTTCATCAGATGGGGACAATCGGCGGAAGACAACGCCGGGGATTTCCTGGAGGGTTTTTTTGGAAGTGTTTAACCGCCCCTCCCCTTATCAAGACCAAAGTCGAATGAAGAGCGTATCTCCAGGTAATGCCGCTGATCTAGTAGGGGCACGGCATGCTGTGCCCCTACGGAATAACCCAGGGCTTTCATGCGGCCTTTAGGCAGACTTGGTATTAGACCAGAAAGGGTATAAGGCTAGGCCAGTAAGGGCGACCCAGTCCATTCTTAAAGTCCACTAATTGTCAGGGTGGAAACCTGCTTGGTTTCCAGGTCGGCGACCCGGACCAGATGCTTGTAGGTGTCGGCGATGAAAAGCCGATTTCCCGGGCCGTCGGCCAGGAGCTTGCCGGGGATGGACAGGGTCTGGTCCGGCTCCGGGGCCCGAGTGAAGGGAATCGGCGACCGATTTAGCAAGCCATGCTGGTCGAACTGAGTAACCATATCGGCGAGCACCTGGTCGAAGGCTTCATAGGGGAGCTCACCCTCGTGCTTGCCGATGACCTTGCCCTGGGGGTCGATGAACATCAAGGTGGGCCAGGCGCGACGGGCGTACTGCTGCCATACCTGGAACTCCGAGTCGTTGACCACCGGGTGCCGCAGCTCGTATCGCTGCACCGCCTTGTAGAGATTATTTTTGTCTTTCTCGTTGGGGAACTTGGCAGAATGCACCCAATGACCATCAGCTCGGCGGCATATTTCTGTTCCAGCTTCCGCAACTGCGGAAAGATGTGCACGCAGTTAATTCAACAGTAGGTCCAAAAATCCAGAACCACTATTTTGCCCCGCAGCTCCTGCATGCTCAGCGGTCGGTCGGTGTTGATCCACTCTATCTCCGGCGGAAACTCCGGTGCGTTGACCTGTCCCGCGAAGGATCTGGTGGACATAACGTCTATCCTCTCGTTGCCGGTTCCCGAAAACCGGCTCTGTTAAACCGGGGCTTGACTGGGCCGGCGTCTATTCGAAGGCCAGGGTGGCGAAGCGCATGAATATGGTTCCCACCGGCTCGCCCAAGGGAGCGTTGGCCACCAGTACCGCGATCAAGTGCTGCTGGCCCGGTACCGCCGCATCTTCCAGCAGCACTCGCTTGTTGACGTTGTTGCCGGTGACCACTCCGATGGTTCGGTCGATCTTGCCATCCAGGTAAACCTCGCCATAATTGTCCACGTTGGTCTCGAAGTAAACCCGATTGCCGGCTACCTTCTGCCCTTTGACCTCCTCAGGCATGGTGAAGGCCAAACGATACCAGGCGAAGGTGAACCCCTTGGAATTGCGGGCTTGGATGTCGACATCTTTATCCCAACCGGAATCGTCGTAGTCCGGCAGCCTGGCCGGGCTCGCCATCAGCTCGGCCACCAGCCCCTGGTTAGGTTCTCCCGGCACCAGGCCGGGGGCCATACGCCAACCGGTGGCGGCTACCAGCTGCAGGTCTTTCTTATCTACCAGGTCCAGCGCTACTCTAACCATTCCATTCTCCCATATCCGAAAATTTTGGTCGCAGGCCTCCCAATCGCCGGGCGCCAATGGTAATCTCCAGGGGAAAGGGGCTTCTTATGAACCTGTAAGCCCCAAGAACCCGAAAACCCCAGCTATTCCCTAGCTGGCGCCCCTTTAAGATGCTGGGTGAAGAACTCCAAGGTGCGAGGCCAAGATTCATCGGCGGCTCGCTGGTTATATCGTCCGGCGGTGAAATCCATAAATGCGTGGTCGGCTCCCGGGTAGGTAAAAAACTGATGGGGAATTTCGAAACGCAGCAGCTCGTCATCCAGCTTTTGCCGGTCCAATCTAGAGGGGTTAAGGTCCAGATCTCCAAAATGGAAAAGCACCGGGCAAGTGATACCCTGGGTCAGCTCAAAGGGAGTCTGGCCGGCGCCACCCCAAGGCACCATAATGTCGCCCCCATAGTAGGGAACCGCCGCCTTGAAATTGGGATTGGTGGCCGCTCCCAGCCACGCTAACCGGCCCCCCATGCAAAAACCGGTTATTCCGATGCGGTCTTGGTTGATGGCCGAATGCTTCAGCAGATAGTCGACGGTAGCATCGATGTCGGCGCGTATCTCAGTATCGCTGAGGTGTTGTATCGGCCGGGAGCCGTCCTCCAGCATTTTTCCGCTGATTCGATGAAACAGGTTGGGGGCCATCGCTGCATAGCCGGCCTGGGCCAGTCGCTCGCAGATGGTCTGGATAAACTGGTCAACCCCGCCACCGTGCTGGCAGACCACCACCGCCGGAAAACGCTGGTCTCCGGTGGGGGTGCTGACAAACAGCTCCATTTCGCCGGTTCCCACCGGGACTTTATACCAAAACGATGGCATGGCAACCTACCTCCTCATTTATGAAGCTAAACCGGGTCCAACCAGCCCGGTTAACCCTTGAGGTGCTGGGAGAAAAATTCCAACGTCCGAGGCCAGGAGGCATCGGCGGCCTCCTTTTGGTACCGCTCCGTGGTGAAATCCATGAAGGCATGGTTCGCCCCAGGGTAGGTGTAGAACTGATGGGATATCCCCAGCCGGGTCAATTCGGCGTCATATTTTCGCATGTCGTCTTGTGACGGATTTACGTCGACTTCGCCGAAATGAAAGAGCACCGGGCACTTGATGCCGATGGTGAGATCATAGGGCGTCTGGGTTGTATCGCCCCAGGGTGCCTGGATGTTGCCACCGTAGTAGGGAACCGCGGCCTTGATGTTGGAGTTGGTCGCGGCCCCCAGCCAGGCCTCGCGGCCGCCCATGCAGAAGCCGGTGATTCCGATGTGCTGGCCGTCAATGGCCGGATGGTCTTGCAGCCAATCCACGGTGGCGTCGATGTCGGCGATGGTCTGCGGATCGCTGAGAAGCTCCCGCCGGGTCAGGCCGCTGCTTTGCACCTGTTCCTCGGTAATCCGGTGAAATAGGTCCGGAGCCACCCCGGCGAAGCCCGCCTCGGCCAAGCGGCCGCACATGGTTTGGATAAACTTGTCTACGCCGCCGCCGTGCTGACTCACGATCACCGCTGGGAAGGGACCGGAGCCGCTGGGGGCGCTGGTGTAGACATCCATCTCCTGCCCGTCTACAGAAATCTTCTCCCAGAAGGAAGGCATC
>JAKZUA010000115.1:0-4804 GCA_047516825.1 Dehalococcoidia bacterium
TTTGATACCAGGCAAGGGGTGTTTTACGGAAGAGATTTGGAAGTAGCGATCGACTGGTTGAAGAGGTTGTCTACTTCCGATGAGCCACTGAGGGCTCAATATGAAAAGGCGCTACAACTTGGTTACTCGTGTGTGAAGGACATCTGCCGGGATGTAATTGAAGACGAGGCTCCATATGAAATCACCGTTACTGCTGCCCCTGAACCTGTGAATGATGAACCCGAAGACTTCGACTCGGGAGAGGCACACCTGAGAGAAGAAGACCAGCAACCGCAAACGCGTCCCGCAATTGGCATCGGGACGAGCGATAATCCCACGGACGAACCGTTGTACCTGGGATATCTGAGCTCGGGAACTCAGGGTACTCTTTTGTGGGTCTGGTCTTTGGCCTTTAGGATGATGGTAGACCACGATTGTCGCGAGGGTTGGGAAAGTGAACCTGCCATCCTATTAGTTGACGAAATCGAAAATCATTTGCACCCAACGTGGCAACGCAGGGTCATCCCTGCGTTGCTACGGCATTTCCCAGGGGTACAAATATTCGCAACTACCCATTCGCCCTTTGTGGTGGCAGGACTTGAGGAAGGGCAGGTTCACAAGCTTTATAGAGACAAGGAAAAAATTGTCCGTGCTGAAACCAACGATTGCGACATCATCGCTTGGACTGCGGACGAGATATTGCATGAATTTATGGGAGTAACGGATCCGACCGACCAAGATACAGCCGGCTTGGTGGAAATACTCAGGTGGCTAGAACGTTGCGGACCTCTGGATGAAGATGAATCCGCCGAAGAGTGGCGGCTTTCAGAAGTGGAAAGATTAGAGAGCCTCGTGCAGTCAAAGGAAGCTGTTTCAGAAGAAATCATCGTGCTCCTCTGGTTAAAAGGCGGAGTATCTGATGCTCCCGCCCACGTCGAGTTGCCTTTACAAGGCCGTGCTGAGCACTGGCGGTTGGAGGCGGTTCAGGAATTTAGGAAGGACATCGGGATTGAACTTATGTCGGGAGGTCCGATAGGCTGGCGACGAGGCATACTGGAACAAATTATGAAGCAACAGGTTGATGGTTTCCTGGGAGAGAATCCATCAGATAGCCTGGGATCTAATGAAGCAAACACGGAGGAGTAGTCATGCGTGCGGTAGAACGCAATTGCACGAAGATTCTGGGGATCTTGGCTGAATACCAAGGTACCAAGAAGAAATGGGATGACCTAGCCTCAGGGCACAAAAGATGTATCAAAGAAGCTCTGCGAGAAGAATTTGCGGAACTATGTGCCTACTGCGAAGAAAAAACGGTCCCGGGCCAAACTAAGCCAGGACCAATCGAACATTTCCGTCCGAGGAACCCTATCACGGGTACGCAAGAACAGCTTTTCGGTGCTGATTTCACTTTTGACCCTTTGAACTTGTTTTATTGTTGTGTGCATTGCCAACTGGCAAAAGATAACAAGTGGCCCGGCACCTGGCCAACCCACGTGGAAGACTTAGTAAACGGTGTTTTAAGAGACAAGGCGAAAAAGGACGGTTGGGAATTCGTGCCGGTGCGGCCGGAAATTGGATACGTGTGTCCAAATGGTGATCAACCCAGACCCGCGGAGGATTTCTTCAGATACCACCAAAACGGACGTATCGTTCCTAATGAATCTCTAGGCTGTGAGGAGAGATCCAGAGCTTTGCGGACCATTTATGATTTAGGCCTGAATGACTGCGATTTAATGGAACGCCGCAGAAACCATCTTGAAAATTTAAATATTATTCTACTAAAAGCAAAAGGAAGAAAGAAGATGGATTCCCAACGTGGCCGTATATATAAAAAACACAAATATCTGAACGATGTTACTCCGAAGAGCAATTATGAAGGCGAAGTCCAGTTTACACGGTATATCCTTTGTGCGTTTGAGGAAAAGTGGATTCTCTCCCCATCCACACCCACTGCCGCTTGACCGGTATTGGGGACCGTACCGCAGCAAAACCAAGGTGCAATCTATGAGGTGGACCCGGTCAGTTGGACAGGACCGAGGTGGAATTAGGCGAGAGTCCCGTTGCTCTTGCCAATGATACCAGCGTCCGGTCTATTAGAGACTTCTTGACCTGGACCGCCCCCTCCCAGGGAATTCCCCTGAGCATCTGCCGATTGCCTGGCCCACTTGCCGTACACCGAAGTGCCAGGAAGATGGGGACGTCAGTCTCGATGAAGACCACCCGGCCCATGGACCTTCTGCAGCTCATGACACAACGCTTCGGACTCGGGATAATCCTCCACCTCAAGACTGACCAGATGCTCCCCTGCCTCCCACGCTGCTCCACCATCCCCTCATCCAGGAGCCAGCGGACACCCCGCTTTCGCGCCCAGACTCTTCTTGGGATACCCCGACCCTCAACCGGGCAGCGATGAAACTCTCATTAACCCCTTAGCACTTCTCAAGTCAACCCGACCCCGGCCCGGCTTCCCGGCCTGGTGACAGGAGAAAAACCGGCCATTTCCCAGCATTCCACATTGGGCACGCCCTTTCTGCCAGGAAGCTCCATAAAAGGGCTGGTGCGCGCCTGGGCGGAGCTGGAAGCCGGCCCGAGTCCGGATCCTGGAACCCGCAAATGCCTGTTGGGAGACGCCGGCCACGCGGGACGCGTCGCCTTCCTGGACGCCGTGCCCATCAGGCCGGTGTGGCTGGAAGCCGACGTAATGACGCCGCACTACGCCGGTTGGAGCCTGGACGAGCCGCCGGGGGATTGGCGGTCTCCGACACCCATCCCCTTCCTGGTCACGGCCGCAGGGGCCCCGTTCCTGTTCGGCATCATCCCGTGCCACCGCTCCGTTTCGGACGGCGACCTCATTGCAGTCTGGGACTGGCTGAGCTCGGCGCTGGAATGGACCGGCAGCGGCGCGAAAACGGCCATTGGATACGGACGCTTCGTCATTGACGAGCAACAGACCACCGAGTGGGAGAAGCGGTTGAGCGAAGATGAGCGCAGCCGCCGCGAAGAGCAGCGGCGGCAGGACGCCCTGGCGACTCCGGCCGGGCGCTGGAGTCTGGAGATCGAAGGAAAGTCAGAGCAGGCCGTCCTCGATCTGGTGCGAATCAATCTGGAGGAGGGGCAACTGGAAGACCCGGTCGAACGCCGGGCCTTCGCCGAGGCCGTGATTTCAATGTATGGCGACTGGGTGGTGGGTTGGCGCAACCGCAGGAAGCAAGATCCGAGGACCAGCCACGGGAACAGAAGGGTTCAGGTGCTCGTGCGCCTGCTGGGCAGCGTGCTGGCTGAGACCGGCCAGACTGCCTGAGGGCAATGACTGCTGGGCCGGCATCCCCCGCGCCACTGTACATGATCCGGGCGGATATAAACCTGCCGGATTTTCGACACTGGGCCGGTGGCTCCCGCCGTCTGTTGACCGAGGGGAACGACTTCGACGCCGGTTATGCCATGCACTGCCTGCTGAATGAGTCGTTCGGCAATTTGGCACCCCAACCCTTTCGCCTGATAATGCCCCGGGACCGGGATGACCACCGCGGGGACCTGTACGGGTATGCTGGCGTTGATGCCGCCGCTCTGCACGCGGCGGCCGGTATGTTCGCCGACCCGCTGCAGAAGCGGATACTCACCAGCCTGGATGGCAAGGCGATGCCCACGGTGTGGCAGCCGGGCACACGCCTGGGTTTCGAGACGCTGGTTCGGCCCGTTGTCCGCCGTTCCAGGCGGTCCGATAACCTCCCGGGGAAGGAAGTGGACGCATTCCTGCTGGAAGCGGAGCAGCAACTCCCGGAGGAGATGCAGCGCAGCCGGGAGGACGTGTACCGGGACTGGCTGGAACGACAACTGCAAACCCACGGAGCCGCCCTGCTGGAGGAGGCCAGACTGAGATCGTTCCAGCGCACCCGTGTCATTCGCAAACTCCATGGCCCCTACAGCGAGGGTCCAGATGCGGTGATGCAGGGGGTCCTCACCATCACCGATGGAGACTCATTCGCCAGTCTGCTGGCCCGGGGCGTCGGACGCCACCGGGCCTACGGGTACGGCATGATACTGCCCCGGCCGGTGTGGGAGGTTGACGTCCCCTGAAACAGCGCCGGCCATTTTGCTGGGGCGAGGAGGGGCAATGGCCGGTTCAGTATGCTAGAATTCGCTTGCATTAACTGGGCTGATATATTGACAACGTCAATATCGTTTATCGTTAGCTAAGGGGTTCCCCCGCACACGCGGGGATAGACGCTCCGGTTCCTCCTTCTCAACGTCTGTGTCCGTGGTTCCCCCGCACACGCGGGGATAGACGGCCGCGAAGGCAAATGGTTCCCAACACTTTGCAAGTTACCCCGCTCGCTCCCTCTCCTTACGTTTGCCTCCGCTCGGCATTGCTTCCAATTTCAACTGGGGACGGGTGCTTGAGCTCCCTTCTTCGCATGCGGCGGGGCCGGTCAAGGGAGCAGGTGGAACCCTGCCGTAAAGTCTGAACTCGGGGCGACGGGCCTTTCATGGCCCATGGAACGCCGGCATGAACGGCCCCCAGCTCCGGCCAGGGCAGAGACAGCAGGATCTGCGAAATCTTTGACGGGCACGTGTGGAAGAGACTCGGGGGAGAGGAGGCGCTCCGGGTGGTCCACGAGCGGATTATCGACTGGAACTTCTCCAGGGTGGAGAAAGTCCGCGAGGTTCAGGCGGACAGCTCATCCCCGCTGGGCGACCTGTGGGAGACGGAATAAACTGCTCCCGTCACCGGAAGAACCCCCGTGGAGGACCAATTGTTACACTGAACGCAAACTGGAGTGTGTAAGAGGGGGGCAGGGCGTATGGCAGCACGTCAAGAAACATC
>JAKZUA010000116.1:0-9574 GCA_047516825.1 Dehalococcoidia bacterium
CAAATCTGCCGGCGGACTGGGTCCCACTTTAATGACCACCACCCCACCTCACCACTATCTAGTAGATACGGTTGCAATCTACCAAAACCTCTGCCAAATCGCCTTGCTACACCACAACCAATCGCTAACAAAGTAGTACTAGGACCCTTCCCGAAATATAGAGGTCTCCGCCGGGCTCTACGACCTTGATGACATTCTTTAAGGCCATCCGTGCCTGGTCCTGAGATAAAACCTGAATGAAACTGCTCATCACCACAGCGTCAAAAGAACCATTTATTGAACCGCTGAAGGCATCAGCCGCAATGACGGATAGCTGAATGTAGTCTTCACCTTGGTATCAGTTTAATAGGGGCCCGGCATGCCGGGCCCCATACGCCGTGGAAATCCCGTTGCGTTTAGACGTGCTGGTATTTGGATAAGCTGCGCAACTCCCTGGGGGGGTCCATCTTGGAGCCACGGATGGTGTAGGACACTTCGGAGACGTAGATGTCGCCATGGGAGTCTACCGCGATGCCATGGGGCGCGATGAATTGCCCCGGGCCCTCTCCCTCGTCTTTATCGCCGAACATGCAGACCCGATTCCCCTCCAGGTCGTATATTGATACCCGGTGCCCCAGGCCCGGGGCATCGTCCACGCCGCCCATACCGTTCAGCTCCCCGATATAGATGTGGTTTTGCCACAGCATCATGGAGTCGGGACGGTGGATGTTGCTCCACATGGTGATGAACCCGCCTTCAACGTCGAAGAGCTGTACCCGGTGGCACTCCCGGTCCACCACGTACACCCGCTCCTGGTCGTCGATGGCGATGTTGTGAGGACGGATGAACTGGCCGGCGTCAATGCCCGGCTCTCCCCAGGAAAACTTGTAATCGCCACTGCCGCTGTAGACGTGGATGCGGGAGTTGCCGTAGCCGTCGGAAATATAGACGTCGCCGTTGCTGGGCCGGATGGCCGCTGAGGTCGGCCGGTTAAAGGGCTGGCCGCTCCAGCGGGGAGCCGGGTGGTTGCGCTCGCCGATTTCCATCATCTTTTCGCCCGCTGTGCTGAACTTCTGGATGGTGTGAATGCCGTCATCAGCCGCCAGCAGCGCGTCGTCGGCAGCGCTGTAGTACAGGCCGTGAGTCCGGTTGCTGAAAAGCCCCTCGCCGAAGGACCGGATGAAGTTACCTGCCCGGTCGAAAACCACGATAGGATGCTCTCCCCGGGTCAGCACAAATACCCGGTCCTCGCCGTCAACCGCCACGCCAGGGCATTCCAACAACTTGAAGCCCTCTGGCAATTTGGTCCAGTCCTCAACGAAGGTGTATCGAAAGTCGCCTTCTCCGTATATATCTGCCATCTTGTAGCTTTGTCACCTCACTTAAGAATGCGGCTTACCCAACAGCCGGGGTCTGCCGGCCGCTTTGCCCGTATACTACTGGGTAGCCAAGACCTCGTCAATGCAAGCTAGCCGAACCCCAGGCTCAGGCTAGCCCAATATCGCCCTGCCCTCGCCCTTCACCCAGTCGGCGGTCCGTAACGCCAAGGCCTCGATGGTGCTGGTGGGATTGATGCAGGCGCTGGTGGTGAAAACGCTGCCGTCAATGATGAGTAAATTCGGAACGTCGTGGGCCCGTCCCCAGCGGTCAACCACCGAAGTACGCGGGTCATCCCCCATGCGGGCCGTGCCCAGCAGGTGCCAGCCGGCGTTGCGCCGGACCGGCGTGGATAGGACCTGCTTGGCGCCGGCGGCTTCCAGTACCTCCCGGCCCCGGGCCACCGCGTGGTCCATCATGCGGCTGGTGTTTTCGCTGACGGTGTAGCGAATTTTGGGAGCCGGTATCCCGCAGGAATCGCTGAGGATGGGGTCGAGAGTTACCTGGTTGTGCTCTTGGGGCAGGTCCTCGGTCATCAGGGTAATCCCAATGGTATGCCCGAACCGCTCCTTGAATTCCCGGTGGTGGTTGGCTCCCCAGGCAACATTGGTGCCCTGCAGCCCTCCCAAAGCGGCCGCCAGCGGAGCAGTGGTCCCGCCGGTGACCTGCATGTCGTAGCCCCTCAAGAAGCCCCGCTCGGTGTCGGTTTCGTAAAATTCTTGGCTGAGCATGGTGCTGCCCCGAGGGCCCTCGTCGGTGCCCAGCCATTCATCGAAAACGCCGACCACCACGCCGGCCGGGTGGTGCATCAGGTTCTTTCCCACCAGGCCGCTGGTATTGGCCAGGCCATCGGGGAACAGCGGAGATTTGGAGTTGAGCAGCAGCCGAGGGGTGCCGATGCCATTACTGGCCAGCACCACCACCCGGGCACGCTGGACCTGCAAGTTGCCCTGAGCATCGTAGTAAAGGGCTCCGGTGGCCCGCCCCGATTCATCGGTGAGGATCTCCCGCACCCTGGCGTAGGTCTTGAGACGGGCGCCCTGCTGCAGAGCCTGGGGCCAGTAGATAACGTCCGAGCTGGAGAAGGAGCGGAGGTAGGCGCCGGTATCCGCCTCGCGGCCATCGTATCGGGTGGAGGGCACGGCGTTATCGGCCGACCACCAATGCCAGCCCAGTTTGTTAAAACCCTTGGCCAGCAGTTCACCGCCCCGGCCTATGGGATGAGGCGGGCAGGGACGCTCCGGCTTGGGAGGGTAGGCCGGGTCACCGCGCAGGCCGGACACGCCGTGGCGGCGGTCATTGGCATCATAGTAGGGCTCCAGTTCGGCATAGGTCATGGGCCAGTCGTCGGCCACGCCGTCCTGGGTTTTGACGCAAAAGTCCGAGGGATGGAATCTGGGAAAGTGGGAGCCCCAGTGGATGGTGCTGCCCCCCACGGCGTTGTACATCAGGGGCGCAATTGGCGTCTCATCTTCATTGACCGGGTAATCTTCAGGTAGGCCTCGGACGTTGGGGTTTGGGTGAAAATCGGTTTGCCAGTGCAGCAGACTGTCGGGCTCACTGGTGGGATAGGCGTCCAGGGGAACCCAGCCCCCTTGGTCTAGGCACACCACCCGGATGCCGGCCTGGGACAGGCTCCAGGTGAAGGCGCCTCCCGAAGCCCCGGCGCCAATCACCAGTACGTTCGCGATGTCTTCACTTTTGGCCATGAGTGCTCCCATGAAGATTAGAGTAAAGCTACAGGAAGGTTAGCTCGCATCGAACCCAGCCATTCCCGATTAACGGCGCTCAAAAACAGCGGCGACACCCTGCCCTCCGCCGACGCACATGGTCTCCAGACCGAACTGGGCGTTCCGGCTCTCCATCTCGTAGAGCAGGGTGGTCAAAATTCGGGCGCCGGTGGCGGCGATGGGATGCCCCAAGGAAACGCCGGAGCCGTTGACGTTCAGCTTATCCTCGTCCTTCAGTTTCCACTCTCGCAGCACCGACAGGACCTGAGCGGCGAAGGCCTCGTTCAGCTCAATCAAGTCCATGTCATCCAGAGACATATTGATCTTGGACATTAGCTTGCCGACCGCCGGCACCGGCCCTATTCCCATGTACGCCGGGTGACAGCCGGTCACTGCCCAGCCTTTGAGATAGCCCGAGGCGGTGAGACCCAACTCCGCCAACTTGTCCTCAGCCACCACCAAACACACCGAGGCGGCGTCGTTCTGGCTGCTGGCGTTGCCGGCGGTTACGGTGCCGCCCTCCATGATCGGACGCAGCCGGGCCAACACCTCCAGAGATGTATCGGCCCGGGGACCTTCGTCCCGGTCAAATATTTTGGGATCGCCCCGTCGCTGGGGCACCGGCACCCCCACAATCTGCCGGTCAAACCGCCCATCTTCGCTGGCGGCCACGGCCCGTTGGTGACTGCGCAGAGCGTATTCGTCCTGTTCCTCCCGGGAAATCTCATACTGCTTGGCCAGGTTCTCCGCGGTCTCCACCATGCCTGAGATGTAGCCGAACCGCTCCTCCGGCGAAATGGTCTCCCTGGCCCGGGAGAGGCGGTCGTGGAAGGTCACTGAACCGAACCGGGCGCCCCAGCGGGATTCGTTAACATAAAATTCGGCGTTGCTCATGCTCTCCACACCGCCTGCCACCACGACGTCGGCGTTTTCGGTCTGGACCAGCATGGCGGCGTTCAGAATGGCCTGCAATCCGGAGGAGCAGCGGCGATCAAGCTGATACCCGGGGACCTCGATTGGCAGGTCGGACTTTAGTGCGGCCAGCCGCCCAATGGCCGGATTTTCCCCGTTGGGATAACCGTGGCCCAGAATCACGTCATCGATTTTCGACGGGTCCACTCCGCTGCGGTGGATGGTCTCCTTGATGACCGTGGAGGCCAGTTCCGCGGCGGAAATATCCCGGATGGCGCCGCCGAAGTTGCCCACGGCGGTGCGTACTGGTGAGACTATGGCTACTCCACGCATCAGTGTCTCCTTAACCCTAAAATAGTAGCTGCATTAGCGACCTATTTGGCTAGTAGCGGCACCCCATGATACTGCCTGGTGGCCTAGGTGTCGACTTTCTGGCGAGCTTTATTACTCTTCAGCTATGAATTCAAAGTTTAGTTGCTTGACCCGCTTCGTACTCCGGCCTACACTCCAACTAAACATGCCAAAACCTGATCCCACAGGAGGACATTAGATGGTCCGAGAACAGGCCACGACTTTGCTTCATCCGCCTGCGGAAGACCTAGCCCAAAAGCAGAGTTTAGCTCTCCGGCTTAGCGACCTTCGAGGTACGACCATTGGGTTGATCGATAATCACAAGCGCAACGCCGACGTGTTTCTGGCGGAGTTGGGACGGGTGTTCCAGGAGGAATACGGTGTTTCCAAGGTAGTCAGCTATAAAAAGGCCAGCCAGAGCATGCCGACCCCAGATGAGGTGATGGATCAACTGGCTGAGGAGTGCGATGCCATTGTCCACGCGGTGGCTGATTGAGGCTCCTGCACAGCGTGGGGTCTCCACGACGGAATAGAAGCTGAAAAGCGGGGGCGGCCCGCAGTTACGGTAATCACCCAGGCCTTCACCCACGCCGCCCAGCTGCGAGCCCAGGCTCTGGGTCTGACCGAGCATCCGGTGGTGGTCATCGACCATCCCATTGCCAGCAAGAACGCGTCCCAGATTCAGGCGGAAGCGCAGTGCCGGGCGTTGGAAATCGCCAGCGGGCTGTCCTCTAAGATGAAGGCCGACAATGGCTAGCAGTGACGCGCCCCGGGCCAGTCGGGTCCGGGTTGAGGGCTCGGTACGGGATATTAACGACTACTACTACGAGCAGGGCTGGACCGACGGTCTTCCCATCATCCCTCCCACCGAGGATCTGGTGCTGGAGATGGTGGAAGCCTGCTCCTGGTCCGCCGGGCATTTCTTTGGACAGATGGCGCCGCTGAACGGTTCCGTCACGGTGGAAAAGGTGGCGATCAACTCAGTCATGGCCGGCTGCCACCCGGACTATTTCCCGGTGGTTCTGGCGGCGGTGAAGGCAGTGTTGCAACCCCAGTTCAACGTCGGCTCCATCACCACCACGACCGGGGGCGCCGCGCCGGTCGTGGTGGTGAGTGGCCCCATAGCCCAGCGGCTGGACATCCACAGCGGCACCGCGGTATTCGGCTCCGGCCATCAGGCCAACGCCACTATTGGGCGGGCCCTGAGGCTGACCATGCGGAACATGGGAGGAGCTACGGCAGCCACCATGGAGAAGTCGACCCACGGCTGGCCCGGTAAATACACAATGTGCTTCGCCGAGGCGGCGGAAAGATGCCCTTGGGAACCACTGCATGTCGAGATGGGATACCCGGCCGAGGCCAGCACTGTAACGGTAGCCGCCGTGAGGGGGTATCCAAACCCTGGTGGAAGGGGCTCAGGAAACGGGGGAGGGAGTCCTGGAGACGGTGGTTGGCGCCGTCCAGGCGATGGAAATATCCGGCTTTTACTACCAGCAACGAGGGGCCTCCCCGGTAGTGGTGCTGGGACCGGAACATGCGGCGGAGATAGCGGCGGCGGGGTACAGTCGCGCGGACGTGAAGGAGTATCTGTTTGAGCACGCCAGGATGCCCAAGGGAGCGCTCAAAGATCGGGGACATTGGGGCGCTCGGCAGTGGCCGGACGAGTGGGAAAACCAGGACGACGATTACCTGATTCCTATTGTCGAAGATGTTGAAAAGCTGGTGCTCGTCGTCGCCGGTGGCGATGGCCGCCACTCTTCGTGGCTGCTGCCTTGGTCGGCTACCCAGCGGGCCACTGAGTTAATCGAGTAGAGATCCGGGATACGCCTTTCCGATACCGGTTTCTGTCCCCCCGCTGGGGAATTCAAGGTTACCGGGGACGCCAGCCCTGGCCGCTGATCATACCCCGCAAGTAGTTGATTTGCCCGGTATGCTCCGAGGAATCTCCCATGACGCTAATCAATGCCCGCCACGCCGGACGGGAGGACCCGGGCATATACTCGATTTCCCTTTCAAAATCCTCGGGTGTCATCCTAGAGACCCGTTCAACGATAGCATTGTGGGCGGCGCTGGCGTACCCCAGCAGCAAGTCCCGCTCCACGTTGAAGGCGGCAACCTGCTCCAGCGTGTCACCAAGTCCGGTTCGGTCCGGATCCATATCAAAGCGCTGCGCCCAACCTTCGCTGGCCCACACCTGCGGCTCGCCGGCGACGGCCGCACTGATCTTGTCCCGCCATCGAGACAGGTGCCAGATAAGCCAGGCGATGGAGTTGGTATCCGATGATGGCTGATAGTAAAGCTGCTCATCGGTCAATCCATCCGTGGCCTGGTGGATCCAACGATTCGGGGACTCGCAAAGCGCGATAATGAATTGGTTGAGGCTAACCTTCTCGTCCGTCATGTAACTCCCTTTTTAATCTAGCGGCCGGGTAGATTGGTTGGCAGATTTGGAGTAGGTTTCCAGATGTTTGTGCCAAGATTTGCCGCTCCAAGATATCGTCCAAAGCTAATGGAGTCTAGTATAATGCTGGCATGGGCAGAAGTTTAACTCACGAGCCACCGCCTAGGGGAGTAAGAGAAAAGGGTTAGATCATGTTCTCTCCCTGCGGGGGACGTCAACCGATTTCCTGTTAGTTTTGGTAGTTGACCTCAGAACTATGGGGGTGTAGCTCAGTCGGGAGAGCACCTGCTTTGCATGCAGGGGGTCCGGGGTTCGAATCCCCGCACCTCCACCAAGATTACTTCGAGGTGGCAACACCCGCACAGCCGAAATGACGAAAAGGCTAACGCCAATGCCCTAAGTTCGCCAGCCGCAGTCTCCTTCCCCTTCCTCTATTCCTAGCTCACCAGAACCCGAAGGCCGATTACCATGCTCACTTACGATGCTCGGTAATTGGCCTTATTTTCGTCTGCCTGGTACAGTCACTATTTCGGGACCAGATTGGGGCTCTCTTGGGACCCCTGGTGTCTATCTCAAGTCTTAACAATACCGCTACACTGGGCGAATCTTGTCAGTTGCCGTGCAGCTGAAGGCTTACCATACCGGCGCGGTAGTCCCCGGCCGGGATCAATCCTCACCTAGATTTACAGCCAGCAGTGGCTTCGTCTTGCCCTGAATATTGGAGTCCCGCTTGAGCCTAAACATGTCTCTCAATTTGCGATACCCGACCACTGGGGCTGCATTGCTAGTGGTCGGCGCCGCTTTGGTCATAGCGTCCGGCGTTGTTTTCGCGCGACCCATTGGGGAAGATTCCTTTCTCGACCAAGAGGATAGGGGAATGGGTTACTTATCGGAGATTGGGTTTGGCGCTGAGTACGGTTCTGTTGATCAGGTGGTACATAAGTGGTCCCAAGACCTCAGAATAAAGATCCATGGAGACCCAACCGGCGCTGACCTGGAAACTCTGCAGCAGGTGGTCAGCGAGCTGAACGATCTCCTCGGCGGTACAGGATTAAAACTCACTGAGGAGAACGCGAATGTGGACCTATATTTCTCACCGGAGCCCGATTTTCCAGCCATAGAACCCGGCTACATACCGGTAAACCTGGGCTTTTTCCGAGTTTGGTTCGACGAAGAAGGGGCTATCCGCCGAGGACGGATTCTAATCGCTTCCCAGGGGACCACCCAGGCGGAGCGGTCTCACTTAATCCGGGAGGAGCTTACCCAGAGTCTGGGACTCTTCAAGGACTCTTGGCATTACGCGGACAGCATCTTTTACGAAGGGTGGACCACCACTTCTGAATTTGGTCCGGTGGATGTGTCCGCCATCAGATTGCTTTACTCGCCTCTGCTCGCCCCTGGTATGACCAGAAATCAAGTTCAGAGCGTTTTTTCAAGCCCTGAATCTAACGGGGCTCATGGGGCGGCCGACGGCTGGCATCCCAACTAAAGGGCCGGCGAATAATCGTCAGGCGCTCCGGTTAGGGACTCGGTTTCTGTAACAGCCTGGGACCGGTCTAAGGCCGGGACGTCCAATCCGCGGCTTCTTCAGTTTGTGGGACGGCTAAAACGGCTCTATTTGTTGCCACTGCTGATCCGTCAAGTCACCTCGTTCCCCACTCATCACCTTACCCCCTATCCCCCGGCTACCCAGGTCAAAGCCCCTCAGCGGTTTTACTAGCAGACCCTAGTACTTCTTCAGAACTTTCTCTTTAGCTCCAGGGGCTATTTCACCGCCCCACCCCCTTAATACTGGGATTCAGTGATTCCCGCCTCCTCTTACGCCATAGCTTCAAATCTCTACCAGGCTTTCCCTGCTTCAGGTGGAGGTTCAGCCACCGCATCAACCCGGCCAGATCCATGTCTGGGAAGGACTGATGAAAGGATTGCAACCCAACGTTCACCGTTTGTTTGGTGTTTTCAGGCCCAAGCACGCCAAAATCGTTACCTCCTGAAACTAAATTAATACCACCTCTACTTGTAGATGGACCGCCCGGTATTGGGGTGGGGAGCATCGAGAACGAGGAAGTTTCGGTCGGTACGCGATGAAGAAACAAGCGAATTCAGGGTCGCTGTTAACGCTGGCCCGATCCGTGATCAGGTTGGTCCTGGTATTCCGCCTCCCTCGCATGGAAAAAATATGCGTTTCGATCGAGGTTCTTCTACTGAAACTCGGTTGTTTTCGCCTTAGATCACCAAAAGAGGTGACATGATTTACGGGAACAGCAGCATAAAACCTAGAATGCCTAACGCCCGACGAAGCAGCGCCGCATCGCCGATACTCTGGAGTTTGGCTTTGCTGCTAACCATGGCAATGCTGACGATTGCCTCAGGTGGTAGCTCGGGCGTTCCCGTCGTATCGGCCAACTCTCTGGAAATTGTTTCGGTTACTTTAGGTGAAGGCAAGGAATCGTCAACCTGGTTTCCCGAAGGTCCTGGTCAGCGTGGTCCTGGGCATAACGATAGAGTCGGCATAAGGCAGGGACCGAACTCTTCGGAACCGCTCACCATCCAAACTCCAGATGATATCCCGGTTCTCATAAAAGAGAGATATGGCACTTGGAAAGCCACCGAGTGGCAATTCGAGAACGATAACTACACTGAGGCGTTCACCTGTGTTGATACAAAGGATTACCTTGGTAATGCTCCTAAACCAAAGCTAAGGTGAAACCTACATAAAGCGAACCCGAAGAGGAGTTGCGATATTCTGTAAAAGAAGTCGATTGGCGGTGGTGGAAGGGATGACAGACATAGTGCAACTCCTGGAACGGTGGCAACTGGATGT
>JAKZUA010000117.1:0-5496 GCA_047516825.1 Dehalococcoidia bacterium
AAACCTGGTCATCAGCTTGGTACGCCGGGCTGGGCATTCCAACGTAGCCGCTGCCCTACGCCGCCACAATGCCCATCTCAGCGAAGCTTTCGACATGATGGGCTTTTCCTACCAGGCAGGAGAATGAAAAGGCCCTGACCATGCTGTTGAAGGCTTCTGCCAGGGCACCGATTTCGTCCTTGGAGTTGACTTCCACTCGTTGGGTCTGGAATTCGGCCTTCACGGTCAGGTCTCCGGCGGCAACGGCCTGGGTGACCGACGCCAGCTTGGGCATGACCTCTTCGGCCAGTTGACTGGCCCCTTGGGCTACTTGCCGCACTCCGTTGGATATGCTGCGAGACAGGAACCAGCCCAGGCCCAGGGCCACCACCACGGCAACAACGCTGACCCCAAGGACCATGTTAATCGCGTTGCGGTAGGAGCGCTCGGCGCCGGTAAAGGAGGCTTCCATCTGCTGCTCTACTTCATGAGCCAGTTCGGCCAGCTCCGCCTCCAACTGTTCCTCTTGGGCGGCGGCGATGTGAATCGCTGCCACTCCGGCAACCGTGTCACCGGCGGCGTAGTCAGCGGCTACCAGTTCCAATTCGTTGTGAAACTCCTCGTACTCCATCTCAAACTGGCGGAGCTGCTCCAGCATCTCGGTCTCGCCGGCCAGCTCCTCTTCTAGGAGTAACGCTTCTTCCCGGATTATCTCAGTGTGTGACCGGGCTTCTTCGAGAATCTCTTCATCCAGGGTCAAGGCGTACTCGAAGTAAAGCTCGCCTTGCAGCGCCACCTGAAACTGCAGGTCTCGCAACTGCTCGTCCTCGGGCAGCTGCTCGTGCACGATGTGGTCGGTAGCGGCATTCAGGGTGCTGAGACCGTTCCAGCCGACGACGGCAACCACCAGCAACAGGCCGACCACCATCAAAAATCCACCAATTAGCTTGGTCTTAATGTTTAACTTCATGTCCTTATTCCTCGTGTATTTGGTTTGTGGAATTATCCTTGCTGAGGTTCATCCCTTGTTGCTCCCGGGTTATTCTCCCGGATCGTGATTCGGGATGACCGGGAGCAACAACGGCCAATGCTAGTCTATTGAAATGTCCTCCAGCACCTCCCGTCCGTGCAGCGGCTGGACATATCGGGCGTTATAGCCGACTACATCCTTGAACACTTGCACTTGAGTTGAAGAGACCTCCACCGACGTCTTCATCAACAGCCACTTCACTCCCTCGGAGCACGGCGGCGTGGTTAGGGACCCGGGATACCGAAAAGTTCGACGGTCGTCGGGTAACAGGGAATCCACGTTAAACAGAGCCTCGGGGTTGCGCACCTCACCGGCGGTGGCGGGCATTACATCCCACACCGGCTCTAGCCCGGAGTTGTAGGCGCCCCGGTCCATCAAAACTCCCACCACGGCCAGGTTGCCCTGGGCGCTCTGATGCACCAGGTGCATCTCCATGAAAAATTGCTTACCGGCTACGGTGTGCTCGCTGGGCCAGTGGTAGTGGAACTGAAGCAACCTATACTCGCTGCCATCCACCCTGATGTACCCGCCGTCCCCCCCGTAGCTGGCTTGGACCGTATGTCCGTTGTTCTTGATGTCAACCTGCGCCGCTTGATAATGAAACTCGATGTCTTGAAGCGGCGTGGGTATGGTATTGGAGACGTTGATCGGTGATTGGGCGGAGCCATCTACGCAAGAGGTAAAATCAGCCGAAAGCGCTCCCCAAGACCGCTGTCCCGGTCCGCCTTCGTACTCCCAGTGAGCCGGGTCGGCGTGGCCGCCGACCGGGCTAGGGGTGTCGCCATGTCCGGAAACCGCGGCCATGCGGTCACCCTCATTGGGTTGACCGGAGACCAGCCTGTTATGCATTTGCTGCACCGGCCGGTTGTTGTCACCCATGATGGCGGAGAAGGCGTGCAACTGCTCGGCCGAAGCCTGAATTGGGGTGCTCATGACATTCCAATTCACGCCTTCGGAGCAGGGCGGAGTGGTCAGGGAACCGGAGTAGTTGAACAGGGTAGTCTCATGGGGCAGCAGGTCCATGGAGTTGACCTGCACTCCCGTCACCAGCTGTTCTTCACCGGCATGTCCGGGTAGATGATCCACCAGGGTTTGGAAGAAGGGATTGGCGTGGCCTCCTTCTATGAAGACCCCAACAACCGCCAATTCGTCATGGCTATTCTTATGAACCAGGTGGCCTTCCATGGGAAAGTTGTGCGCCGCCAACTGGTGCTCGGAAGGGGTGTGGAAGTGGAACTGAAGTAGCTCGTACTCCTTGTGATCGATGGTTATCGAGCTGCCAGGAGCGTAATTTACTTGAATGGTGTGTCCGTTGTTCAGGATGCGCAGTGGGACACTGTGGTAGTTGAATTCGATCTGCGCGGACTGGGGGTTGATAACGTTGGAGATATTGATGGGGGACTGGCTGGTACCGTTCTTACAGGCTATGAACTTGTTGGCCAGGTCTCCCCAGTGGCTGGGGCCCAGGTCTCCATCGTATTCCCAATGTACCGCGGCGGCGCCGTGGGCGTCCGAAGTGCTGGGTGCGCCGTGGGCGTCCGCAGCGGGGGCGCCGTGGGCATCCGAGGTGCTGGGTGCGCCGTGAGCGTCCGAGGTGCTGGGTGCGCCGTGAGCGGAGCTGTCACTAGCGGAAGCTCGGCTGCTGCTCAGGCGACTGGACCTTTCACTTGTGGCGTCACGGGAGCCAGCGTCACTTTCGTAACCGCCGATGCAAGCCACGGCAAGCAGGCTAAACAGGATAATCAGGATGAGGGCCTTAAACCGGGTCAACTGGAAAGGGAGCATCGGATTTCCTCCATAAATAGGTTGGGTTTTTGGGGTTGCTAACTCCGACTAGCCTAAGATGCCTTGGTTAACCCGGGATAGGTTCCTGAGTCCCGGGTAAAACCCCATTTCAGGACTTGGGCTAATCTAGTAAGGGTTCAAAAAGGTTTGGTTGGGCTTGACCCCTTAATTCTTCAGCAACCGCTCCACATTCAAGATACACACCGAAGGCAGACAATCGGCAGAGTGCCAACCCATATCGTAAAAGCAGTTACTCCCAGGGGACATGGGAAAAGAGGGTTGGGCAAACGGGACGATAAAGGGAGCAAATTCCGGGCCGTGGATTTGACCCCGGTTTATAGAAAGGCAGGAGGGATTTGGAGCCGGAAGAAAGGGTGAACTGGATGACCAGCCGAACGAGCAAGGCCAGCCATCAGTGTTCGGAACAGAAAGGGGCCCGGCTGTTAGCCCGGCCCATTTTGCTTGATTTGAAGTAGGTGGGAAGCTTTTGCATCAGGTCGACGGACTTTTGGGTTACTGGGGCTTGTCGACCGTCGCGGTGTACTGGCCGAAGCTCAGGTCTTCGCAACGGGCTCCGGCTAAGCTACACAGTTTCTCGTCGGTAATCTCCCACGTCAAACAGGGACACTTCCAGTTGTATGGTCCTCTGTTCAATTTTGGATATATTTATTACGTCATTGATTAATCCCAGGAGGCGCCTGCCGCTGCTTATAATGTTTTGAACGAATCGGTACTGCCTGGTGCTCAAGGGACCAAAGCTGGATTCCTTGAGTAATTGGGCGAATCCCAACGCCGAGTTAAGAGGCGTGCGGAGTTCATGGGACATATGGGAGAGGAATTCGGTTTTTGCATTACTTGCCCTGGTCAGTTCTGCCGTTCGTTCCTGAAGCTGCAGGTACAGTTGAGAATTCTCAATAGCGGGCGCTATCTGGCTGGCCAGCCGCTCTAGGATGGCTTGCTCCCGGTCCCCAAAGGCAGCTATTCGGTGGCTGCGCAGGCTAAAAGTCCCCACTACCTTGCCCTTGGAAATTAGTGGGGTGGTGATGGCGGCGTGAAATCCCTTTTTTATCGCGTTCTCATCATAGAGAAACCTGGGCTCGGCGGCGGTGTCGTCCCGTCGCAGGCCCTGCTTGGTGGTCGGCACGATCTGGGATTGAGAGCCCTCCAGCGGCAGCACCGAACCGAAGGTACGGTCTGGTCTGGCGGGCTCGTAGAGGTACTATCGGGTGTTTGTTTGGGTCCATTTCCGCACGCGAGCGGGATCATCCTCAGCGTTGCAACTCCAAGGATTGCTGTGAGTCTTTTCATCCTTTTCTTTTCGTGTTCCCACCCGATTTCTCTCTTTGATTCGGATTTACACCGATTATCGCCGATCCTCCCGGTCGTCCAGGCTTTAACTGATCGAATTTTCCTGCGTCAGAAATGCAGAGCTCTCAAACTCCGAGCAGAACGATTTGTTGCGCCGGGCCGAGGCCTGGGTCTCGGGTGAAGAATAGGCCGCTCCCACGTCCCAAACACAGGCTCCAGCCGTATTTATAGGGACCACATTGCCTTCGATTTGAGTGGCGATATCTATGGGGTAACACCTGCCGATTTCAGTGGTGAGCCGCGGACGGAGTATCACGAGCTCAACGATGAAGACTAGGAAAAACTCGAGGCTGGTTTGCCAGAAGCCATGTTTGAAGAGCGGGGGCTCATCTCAGGAATGCACTGCGTCTACACCCCTCGTGAGCGTTGGCAGGATATGCCCGCGCGTGTCGGTTAACTCAACACGGCCAGGAACCGGGCTACCCATTTGAGGAGCCTGGATCTGTAGGAACCATTGAAACCTTCCAAGCTTCTCGCCGTATCCTCTTAGGGTTTTCAGGGTCCCTTCCTCGGTGCGGCATGTTAAAATGTGTTGGTTTCCCGGCGAACTCGTCTGGATAACATCGTGCTCCCGGTCCTTAAGGTAGAATCAAATTCCCTGAGGCTGGTAAGCAGCCACGTTGATGCGGGCGTGATGCAGTTGGGACCTCGGTGCGCCCCCGCCCATTATCGGCAATTCCACATGCCCTAACCGTGTTTTACATTCTTGGGACCTCTCGACGATTCCTCGCCATCATATACAAGCCGGTGTAGCTCAGTGGCAGAGCAGCGGTTTCGTAAACCGCAGGTCAAGGGTTCGACTCCCTTTGCCGGCTCCACTTTTTAGATATAAAATTGGGCCCCCAGAGAAGTTTCTGGCCGATTGTTTTAGACCATTAGGCCAATAGGGCACAAAAGAGCCTAGTTGGGGACTCATCCCCCAGGTGTCGCCCCCATGCCTCCATCGCCTGGCGACTTGGTTCTCCTGTTCTACGTGGGTATACGGGAAGAGTGGCGCCCATTTGAGAGTCGCCTAAACCGGGATTCCCCAGATCAAACCACCTTTCCTGGATATAGCTCCCGCGGGGATACCGCCAAATATAATCCCGCATTCCAAGAGCGTCAAATGCGGCCTGATGCGGCCTGATGCGGCCTGATGCGGCCTGATGCGGCCTGATTCACTCAAAGTCCCCGCTTTCATTGGGCAACCCCTGTACTGCCAAGCGTAAAAGCCCCAAACCGCTTGTCTACGCCCAAGTCTCGCCCTTGGGAAGCTCTTTTGCTCTGTGCGACCCCGTAACCGTAACCAATCCCGACGCTCCTAAAGTGGACTAGCCAGGAGCCAGCCTAAGCCG
>JAKZUA010000118.1:0-4723 GCA_047516825.1 Dehalococcoidia bacterium
GGAGGTGATGGTTGAGCCGTGAAATTCCAGGCGGACTTTGGGGTTGAATTGGAGCCGGAGAGGGGCATTTTCGCCGTCACCCATCAGGTGCCTCCATGATGCCTACGGCATCTTACTGCAAAGTGACATATCATGGAGTTATTATAGCCGAAAAAACGCAAAATAGCCTATAATTAGACAAAAGTTGAGGGAGCATCGACGAATTACTGAGAAAGCTTTTTAGCCATATGGGAAATGTGGGTTAAAACAAACTTCTCCGTAGAAAGGTTAGCAGCCAAACCGCCAGCAGACCGTACATATAGCCCCCAATAACGTCACTGGGCCAGTGCAGTCCCAAATAGACCCGCGACCACCCGACAGCCAAAATCAGCAGCCCCAAACCAGCCTGCACGCTCCGGCGGATTAAAGGAGATTGAATCGACTCTTCCACCAGCCAGACCAGCAAACCACCGAATATCGCGGCGTAGAGAGCGTGCCCGCTGGGGAAACTAAGCGAGGTGGGAGCTACATCAAGCAACATATATTCCGGCCTGGTTCTCCCCACAACCAGCTTTAGCAGATTGCCGGCCCCGATGGGTACCAGGCTGAGCAGCATCATTACCGTGATATCGCGCCGCCGCCACACCAACGGCAGGAACGCAGCTAATCCCATCAAACTCAAGGCGATTGGCGTGTCTCCCAAATGGGATACCGTCACCGCGGCTTTCGTCAGCCAGGGAGATTGGGGGCCTTGCAGCCAGAGGAGGATGGCTAAGTCGCCGGGGAAGCGGGCGAAAATAGTAGCTAGAGTAAAGAGCAGCAGCGTGAGGAAGGCCAGCCCCATTTTCAGCCGGAGCATCCAATCCCAAGGCGTCCAAACATTATTACGGAGGCCGGTTGCCAAATCTTGCAAACGCATCTCGACAATTTATACCAGCCGCGTCGCCGGCAGCAACAAGTGTGGGCATGGCCCTGATGCTATAATTCCCCTAAAAGGCCGGGAGCAGGGGCATTGGGCGAATCGACTCAGGTAATCGCCATAGACGGTCCGGTAGCCGCTGGGAAGACCACGGTGGGCAGGGAGCTGGCCAGAAGGCTGGGCCTGAGCTACTTGGACACCGGCGTCATGTACCGGGCCATTACCTGGCTTGCCCTTCGGAGAAAGGTATCTATCGCGGATGAAGCCGGACTGGGCCGCTTGGCTCAGGAAAGCACCATACGCCTGGCCGGTCAGGATAGCGGCACGGTATTGGTTTCCGGAGAGCGAGTTGGGCCGGAGCTTTGGGAACCGCAGGTGGTCCGGAACGTCTCCCAGGTCGCCCAGGTGCCGGAGGTGCGCCGCCCCTTAGTGGAACAGCAACGGGCCCTGGCAGCCGAAGGGCGGATGGTCATGGTGGGAAGGGATATCGGCACCGTCGTTCTGCCCAATGCCGACTTGAAGCTATTCATCACCGCTTCGGCAGAAGTGCGGGCTCGCCGGCGCTGGCAAGAACTGCGGGACCAGGAGCAGGACCCGGATTTCGACCAGGTCCTTCAAGAAACCCGCGAGCGGGACCGTATCGACTCCCAGCGCGCCGACTCCCCGCTAATTCCGGCGGAGGACGCCCTGCTCATACAAACGGATGATTTAAGCGCCGAGCAGGTGACCGACTTGATTATTCAGAAGGTTCAGGAGCAAGCCCAAGATCAGACCCACCGAAATTCGAGGTCGGACCGTAAATGAGTTACCACATATGAGCTGGGTCTACCGAGCCGGGCGGGCGGCAATTCGCTTTTTTCTCACATTTTTTGGGCGGTTCGAGGTTACCGGTCAGGAATGCGTACCACCTTACGGTCCGCTGATCGTAATATCCAACCACCTCTCCTACAACGACCCCTCCGCGCTGTTTGTCAGCCTGCCGCGCTCCCTTAGCTATTTGGGCAAGGTGGAGCTATTTTCCAACCCAGTCAAAAGAACCGTCATGGGCTGGGTTAATGTCTTTCCCCTGGATCGCACCAGCACCGGCGTTGATGGGATGCGGGCGGCGCTAAATTTGCTGGCTCAGGATAGGGCTTTGGTAATCTTCCCGGAAGGTAGGATTAGCTTGGACAAATCCCTGGAGCGCGCAAAGGGAGGAGCGGCTTTTCTGGCCATCAAGTCCCAGGCGCCGATTCTGCCAGTGGGAATCAGTGGAACGGAACATTTCTCCCCGTGGCGGATGATATTTCCCTTTTGCCGCTACCGGGTAAATATTGGCCCGCCCTTTACACCGCCGGTGCTGGAAGGACGGGTCGGGCGGGAGGCGATTAACGGTGTGGCGGACATGATGATGAACCGCATTGCCGTTCTGCTCCCGGAGCAATATCGGGGCGTCTATCCCCTAATCCAGAGGGAGGGCCGGCCCGCCCCGAGCGAGGCCTCCCCGGCCACCGACGCCCCTGCCTGATGCCCCGAAGTCGGACCCGCCTCAGCTGGAGGTCGTGAATCGGGGTATTATAGCTGGCCGGAGGGGGCCAGATTCGCTAACGGGCTGCGGCTGGCACCGGAAGGTCTATGTCGTACCGGGAGACTACCTCATCGATGGCGGCGGCTACCTGGTCATCTGGATCCACCAGAGGCAGCCGGGGAGAGCCGACATTGAAACCCACCTGATTGAGGGAATACTTGACCGGAATCGGGTTGGCGATGGTGAACATTATCTTGAAGATGGGCAGCAGCCGCCGATGCTCGGCCCCAGCCCGCTCCACATCCCCTTCCAGCAGCAAGCCCATCATCTGTTTTATCTGGCTGCCCACCAAGTGGGAGAGGACGCTGACCACGCCGTAACCGCCCATCGCCATGATCGGGAAGGTCTCGTCGTCGTTGCCGCTCCATAGCCGGAAGTCCGTTGGAGCGCCGTCGATAATCCGGGCTATCTGGTTAAAATCGCTGCTGGCCTCTTTGACGCCTACTATGTTGTCCACCTGGCTGAGCCGGAGGGTCGTCTGGTCGGTCATGTTGAGGCTAGTCCGGCTGGGCACGTTATAGAGAATGCAGGGCAGGCGCACGTGCTCAGCTATGGTCTTGAAATGCTGGTAAAGGCCTTCTTGAGGCGGCTTGTTATAATAGGGCACGACCAAAAGCAGGCCATCGACGCCAGCCTCTTCCGCTTGGCAACTTAGCTCGATCGTATCCGAGGTGTTGTAGTTGCCGGTACCGGCCACCACCGCGCCCCGGTCGCCAACAGCGCTTTTGACTTCGGCGAACAGCCGAAGCTTCTCCTCGGTGCTGAGGGTGGGGGATTCCCCGGTGGTTCCCGACACAATGACGCCGTCGCTTCCTGAGTCCAGCAGGGCGTTGGCCAGGCGCTTGGCTTGTTGATAGTCCACCTGGCCCTGTTCGTCGAACGGGGTTACCATGGCTGTAATCAGCCTGCCTATCTCCGTCATGTCGAACCTCCTGCTTTGCTTCAGGTTTGTTTGGCGTAGTATACACGATGCGAGATGGCTGGACTAAATCTAGGGTTTGATGTTCTGGTTGTGGCGGAACAAATTCGTCGGATCGTACTTTTGCTTCAGGTTGACCAGCCGCTCGTATGTTTGGCCAGCGTAGGCAGCCTTGACCCGTTCTTCGCCCTCCTGATCCAGGTAGTTGACGTAAACCGCATCCTTCGCGAAGGGCTGCACAGCCTCCCATAACTCACGGGTCCACTCGATGTTCTTCTCATCGTCCGCTGGATCGGCCCAAATCGAGGTAATGAGGAAGTTATAGGACCAGTCCCGATGGCCGAACGCCGTGTCGGATGCGCTGACACGATCCATGGCGCCGTCGCCGGCATGCTCAATGATCACCAAGGTCATTGGGGAGGGGACTGTGGCGAAGTGACCGAGGACCGTATCTATGGCGTCGTCGGTCAGGTCCCTCAAAATGCTGGATTTCCAGTAGTTCCGATATCCAGAAGGGAACAGGTCGTCCATCATAGCCTGGGCGGCGATATAAGGCATGGGTTGGATTATGTCGACCACCGGGGGACCAAATTCCCTCAGGGGTCGAATGGCCTGCTCTCCGGCATCGATGTCGCCACAGTAAACGGCTGCGATGCCGCACACAAGGGTACCCCGCGCCTCTTCAGGCACAAAGGGAGCTGGAGGCGCGGTCAAGAGGGCGGCTCCGGCGGTGAGTTCCTCTGGAGCCGTGGCTTCGTAATCGCGCCAATACCGGAGGGCTTCTTTAGCCTTGGCGATGGGATGAACCAGCAATCCAGCCCGCACTGTACCCGCGGGATGGACCAGAAACTCAAAGGACGTGACCACACCAAAGTTGCCGCCACCACCACGGATGCCCCAGAAGAGGTCCTGATTCTGCGTTGCACTGGCCGTCTGGAACTGGCCGTCGGCAGTGACTACATCTGCGGAAATGAGGTTGTCGCAGGCAAGGCCGTGCTTCCGGATCAGCCAACCCAAGCCGCCGCCTAGAGTGAGCCCGCCGATGCCCGTCGTGGTGATGAACCCGCCCGTGGCTGCCAGCCCGAATGCCTGAAGGTCATGGTTTAGCTCACTCCAGGTAAGACCGGGTTCGGCGCGGACTGTGCGACCCTCCGGGTCGATCCTCATTCCTTTCATCTGAGTCAAGTCGATAACGATGCCGGTAACTGTTCAGACTTGATGAGGTGAATTGGCTCAAAGCCGTTGGAAAAACGCTGGCATGGCCGGGGGAGTTGTGGCATACCAGGGAGGTGGACACTGAACTAGACCTGAACGCGGCGAGTCGCGAAACTCTGCTGGA
>JAKZUA010000119.1:0-3300 GCA_047516825.1 Dehalococcoidia bacterium
TTGCGGCCGAAGGAGGTCGCAAAGAAGGCGTGGAATTCCTGAAGGCTGTCGTAGACCCGCTCGAAGCTCGCCGCATCCATCACCCAAACCACCCAACATCATCTGTCCAGCCATCCTACCAGACAACTCGTCGTTGTAGTATTAGATGAGGATGATCTGACAGAGGCCTCCGCCTCAACGGGCCAAGTAAACCACCGGGTTAGAGCTATAGGTGGGGATACGACCTGGGCCTTTAGGAGCGCCGTGGGTTTTTCAGCTGAACCAGGCCAAATAGCCGAAATCGGATTTGCCTCTCTGGTGTTCACTCAGGGCCTGGCAGATTAGTGGCTGGAAACCGGTTTTTAGGTGAACCATCGGCACCGCTAAGCCCTCCGCAGCTTGGGTGCTATCAGCGCCAGCAAACCCGTTAACCCTATGCCCAGGCCGGCATTAACATTGGCGGCCCAGGGCGCGCCGATAAAGGCAGCCCATGCTCCGGAATGCAGGCTGCCAAAGCTGTGGGTATAAATCGCCAGAACCCTGAGCCCCATAATCCGTCCGCGAAATTCGGGTGGGGCGGTTCGGAATAGCACGATCAGGATGAGTACCAGGGTGGACGAAAAGGCCATGCCCGAGACCAGCAAGATCACCAGAGACATGGCGAAGGTGGTGGAGAGGGAAAAAACGACCATGCTGCCGTGCCATACCATAACGGCCATAAATAACAGTAAGCCGGGGTGCTTGAGATTGGGCAGAGCAGCCAAAACCATCGATCCGATCAGGGCCCCTATTCCGAAGGTAGAGACTAGAGTGCCCAAACCTGCCGAGCCGGTATTGAGAACATCCCGGGCGAATATGGGCATGAGGGTGGTGTGAAAAGGAAATCCGGTCAGGTTAATAATCGCTGCCAACACCAGAGCGGCCCACAACACCTGCTCCCCCTTTACGTACCGCAATCCTTCCAGCATGGTCTGGATTACCGACTCCCCATGCTCCCGCTGGGCCGGTCTGGCCGTATGCACCAGTAAGGCGCAGGCTCCTGAAAATTCAAAGACGCGATCAGCAAATACGCGCCCTGGGGACCGTACACCTGAAACAACCATCCTCCTACCAGCGGCCCGATAATTGTGGAGAGGTTCATCGCCGCGTTGGTCAGAGCCAGTCCATTGCCCATGCGCTCCTCCGATAGCGTGTCGGAGGCCAGCGACTGGGCTGCCGGCATCTAAAACATGCGGGCCAGCCCGCCAGCCAAGGTCAGAGCAAATATGTGCCAGGTTTGAAGATGTCCGCTCAAAATCAGGGATACCATCCCCAGACTCACAACGCCCACGATGAACTGTACGGCAGCCAGCAAGACTTGACGGCGCGTGCGGTCAGCCAGAGTTCCGGCGTATACGGCGAGGAAGTTAGCGGCGATTCGAGTGGAAGTGGCCAATCCTACCAGGAAAGGGGAATCGGTCAGGGTAAGGACAAACCACCCCACCACCACCGTCTCCATCTGAGCCCCAATTCCGCCAAAGATCATGGAGGCCCAGACCAGAGCGAAGTCCCGCTGGCTCAAGAGGGCGACAGGCCGCACGGCCCGGTGTAATTTGGCGGTTAGATTCAATTAACGGTAGTCGGAAGAATCCCAATGGTACGGTTCCCCGGAGAGAAGCGAGAGTAACCTGCCGTCCCCAGCCCACCAGTCCCCAGTAGGGCACCGATTCTACCAACCCACTCAAATAGGGTCAACGGCAAGGTGCTGGGGGAAGAAGGTGCGTCTAGGCGTGTCGTCTAGGCGTTCCACGGTAGTTGCAACGCGGACCGGGCCTCGGCTGGCAACGACTCCTCCCAGCGGGGAATGAGATGTTGCGATGTGGCCGGTAGAGCCACGATGGAAATCACTCCCACCAGACTCAGGGCAAAGGACAAAACCACCGCCGCGTTATACCCTCCAGTCACATCCCAAAGGTAGCCGCCCAGCAAGGGCCCCAGGGCCATGCCCATGCCGCCGCCCAAGGTCTGCCAGCCGTAGGTTGTTCCCAAAGGGGCGTCTCCGTAATACTGGCGGTTGATAATTGGGAATGCGCTCATCTCGCCACCCAGTCCAATACCAAAAAGAACCGCAAAAACGTAGAACACCCAGGCGTCGTGGGCCACCAGCAACATCAGCACGGGCACGGTCTGCAATATAAAGCAGCACCCCATCGCCCATTTGCTACCCATCCGTTCGGAAATCACTGGGACTGCGAATCGGGTGATGGTGCTAACCGCCGTCATCACAATGTAAATTCCGGCGCCCGCTCCTTGGGATAACCCTCGGTCAACTGCCATAGCCACCAGGAAAATAAGGATCACATTGTGCCCGGCGCAACCCCAGAAGTGAATGCCCACCAGATTCCAGAACGCGCTGGTTTTTTTGGCGTGCTTGAGGAATTCTTTAGTCCTAATTTGAGAGGTCTCGTTGTTCTGCATCTGGCGCACCGGCTCGGTTTCGCCCGCGCCCAAGGGCTTCAAGCCAATGACCGCCGGCTCGTTGTAGAAGAACCGGATCAGTAAAAGGAGCAGCGCTCCACCAGCGATGCCTGGAATCCAGAATGCCCACTTCAGCCCCACCGTGTTGAACAGCACCAAGACCGTTACAAAGGCCAGGACGGTGCCCAACCCCTGAATGCCCTGAAGCACACCAATGGCCACGCCCAGATGCTTCCTAAACCAAAGGGTGACGCCGGTTATCAGGGAGACTTGGAAGATTGCCATGGATACGCCCAGAATAACGCCAAAGTAGAGCAAAAACTCCCACAAATGTGTCATGACGCCGGTGAGCAGCATTCCGGCGACGAAAAGGATCGCTCCCACGCCCATGGTCCGCCGCACGCCGTGGCGATCTCCCAACCAACCCACGACCGGGGACAGGGCGCCGGACAGCAGCCACTGCATAGTGAAGGCGAGAGCTATTGCCCCGTAACTCCACCCGAAACCGTCGGGGGCGTTGAGGTAGGGGGCCAACAGGCTGACGGCAAAACGAATGGATGAGCTGATGACCCACATGACGCTGGCCACGGCCACAATTACCCAGGCGTAGTGAACCCGTTTGCCGCTGACCACCAGATTGGATGTGGTGAAGCTTGTACTCAAGCGGAGTCCCCCATTTCAAGCTGTCTGGGCCCAAGCGCCTCAACATCTTCAACGAAAGCCATCCTAAACCAAAGCCAAGGTGGGAACTACATTGGGCAGTGATGGCAAAGGCACGGCAGGTGTAAAGATCAAAGCATCGGCTCGGGCCTGTAACCGGGTTCGGCAGCGACGTTTCACTTCATCCTTACGGTGAGCTAGCCC
>JAKZUA010000120.1:0-3956 GCA_047516825.1 Dehalococcoidia bacterium
AGCTCGGGATGTCCTGCGAGATAAGTTTTTCCAGGCCGACCTGGGTATCAGCGGGGCCAACTTCCTGGTCGCCGAAACCGGCACGCTGGTTATCATCACCAACGAAGGCAATGGGCGTCTCTGCACCTCCGCGCCCCGCATGCACATCGGCATAACCGGCATGGAGAAGGTGATACCCTCCTTGCAGGACCTGGCGGTGTTTCTGCGGCTGCTGCCTCGCTCCGCCACCGGACAGCCGCTGACCAGCTACGTAAGCATGGTCAGCGGGCCGCGCCGAGACGCCGACGAAGACGGGCCGGAAGAGTTCCACCTGGTGCTGGTGGACAACGGACGTTCCCGTCTGCTGGCGGACCCCGATTTAAGAGAGGCCCTTTATTGCATCCGATGCGGGGCCTGCCTCAATATCTGTCCGGTTTACCAGAAGGTGGGAGGACATGCCTACGGCTGGGTGTATCCAGGCCCCATCGGCGCGGTGGTCTCGCCCGCTCTGGTGGGGTTAAAGCAGGCTCAAGACCTGCCCTTTGCCTCCAGTCTCTGTGGCGCCTGCCGGGAGGTCTGCCCCGTAAAGATAAATATCCCCCGCATGTTGTTGCACCAAAGACATCTGCTTTCCGAAAGTCCGGATCCCGCAGAAAAGTCCGCCACCCTTTTCGAATCCCTGCTGGCCCGGCTGTTCACCAGTGTCATGAGTAAGCCCGCATTGCTAACCACCGCCCGCAAGCTGGTCCGCCTGCTGGAGCGGCCCTGGGCGAGGAACGGTACCATCCAGCGGGCGCCTCTGCCTCCCGCGTCCCGTTGGACCCATCAGCGCGATTTACCCGCCCTGCCCCAGCACAGCTTTCGGGACCTCTGGAAAAAAGAGCTAGCCTCGGGCGGCCAAGATGTGCCGACCGGGTCATCTGAGGCCCTCTCCAGGAATCGGAGCGAGGACGGTAGGCGCTAAGACATGGTCGAACACCCGGAGACCCCCAAACTGGGGACTCCCAAAGAAGAGTTCATGGCGTCGGTCCGCCAAGCTCTGGGGCGGTCCCACGCCTCGCCACCGGTTCCGCCTTACCCCAGATTAGAAGAGTCGCTGGCAGACCTGGAGGCGCTGGAGCGAAACCTGCTGACCCGTCTGGAGACCGGCCGGGACGCCCGTCTAGAGGCGCTGGCCCAAACCGCCGCCCGGCGGGGCTGGCTAGTGAGGCGAGCGCCCGATGCTGAGGAAGCTCTGAGATACCTGAGCTCGGTATTGGCCCAGCTTGGGGTTAAGCGAGCCGTGCGGTCCAATGAGGATGTGTTCCAGCAGGTGGCGGTGGACTCGGCCCTGCAGCTACCGGGTATCGAAACGACTATAGTCGCTCGGGATGAAACTCGTTTCAATGAAAACCAGCCTGATGAAACTCGTTCCAGGGCGACCTTACGCCAGGCAATGATCGACGCCGACATCGGGATTACCGGCGCCGACTACGCTGTCGCCGAGACCGGCTCGGTGGTAGTATTGCCCCGTGCTGGGCTCAGCCGGCTGGTGTCGCTGGCCCCGCCGGTGCACCTGGCGCTGGTCCGGCCGCAGGACGTCGTGGATACTCTGGATGACGTGTTTCTGCTGCGTCGGTTGGATTACTACCGAAATGGCGGGGACATGGGAAGCTATCTGAACTTTATCACCGGTCCCAGCCGGACGGCGGATATAGAGCAAACATTGGTGGTGGGCGTTCACGGCCCGAAAGAAGTCCACATGATCATCTTGGGCTAAATGATGCCCCGGTTGGTCGTAGGAAGGTAAATATGCCGATGCGCGTGGGATTTGCCGAATTCCGCAAACAAATGTTGGAAAGGGAGTTGGGCGGCATTCAGGACCTGCTGCCGACTTTGGGCGTCGAGAAGGTGATCCTGACCGGAGATATGGTAACCGAGGATTACAACCCGGACAGCAGTATAGACCTGATAGTGGTGCAAAAGACCGACGCTACCTTCGGTAGGCGGGCCGATTTTTTCTCTTACCACTTGGGTAGTTACGTGGCAGTCTATACCCAGGTTTATACGCCGGAAGAATTCGCAACCCTGCAAGACACTTTGCCGGCGCTCCACGCCGCATGCCAAAAAGGACGGGTGATTTTCGATGCCTGACCAAAAATCGGAGGGAGCTCGCTGGCTCAGACAGGCGGAGCAGGACTTGCGGGACGCCGCCTATAACCAGGAAGGGGCACGGTTTAACCTGGCCTGTTTTCTCTCCCAGCAGGCAGCGGAGAAGGCGGTCAAAGCCTATCTCTACCATCGGGGAGCGGAGGATGTCTGGGGTCATTCACTGATCGACCTGTGCGAAGACGCGAAACTCTTTGAGATGTTCTTCGATACCATCAAAAGCGAGGCCCGCCAGCTGGACAAGTATTATGAGCTAACCCGCTACCCGGGATACTTGCCCAGCGGAACCTCCTCCGAGGCCTTCGACCGCGATGACGCCGACCGGGCTATCGAGCTGTCCCAATTTGTCGTGGACTTCGTCAAAGAGCGGCTCGTCTGATGACATGGCTATATGAAGAGTGCTTGTTTTGGGCAGGGTAGTATGGGGCGCACGGCCGTGCGCCCCTGCGGAATGACCCAGGACTTTTCCGCGCTTTTAGATACTCATGCCGGAACCAACCCGCAGCAAACGCATGGTGCGTTCCGCGGCCGACGCCAATAGCTCTTCAGTACGGGCTAGACTACGTTCAAAGCTCATGGGCCGGTCGCCGATGCAGACCAGACCGGCTATTCCATGTTGATGCAACTCCTCGTGGCCCTTACCCAAGCTGCCCGCCAGCACCACCGTGGGCACCCCACGAGCTTCAGCCTGGCGCGCTACGCCTGCCGGCGCCTTATTGTAAGTGGTAGAAATGTCGGCCCGACCCTCGCCGGTGATGACCAGGTCCGCCCCCTCCAGATGCCGGTCAAACTCCAATAATTGGCATACCATGTCAATGCCGGACTTCAACTCGGCGCCGGCAAAGGCCATCAGTCCGGCCCCCAGCCCGCCGGCGGCTCCGGCCCCAGGCTGTTCCGAAACATCCCGGCCCAGCTCTTCCTGGGCCACTCGGGCGAAGTTGGTCAGCGCTTGATCCAACTGGTTAACCATCTTCGGCGTAGCGCCTTTCTGGGGCCCGTAAACCGCCGATGCGCCGGTGGGTCCGCAGAGAGGGTTGGTAACGTCGGTGGCGCCGATCACCTGGGCCGATTGCAACGCTGGATGGAGTTGGCTCAGGTCGATACGAGCCAGCTGGGCCAGGGCCGCCCCACCCTCTGGAAGAGGCCGTCCCTGGGCGTCTAGAAAGCGGGCTCCCAGGGCCACGGCCATACCCGATCCGGCATCATTGGTGGCGCTGCCGCCCAGTCCGACAATGATGCGGGAGTAGCCTTTGTCCAGAGCTTCTTGGATTATCTGCCCGGTTCCACGGGTGGTGGCAGTGAGCGGATTGCGACGCTTGAAGGGCACCAGAACCAGGCCGGAAGCCAGGGCCATTTCTACCACCGCCGTCTGGCCGTCTCCCATCACACCCCATTGAGCTTCCACGGCCCGGCCCAGAGGTCCGGTTACGATGCTCTGGAATACCTGCCCGTTGGTGCTGCCCACCAGAGCATTTAATGTGCCGTCGCCGCCGTCCGCTACCGGTACCAGCGCAATTTCGGCCTGGGGTTCCGCCGCCAGCACTCCCCTGGCGATGGCCTGGGCAGCCTCCATCGCGGAGAGACTGCCCTTGAAACTCTGAGGGGCGATCACTATCTTCATCTATAACCGGACGGTCCCAGCAATTTTATCATTGGGAAGAACCCCATTATACAGCAGCCCGTAATTAAGCAGGGCAATCGCGTCTTAACCAAGGAGCACCTTGAGTAGGTAATCCTCAACCCAGCCGGCTTTCAGCCGTTTACCTTGAAGTCCCCGTTTAAGGCTGGACTCCTGCTTCAGCAAATTGAGGGCTATCTGGCGCAGGACT
>JAKZUA010000121.1:0-6832 GCA_047516825.1 Dehalococcoidia bacterium
GCGGCGGCACCCGCTCAGGGCAGGGCACCGACAGCAAGATGACCTTGGCATCCCTCTTTGGCACCTGGCGGGCCAGAGGTCTCAATCCCCTCCTGGAATGCCGCCGGTTGCTCACTTCCCCTCAACTCTGAACAGTTTCGCCGGGCCCTGCGCAGAATATTTCGGTCCTCCCCGGTTTCATTGCGAGCCCTTCGGCTGCGCTCAGGATAAGCTCTGCTAAGCCATCCCTCCTTCTCCCCATGAGATTGCTTCGGTGCCGCGGCCCTCGCAATGACAATAGAAAGGCCCGGTCCTCTACGGGTTTTACTTCGGCTTTAGTTCAGAATACCCCACGGCCTAACCATCTCCAACATGGGCTTGGCCGTTTCTTCGTGGGCTACGTCCACCATGTCTCCGTCGAAGGTCACCGCCGCGCTACCCTGGTCGCGACTCTGCTCCATGGCCTGTAGCAGCCCCTGCCAGTGAGCTATCTCTTCCTTGGTGGGGGTGAAGACCTGGTTGACTACTGGCACGTGGCTGGGATGAATCAGGTGCATGCCGGTGTAACCCAGCTCCTTCAGCTGAGGAGCTGGGTTCCGCAAACCCTCCAGGTTGTGGATATCCATCCAGCCGCCGCTGAGTGGGAATTCCACACCCGCGGCCCGGGAGTCTAGCAGCACCTTGGACTTGATATATAGGGTTTCCAACCCTGCCAGTGTCCACTGAAAGCCCACGGACCGGGCCGTGTCTCCGCCCTTGCCGCCGCTGCCTCCCATATGAGCCACGCGCTCCGCCGCCATCGCTATCTCGTAGGCTTGCCGTATTCCCTGGGCAGCCTCAAGAGAAGGGTCAAGGCAGACCTGTCCCGGTTTCATGCCCGCTTTACTTTCGAAGAACTTGAGCAGGTTATCCACCTCCACCACATCCGAGGGATCCTGGACCTTGGGCAGCAATATCCCGTAGAGCTGGGGGCAGGTCACCGCTTCCAAGTCTAGTCCGGTCAGGCCGGTTTCCAGGCGATTGACGCGAACAAATAGGGTACCTCCGGCGTTTCCGAGTTCCTCCACCATTTGGCGGACCAGGATGCGAGCCTCCGCCTTGCCTTCCTCCGGAACCGAGTCTTCCAGGTCAAGGATCAAGGCGTCCGGGCCGTATTGGTGCGCCTTGCGCATCCAGTCTTCCTTGCTGCCCGGCACAAACAGCACCGAGCGCAGCGCTTTAGCTTTGAATCTCATCTTGAACGCTCCCCAGTTCGATGTCTTCCAAGAGCTGCTTGGGCAATGGGGCGGGCGCTGCCGTCTGGGACAGGATATACAGCAGCGTGATACCGGTGATTGCCCCTACGGTTAAGCCAATGGTAATGCCAAATTCTGGACCGAAAATGACGGTTCTGGCAAGGGGGAAAACCCCCGGTACCTGCCAGCCGGCGAGCAGCCCGCCGGTGTAGCCTAGAATGTTGGCGGGGATCCACCAAATACTTCTTGTCGCGTGTTGCCGCAGCGCCAGCCACTGGATCACGCCCACGGAGAGCCCTACTATAGCGCCGATGACCCCGAAAGCAGGGGCCAATCCCCAGGCCTGGAGGACCAAGCTAGCTACCAGGAAGCCGCCGCCGACTCCCAAGACCAGTCCGGCCCCGCCACTCAGTGCGAACCAGCCGGGCCGGGGTAGAAGATGGATTAGCAGCACCCATTGCAGAATCCCTAGACCAACCCCCGCGACCACCCAGCCCCAAAGGAGGGTTCCCCCCAGAGCGAACCCCAGCGGAAACCCCGCTCCATAGCAGAGGGTACTGGCGGCCGGCCATCCGATGGCCAAGCGCCAACTGGTTTTGAGGGGCAGTGGGCTGAAAAAAGGCATGGGCCTGACAATGTGTTAGATCGAGTTCTGCCGCCGCTCGTGGGTCAGCAAGCCTAGCGGCTAGGGAAGCCCGGATACGTCACGGCCCGGACCAGCTAAAGCGACTGTAAAGGCCGTTTTTGCCCGTGTAATCCCAACGGAGTCCTTCATCATCGACTCTATGCTCCGAACGGGCCATAACGTGTTCCGCGCCATGAATCACATTCCGGAGGTTGGTGATCTTCACCTCGTCCTCGGGATTCACGCCGCGGAGGGCTTGAATTTCCAAATTGGCTGCCCAGTCGCTTTTGGTAAGAGTGCTGACTCGGAAGGTACGTCCTTCTTTGGCGAATTTGAAGGCGGCCCGCTTGACGGCCTGGAATTGCCCGCCCTTGTAGAAGGCAGCCAGCCTGGCCCAGGGGCCGCCGGCTTGGCCCGAGAATATCTCCGTTAGCGCGGCTTCCTGCTCTTGGCTGGCCCGCTCGTCGACATAGAGCACCGCAGTCCAGCCTCCCTCGTACATGACGGGATTAGGGCAGTGGAAGATAATCATGGCCTTCAGCCCGTCCAGGTTAAGCTGATTCCAGGTCCCCTTTTCAATGTTGGCCATCCAGAGCCCTTCGCAAATGTCGTAGGTCGATTTCTGCCGAAAGGAAACGTGGCAGGGACATAGCAACTCGCAATTGCACATGTCCAGCAGGTCTCCCTCCAATCGCCAGCTGCTGTCGGCCGTCATGCCAGCGCCGTCAAAACAGGGTGGTAACCCGGTCTATATAGGGCGCCCGGACCGCTGGCGGGGGCATTTCTTAAATGACCCCCTGCTGTTGTAAATCGGTCAAATCCTGTTCACCTAAACCCAGCAGCTCGCCGTAAATCTCCTGGTTATGCATGCCCAGGGTTGGAGCTCCGGCCAGCTCAGGCAGGGGCCCGCCCGAGAAGACCACCGGAAATCCCGACGCGAATCCGGGCACCGGCTCGTCCAACGCCCCGTGGCGCAGGGGCTGCAGAGTCCCCCGGTCGATGAAGTGCTGATCGGCGATAACCTCCGCCACGCTCCGGACCGGCCCGCAGGGAACGTCGGCTCGCTCCAATCTTTCCAGCGCCTGCTGCCGGTTGAGCAAGCCGACCCGCTGCTGAATTTCCTGGCGAGCCTGCTCCACGTTTATGGTCCGCTTATGGTAGCTTTCAAACTTCGGGTCTTCCAGCAATTCGGGGGCTTCCAGAGCGACAGTCAACCTGCGCCATTGGTCGTCGCTGGCGGCGGTGAGGATGATATCGGCGTCCGAGGCATGGTAGAGCCCAGTCGGGCCGCTCCGGCTGATGTTGCCGGTGCGCAACGGCACGCCTGCTTCCAGGTCTTCCTCCAAGTTCTCCATGAACATCAGGGCGGTCAGCGTGTCCATCATGGAGACATCCAGGTGTTGGCCCTGGCCGCTGCGTTCTTTCTGCCGTAAGGCGGCGAGAATGGAATAAGCGGCAAAGAGGGGAGTAACCAGGTCGCTGACGTAAAAACCCACCTTGGTGGGCGGGCCCTCCGCATCGCCGTTAATATCCATCAGGCCACTCATGGCCTGAATTTGCGGATCGTGAGCCGGTTTGCTGGAATAGGGGCCGAACTGGCCGTAGCCGGCTATCGAGCAATAGACAATTCCCGGATTCACTTGGGAGACCTCCGAGAAGCCCAAGCCCAGGCGTTGCATGGAGCCGGGGGCCAGGTTTTCCAGCACCACGTCGCTCTTTTTCGCCAGCTCCAGGAACATGCGGCGGCCTTCGGGCTCTTTCAAATTCAGGGTGACGCTTTTGACACCCTGTGTCCGCTTCAAGAAACGAGTGGATAGGTCCTGGTCTGTCTGGCGGGTGTTATGCACTCCTTTGGGACCGGCGAAGGGGCCGTTGCCGCGTACCGGGTCGCCACGCTCCGGCACTTCCACCTTGATTACCTCGGCTCCCAGCCGGGCCAGATTCATACTCAGGTAGGGTCCCGCCAGGAACACCGTTACCCCGAGAACGCGAATATCCTCCAAGGGCTGCATAGCCTCTCCCGAAAAGCCTTAATCATGAAGGCCCTAACCGGAAAATCGGCACCGTAATTTGCCAATCGAATGGCCCCCAGTATACATGGCGCCCGTAGGGGTGTATATCTGCGGCCTGATTGGTCCAGGGCCTTTTCATTCTCCTGCCTGGTAGGTAAAGCCCATCATGTCGAAAGCTTTGCTGAGATGGGCATTGTGGCGGCGTAGGGCAGCGGCTACGTTGGAATGCCCAGCCCGGCGTACCAAGCTGATGACCAGGTTGCGCAGGCCCGCCAGCACCTGAGGGGCGGCCCCGGTGCGCACCTGAGAGCGGTCCTCGTCGAAGGTTACATCCCGTACCCAGTGGAGGCGGTTCTCGATGCCCCAGACCCCTCCAAGCGCAGGAATCTGCGACCATTGAATACGCGGAGAACGGGATGGTTCCGGTGGCGACGTACACGACGGTATGCACCACCAGCACGAGGACCTGACCGGCAACGTCCTCACTTCCTTAAATCACAACTACGACCGCTATTCAGAATCTGATGAAACCTGGTACTCCAGCTTGGCCGGATCCCAGGACTCCACCAGATTCTCTTGACGCTTCACAGACCTCTGCCGGCATGGCCGGTCTTACAAGGTCTCCGCGTCCTGCACCGGGAAGCTCAAACCCGGCCTTTTCAAGATTCAGCGCTGCGTTCAGGTCCCTTTCGTGCAGAGCTCCACAGCTGTCACATCGCCACCTGCGTTCCGAAAGGGTGAGGCCCTCGTTTTTCGCGCCGCACCCGGAGCACAGCTTGGACGATGGGTACCACTGGTCCACCTTGGCCAGCTCCGCCCCGTACCACCGGCACTTGTACTCCAGCTTGGTCAGGAAGCCGGAGATCCCGGCATCGGCCAAGGCCCGGGAGAGCCTCCGGTTGCTCATCATCCCAGCCACATTCAGGTCCTCGATCACCACCCGGCCCGCCGACTTGGCTATCGCCGTTGTGGCCTTGTGGTGCAGGTCGTTCCTGACGTTGACTATGCGGGCGTGCAGCCTCCGCCGCCTGGCGTACAGCCGCTCCCGGCGGTTGGAATGGGCGCTCCTGCCGTGGGCCTTCCTGGAGCGGGCAATGGCCTTGTCCAGATTTCTCAGGCGCCTGAGGGCGGGCTTGAGCACCCTGGGATTCTCCACCACGGTCCCGTCGGAGCAGACCGCCAGATTCTCGATGCCCACGTCCACACCCACAGTGGAGCCATCCTTGACCGGAGGCAGCGGCTCTCCGGTCTCCACCGAGAAGCAGGCAAACCACCGGCCTGCGGTGCGGTTGACGGTCACCTCGTTGATGCGGCCACTGAACCTCAGATGCTCCACCATGGTCACCCGTCCGATCTTGGGCAGGATGACCGTCCTGCCCAAGGCCATCACTGTATCCGGGCCGTTGTCGGCCCGGAATCCCTGCTCGTGCTTGCGCCGCTTGAACCTGGGAAACCCCACCCGGCGGCAGGGGATACCCTGCTTCCGCTTCCGGCGGTATTCCCCCCAGCGGGAGGCGGCCTGACCCAGGTCGATGATGGCGTACTTGGCTGAGTTCTGGGACAGTTCCCGTCCCCAGGGGGCGATGATGCCCTTGACCAGATTCCACCTGGGCCGGAGGGACCTCTCCGAGAGCCATTCCCCCATCTGCAGGCCGGCCTGGAACTCTCCCACCGCCCAGTTATAGGCGAAGCGGGAGTAGCCAGCGTGCTGCAGGAACCGGGACTCCTGCTCCGGCGTGGGCCTCAATGCTACCCGGTGGGACTTCTTCAAGACCGCCCGCCTCCGGAGACGGCGCCTGGCGCCGTCTCCGCCAGGGTGGATAACAATTCCCGGTGTTTCCTGCTGCGGCTGCCGTACAACCGGGCCGAAAAGACCGTGATTATCTCCAGCACGTCCTGGGCCAACTCCTCCTCAAAACTCGGCTGCTCCCCCTGGTGGATGATGACCACCTCAATTCCCCGCAGCTCGCACAGGGTGAACACCAGTTCCGCACCAAAGCGCAACAGCCGGTCCTTGTGGGTCAGCACCAACCGGCGCATCCGCCGCTCCAGCACCATCTCCAGCAGCTGGCGCAGCCCCTTCTTGCGGTAATTCATCCCGCTGCCCAGGTCCCGGATTACCACGGACGTCCAGCCCTGGGCGGCACAGTAGCTTTCCAGGAGAGCCTGCTGCCGGTCCAGGTCAGCCTTCTGGTCGTGGCTGGAGACCCGGGCGTAGCAGACGGTGAGGGAGTTGTCAGCCTTCAGGCCCAGAAGCTGGACTGTGGAGTAATACCTGGTGCCTCCAGGAGTCCTGCGCGCTGGCGCAAGGTAGCCCGTGGACTCCCACTTGCGAAGGGTCTGGGGAGTCACTCCCAGGAGCCGGGCAGCAGCCCCTATGCGGATCAGGTCAGATTCGTGTGGCATAAGATACTATCAGCTAATATCATATTATACCATATTCAGAGGAACAGTTGCTCACCCCTTCAGAGAGGTGACAGACCGACCAGCGGCAAAAGCCGCGAACAGCTTGCGCTGCACCCGGCCGTACAGCTCCCCATAGGCTGCCAACGTCGCATCCCCATCCAAACGGTCCACATCCCTGTAATCGGAAATGCGCGTCTGGTATGTGCCAGGCTCCGGCATCAGCCCTGCCCCGCCGCCGCCAGCGCCCGTTCCGCCCGACGCCGGGCCGAACGCCGCCCGTAGAGCCGGGCACACAGCCAGGTCATCACCTCGGTCATCACCAAGGTAACATCCCGCACCAAATCGTCCTCCAGTTCCCCTCATCCATCACCAGAATGCGCGCTCCCCGCCCAGCCAACGCGGCCTCCACGTACTCAAACCCGAAACGGCTCAGCCGCTCCCGATGCTCCACCACTATAGTGCCCACCGTATGGTCCGCCACCAGACGCCGCAAACGGCGACGATTCCCATTCAGACCGGACCCGACCTCCTTGACCACTTCGTGCGGCTGATAGCCCTGCTGCGTAGCCCATTCA
>JAKZUA010000122.1:0-10649 GCA_047516825.1 Dehalococcoidia bacterium
CGGTCAAGGCAGACCCCGGGCAGATAGAGCAAGTCTTGATAAACCTGGCCGTCAATGCCCAGGACGCTATGGGTGAGGGGGGGAAACTTACCATTGAGACGGCCAACGTTACCCTGGACGCCGGGTACGTCCGGCAGCACGGAGACGCCTCCCCGGGCCGGCATGTGATGCTCACTGTGAGTGATACCGGTATGGGCATGTCTGAGGAGGTCCAAGATCATATCTTCGAGCCCTTCTTCACCACCAAGGAGGTGGGTAAGGGAACTGGTCTGGGACTGGCCACTTGCTTTGGCATCGTCCAGCAGAGCGGCGGCCACATCGAGGTACGCAGCGAACCGGGCCGGGGAACCAGCTTCAAGGTCTACCTGCCGGTAACAGAGGAAGCCTCTGAGGATCAACCCGAGATAGTCGATTCCTCTAGCTCGGCCCAGGGGCAGGAGACGGTGCTGCTGGCGGAAGATGAGCCATTGGTGCGGTCTATGGCGGCTACGGTGCTGCTGGACCGGGGCTATGAGGTGCTTGCAGGCGGCCAATGGTGAAGAAGCCCTGGGGGCGGTGCAGAAGCACGGCGGGGAGGGTATCGACCTGCTGCTAACCGATGTGGTGATGCCCCAGATGGGTGGTCCGGAACTGGCGGAGAAGCTCCACGCCTCTCATCCCAACATCAAGGTGCTCTTCATCTCCGGGTACATTGGGGAGTATCTGTCCCAGCTCAACACCCTGAACACCGGGACCGAGTTTCTGGCGAAACCCTACCTGCCCGAAACATTGGCGGTTAAGGTGCGGGAAGTGCTGGATCGGAGGGCGGTTTAGTAACTATCTCAATCAATATCGCCCACCAGGACAACATGCGCTCGATTCAATTATTGGGCCTAGATTATCGGGTCAAATGGAGATCAGCATCGGAGAAGGTATCAAACGAGTGTTGAACCCAGGCGAAATTTTGCTAGTGGGAGACCGGACCGGACCGGGCCACGCCACCCGCTCGGCGGGCAACCGAGGCTCGGCCAGCGCACCCTAGCCGGTTAGCGTGACCACCAAAACACTTTTCCAGGCGTGGATCTGGCTGGGATGGACCTCAAATCTAAAGCAGCGGCTATATTTAGCTCATGACCTGGTGACTCCAATGGTCTGCCCGACTCTTAAACGGAGAATGGGGGCGTAATCCGATTGCGAGGGACTTCCAGAATCCCAGTCCTGGCTGTTCTTCAAAAAAGGAACTTCCGCATTCTCTGGGGATCAAGAGTTGTTCACGAGGTCTCAAGGCGGATGGAACAGTTGGTGCTGGTCTTGCTCATCGGGGGAATCACCGGTTCGTACTTCCAACTAGCGCTGCTGGCCGTTTTCCTCAACGCTCCCCGACTAGGGTTCTCCCTCTTTTCTGGTGTCATTGCCGATCGCCTGGACCGGCGGCTCATCATGGTGGCCGCCCACGCCTGCTATCTGGGGATAGCAGTATTCATTCTGTTGCTGCTCATTGCCAATGTTATCCAACCCTGGCACGTGTTCGCTGTGGTGGGCGCGGAACGCATCGCCCACGCGGTGGCCCTGGAGCAGGTTACCTCCAACATCGGTAAAATCATAGGGCCAATAACTGGCGGCATCCTGATTGCCTCCGCCGGTTTCAAAGGCGCCTTTGTACTCTTGGTGGTGTTGGACATGGCTGCCCTGCTGCTGATAGTCCAGCTGGCAATGCCCGGCGGATCACCGGTTAGCAGGCCGAAATTGGCCCTGTGGCAAAGCCTACGGGGATACGGGGACGGATCGTGGGCGTAACAGCCTGACCAACGGCACCGCCCAGGTCGTGGGCCCGTTGGAGATAGGCGGGATAGCCGATGCTCTGGGCCTCACCTTTGCCATCGGCCTTAACGCAGGAGTTGCATTGTTGCTGATCCTACCCGTGGCAATCCTGACGCCGCTGGTTTGGCGGCCGGCATCTACCATAACTGAACCGGCCACCGATGCAGAGGAAGCGTCAGCGCCTTCTGTCTCCTCTAACCACAACAGGGATGGGTAGAGTCTTTCCAAGAGGGAGCAGATGCCCAATCGGCGCCTGGCACCGGCTTACCAGGTGGGGGAAGGCTTGAAGCGTTGGAGGGGATTCTTGGCGCCGGCCCATAACCATCTTGCGGCTGCCAATATTTCAACTATCAGAAACACTATGACCTGAAGGTGTCACATTGGCGTTTTGATGAAGGGGACGAAGAGCCTGTGTCAAAAGCATCAATGGGCCATGTAGCGATATCTTCGTCGCTCCGGCGAAAGCCGTAGCCCAGATGCCGTCCCTTGGTTGATGGGTAGATGACGCTGGATTCCGGCCTACCCGATCTGTAATGCAATAGTCGGAGGTGGTCATCATCCTTGACCTTGTTCCAGGGCCACGACTACAATTCGTCTCATCGACTGGGATATATTTTCTAGAACAGATAATCGCGCCGGGGCGAAACTGAGCTAATTGCATTATAACCTGGTCCAGTAGGAGGGAAAGCTCGATGGACTTTGGACTGTTCATGATGCCGCTGCACCCACCCAGGAGGTCCTTTGCCGACTCTTACGACCGGGATATAGAACTGCTGGTACAGGCCGATCGGCTGGGCTATCACGAGGCATGGATCGGCGAGCACATCACCGAAATGTGGGAAAATGCGCCGGTGCCCGAGCTTCTGATCGCCCAGGCACTGGCCCTCACGGAACGCATGATCTTCGCCACCGGCGTCACCATGCTGCCCCTTCACCATCCGGTAGATACCGCCCATCGCATCGCCATGCTGGACCACATGGCCCGGGGACGTTTCTACTGGGGCATTGGCGTTAGGTCTCTGCCCACGGACCTGCATCTTTATGGCATTGAGCACAACTCGATGGATGAGGTACGGGAGCAGGGCAAGGAGGCTCTAGACATTATACTAGGGCTTTGGCAAGCCGAGGATGGGCACTTCGGTTACGAGGGTAAATATTACCAGGTTCATGCACCCGAGGCTGCGCCGGAACTGGAACGTCGGTTACACTACAAGCCCTACCAGAAACCCCATCCTCCCATTGGCGTAGCAGCTTCCTCTCCCAACTCAGACACCATCCGAATGGCCGGCGAACGTGGCTGGATACCAATGACCAACCTGATGGCTCAACACGTTCCTCAACTCTGGGACAAACTCGAGGAAGGGGCCGCGAGCACTGGTCAGAAGACCGACCACAGTAAGCTCCGGCTGGGACGTGAGGTGTATGTCGGCGAGACTCCGGAGTCGGCCCGTGAGGAGGCCCGGATCGTGCTGGGCAGGCCTTTCAACGAGCATCAGTGGATCAACCGCAAGGCTACCGGCAACCTGGCGATGGTGAAGCTAGATCCCAACATGGCCGATGAGGCGGTGGACGTGGACTACATGATGGACAAGGTCTGGATTGTTGGGGACCCCCAGGAGTGCGCCGACAAAATCCGGCAAACCTACCACGAGGTCGGCGGCTTTGGTCATTTGCTGGCCATCACTCAGGATCCAGACGACCATTCACTGATGCAGCGTTCCCTCCGATTGTTGATGGAGGAGGTCGCCCCCAGAGTTCAGGACCTGGAATAAACCGGCGGCGAGATGGTTGGCCGCCCCTATTGCAAGCTATCTCGCCGTCCAATGGCAGCCGTACCGGGACTTCCTTACTCCCGAGCATTAGGTCCGCTTCACCCTAGCCTGCTTTCAGGTCTCATTTAACCCGTCCACGCCCGTCCGCCTTTAACCGTCCCGTGGCAACCCTGGAAACCGTGGCCCGTTACGCCCACGAGCAAGACCTGACTAAGCGGCTGGTTGGTCTGGAAGAAATCTTCCCGCCCAATACCATGGGTACTTGATGCCCTGCCATACAGAACATGAAGGGTAGCAGCGCTCAAGTTTGGTGCCGGACCCTGCCTTTGGCTTTCCCTTCCAAGCCATATTCTCGCGCATGTCCTCAACCTAGCCTGGGGCAAGTCCAACGGGTCCATCAGGTAAAAATCGGCGAAGCTAATCGGGGCCTTGGCTGGGGAAGGCTTAGGAGTGGGGTCCGGGCAGCGTCCGGTATATTACAGCCCATCCAGGTAGCCGGTCTTCCGATTTGAGAGGATATGCTTACCCATACTACCCAATTAGCTTTTCAGCGAACCAGTCCATCATCATGGGCCACGACTTGTGCCGAATGTTGATGCACAGATGGTCGCCCTCTTCATAAACTACTAGCTGAGTGGGTCCTCCCGCATCTCGAGCCGCCTTCTCCGCGTCATCTTGCTCCACTGTATCTCCTCGTCCGCCGTGGACGATCAGAAAAGGACAGCGTACCTGGGATAAAATGCCCTCCTGCGTGAAGGTGCTGGCGATCTCCCGACCCTCTTCATAGGAGACGTTGCCAAAAAGGTGCTGGTAAGCGTCGGTCTGCACTTTGCCTACGTTGTCCCAGTCCACCAGCGAGTACCGCACCGGCATAGACACGCAAGCCCGCACCCGGCTATCGGCAGCAGCTACCCGCGGCGAAAAGAACCCACCCATGGCCCAGCCGTAGATGCCAATACGACCCACATCGATTTCCTGACGGTTTTCCAGGTAGTCTATGATGTCGATAGCAGCCTTCTCGTCATCGGACCGCATCTTCAAATATTCCCATACCTCACCTTGCCCCGGCCCGTCATAGCTGATAGTCGCCATGCCCCGAATCAGGGACTCTTCCTCTAAATTCTTGAACTCTTCCTTACGGGCGTCGTTGCCCGCGATGATGATCACCGCCGGGGCTTTGGCGACTCCCGGGGGTATCCGAAGATATCCGACCAGATTGGCTCCCTGGAAGGGAACCAGAATCCGTTCTGCCGGAATCTGGAAGTAAGGTGCGGCTTTAGCGTAGCATTGCTGGGCCTTTCGATCGGCCACCGACTTCTGCTCTAGATCTTGATAAAAGCGAAATCCGCCGAAGTGGTAGCAAACCGCGGCACGGTGCAAGGCTTGACTGCTCGAAACTAAGCGGCCTTGGGAAAACGCTACTTCTCCCAATTCTTCATGCATTGCTCCCTTGGCAGACCACTCCCGGCACCAGACGTCCCAAGAGTCAATACTCTGCAACAAGTCTTGCAGATCTTCATATTGGAGACCCCCTGCGACCATGCGAGGTATCCAATGAGTGCGCATTGGAATTTTGCCGGAGGTGGTGTCGATTATCTCTTGAGTCATTGTTTCCTCCTTCCAAAATCCGAGGATCAGTCCCGGTACTGCTGCGCCGGCATATGCAGTACTTGCCAGGAAAAAGGACTGCCCCAGATGCCAATCACTGGAAAACAGTACCCTGGCTGCCTCCACGGCCAGGTGGTTCGGTGAATTGCTCGGCTGTTTGCGGATTGGGTCCCGTCACTTACCTGACCTAGCCCTTGAAGGCAGGCCTTACCACCTTGGCGAAACCCTCCAGTTGCCCTAGGATCATCGACTGGGCGTCCTATTATGTAGCTAAGAAGTGGAGCCGGTGAAGGGAGTCGAACCCATGACCTGCGGTTTACAAAACCGCTGCTCTGCCACTGAGCTACACCGGCCTGCCAGTTGAGGCCCTTTTCGGCGATTCCAGGGGCAGTCCCCTTGCCTGTTGACTTAGTTGGGCATCCACAGTAGGGAGGAAATCTCGCTGAACTCCCGCCAGAGTTTGCTCCAGGAATCTCCTCCGTCGTCACTACGGTACAGATATCCATAACGGCTTCCGGCGAAGATAACCTGAGGGTTGAAAGGCTGGGCGTTCACCACCCACATCGCCGTATTGGGCTGTACCGGTAATGGGAGATTATGCCAGGTCTTACCGGTGTCGGTGGACCGCATTACGGCTCCGGTGCGCCCTGGGGTGGTGTCGCCAATCGTCAGGAAAATAGTCTGGGGATTGTCGGGCTTAACCATGATGCCCCTGGGGTAGGTCATGGGGAAAACGTCTTTTATGCCGATGGCCTGCCATGAATTCCCCCCATCTTCGCTGGTGTAAACATCGTTATTAACCACTACCACCACGGTTTTAGGGGGTCCGGCCGCTACGGCGACATTGTGAACGTCCAGGTTTGGGATGGCCCCGTTAATCTTTTGCCACGTGTCCCCACCGTCGGTGCTCCTACGCACGCCGTCTACTTCAAAACCCGCCCAAACATCCTGGCGGTTCCCCGGGTCGATGGCTATGCCGGTCACTCGTGGCACCCCTACCGCCGGACATTCCTTGGCAACCTCGACCGGGCGCTGCTCCCAGGTCCTGCCCCCGTCCGAGGAGCGAAAAATGGTAGCCGGGTCCGGAGTTCCCGTACCAGCATACATGGTGTTGGGATCGGCCCGATCTATCGCCAGAGCCCATACGCAATAATCCTTGAGCGATGAATCGATTAGCTGCCAGTTTTTCCCACCGTCTTCGCTACGGTACAGCCCTTTGTCGGTGCCGGTAAACACCACCTCCGGCCGGTCGGGGTGGTTAACGACCGTCCTCACCAGCGCGTCGGAGTGCAGCCCCGAGTTGATGCCCACACGCTGCCAGCTTTCTCCTCCATCCTCACTCCGGATGATTCCCTGTCCCACAGTGCCCACCAGAATGGTCATCTTGTCTGCCATGGTCTTTACTCCCAATCCGTTCCTGCCTCGATTTAGCTGTTGTTGGTGGATGATCCAAATAATACTACATAAAGTGAAGAATATCAGAATTAGCCCAGAATACTCCCAGGTCCATGTATCTGGTCGCGGATGTTGTGAACCCGGCGGCGCGTCGTAATAAAGCTAAGCCGCCACCCGCTCAATGCATTAGGGCGTGTTCGCAAACTACAACCAGAGTAGGCTCTACCCAATTGCGCGGCCTATACGGTAATCGATCAAAGGTTCATAATTTACGCTCGACCAAAGTAAAGACCCATTTTCCAGAGTATCCGAGTTTTTTATTCATTCCCCAATCACCGGAGGAATGATATCTGCACTCCAAGCGAGTTATAATGCCTTCGGTTTTCCCATAGCCCACAGAGCCGACTTGGGTTGACCGTGAACCGCCCTTCGTGGGGTCAGGAAATCAGAAATGGCGCCGTATTTTGCGAGACCTGCGGAATCCCACTGGCCACGCCTAAAAACAGAGTGGTCAGATAGGAGGAACCCGGGTTCCTTTCTAGGGGAGGCCCGTGATACCGGACCAAGTGGCTCAGCGCTTTGCCGCGAAAGTCCGCAAACTGGGGTTCTCTCACCTAGCCTTGACGGGCCTCCGCCACGGCTACACAACCTTGATGCTGACCGACGGCGTCAACCTGAAAGTAGTTTCGAAGCCACTAGGACATAGCTGCATCACCATAACCGGCGACCTTTGCAGCCACCTGCTGCTGGGCCTACAGGAGGAGGCGGCCCCGCGGTTGGTGCAACGGCTTTTTCGGAACCGCCGCCCGGCTCCGGAGGGAACGTGGATCTTGCTCACGAACTCCAGATAACTCCCTGGACTGGACGACACCATATGGGGGGCTTTGAACCTGAAACGCAACTCCAGAACGTCAAAAAAGACCCTAAAAACGGTCCGGGTCGGACTTCAAATCCGTTATGCCTCGTGACGAGCGGGCTAGGTGGGTTCGACTCCCTCGCACTGCCGCCATCGAGTTAGCTAGAAAAGGCGAAATTTAGGCCCCGGGGAGATCATCCAAATCCCTGGGGCCTTTGCTTCTGAGGAGAATGTCCCTGAACCTCTTCGCTGTCAGGAAAATCCGCTTTTAAAACCGCGAGGAAAAAGCGCCGCCGGCTTGATCCCCCGAAGCGATGCTGCGGGCTGGACAGTGTCTGATAAGCGGTGGCGGCTACCGTCACCTCTTGGTTAAGGGGTCCACGCGATTTAAGTAGGCAACAAAAAGAGCTAGGATTATGGCCATGGCAGACAATATCAGCGCGACTAAACTCATTAGGCTGTCCCCCGCTGGCCCCGCTGGTCCCACCTCTCCAGGTGAACCCGCCGGGCTAGCCGGTCCCATAGGGCCCGCCGGTCCCCGCAGTCCAGTATCACCTTTGGCTCCCGCCTGCCCAAGAGGCCCTTCCGTTCCTGTATCGCCTCTGGGACCCACCTGCCCAGGGAGCCCAGCGAGCCTCATTTCACCTGGGGGACCCTGCACGCTGGGTATTGAGTGGGGTTGAAGTATTACAGCATCGATGGCGTTTAGGTTCAGCACGGTGGCGCCGCCTTGCTGCCAGGTGGCGGTCTCGTCAGCATCCAGACTTCCTATTTTGAAGGTAACATTGGTGCTGGACCCCTGCCGGACCGCCAGCGTGTACTTGCCACCCGTTTGCACGGTCGTCGAGCCTTGCGCCACCCCTTCAATGTAAGCTGTTACCGGGGTACCGGCTGAGCTGGCTCCTCCGCTGGTAGCCAAGACTCTGCCGATAAAAATGTGCGGAGGAGTTGCCTGGGCAGATGCAATCGCCGGCAACGAAAATCTGAACGCCTTATTAATTTGGTGCCGAGCCCACCGAGGGTGGCTTTAAGCCCCCGGCGGACTGAGACCCGGCTGTAATCTAGGGCCCAGCGGTGAGGCATCGGCTAGCCGATGCCTTGGTTGGCGTTGACAGCTATGGACGCCAAGGCGGAAGTCTTGCTGGAGTCTCGTCGATCCCGGTCTTGGCTATTTGGAAATTCAGCGTTATAGTGGGTTATAATGAAGAGGATTCATGGCAACTGAAGATGAAAGGAGGATGCACATGGCAAAGCCAAGAAGAGTGGGTCATCTGGTTTTGAACGTTAAAGACCAAACGGCCTCAACCAAGTTTTATACCCAAGTGTTGGGTTTTGAGGTAGCCAAGGAGCGACCCGGGTTCGGCACCTTTTTGACCTGTGGGAAAATCCATCATGACTTGGCGCTGTTCCAAGCTGCTCCCGACGCCGCGCCGGTTACGCCCGGAGGTCTGGGACTGAACCATATGGCGCTTCAGGTGGAAAATTTTGAAGTGCTGACCGAGTACTTCCACATCCTAAAAGATAACGGGATCACCGAGTTGCGCACCACAGACCACGGGATGACCAAGAGCATTTACCTGCAGGATCCCGACGGCAACGGCATCGAGCTGTTCTGCAACAGCTTTGACGATGCCGCCGATGGTTTGGCTGAAATGCGCCGGCCGGGGCGGGCAAACAAAGAGCTGATCTTCTCCTAGAGCTGCTGACCTAACCCCCAACTCCTATGGAAATAGGACCGGCTCAAATCCGGTCCTATTTCTTTGCCACCTGGGCAGCTGTAAGTTTGCCCTCCGGCTAACCAGGGCCACCCAGCGATGGGGAGCAACCGAGGGACGAGCAGCCGTCAAAGATGCAGATTGGCGACTTATCCCACCGCAACCGGCATCTCTCGGCCGGTTTGGTTGTTGGGGTTAATCCGGGGCCGGCAGTCCTGTTTCGAAAAATCCCAACCTGCCCCGATAGGGTATGGGTTGGGAGTAAGCCAGGGGTTTGGCTAAGAGAAAGCCGTAGGGGCCGATAAACCAAGGAGAATCCCACCGGCTCACGCAATCGATGATGTCCACTTCGCCGACCAGCGCGCCGAGAATGGGTTGATCGGGCAGCCCGATTCCTCTGGCTTCGACCTCCTGCGCTAATTGGGGGAACCAACCTGGGTCGGGAAATTTGCCGGCGTGCACCTGTACCCGTCCCCGGAACTGGGTGGACCAGGTGCGGTTCTCCACGTCTTTGTAGCCGTGGACAATCAGCCAGGCCCAGGGTTGGCGAATACTCAACGCTTTCATCAAATAATGGGCCTATTGGCTTATCTGAAGGCTAGGGGACCCTCATCTGCGGTGGAGCGAAGGCTAGGCCAGAGCCCGCTAGGGGTCTTTAACCTCCAAAAGCTCGATCTCAAAAACCAGCGTGGAGCCGGGCTTAATTATGGGTCCCCGCTGTTGGTCGCCGTAGGCCAGCTCCGGTGGAATGGTCAACTCCCTTTTCCCGCCTACCTGCATCGTGGCCACTCCTTCATCCCAACCCTGGATCACCTGACGCTGTCCCAGGTTGAATTCAAAGGGTGTCCCCTGGTCCACCGAACTGTCGAACTTGGTGCCATCCAGCAGCCATCCGGTGTAGTGAACCGAGACAATGGCGCCGACCCGGGCCTGTTCACCGGTACCTACCACCAGGTCTTTAATCTGCAATCCGGACTCGGTAATTACAACTTCCACCTCGGATTCAACCCCGGAGCTCCCCTCACCGGACGATGCTCCAACCGAGGCCGCCGCGCCGCTATCCCCGGAGGTGCTATCGCCGGCAGCGCTATCCCCCGAAACATCGGCGGGTACCGCAGTCGGCGCATCGCCGGAACTGGCATCGAGAACCTCCGTAGGTTCCGCCTCGCTCGCGGTTATGGAACCAGATGGGGGGACAGGAGTGGCGGTGGGCCAACGGGTGGGCGTAGCTTCCCCGCAGGCCGCCACCAGGACTAATACCGTAGCTACCACCAGGTACCGAATCATTTACTTCTCCTGAAACAGAAAATAATACTGGGCTGGTCTTTCCGGATTGGGCTTCCCGGGCCGGGTAGGGGTGACCCTCAGGGCAATCGCGTCTTATTATCTTTCTTAAATTTGTTTAAAATAGTAATCATCATGACGAAACTAGGGAGGGGTAGTGATGGTTCAGGCAACAGGCGCACCCATCGCCGAATACTTCGCGGCGTTGGACGACCCGAG
>JAKZUA010000123.1:0-18254 GCA_047516825.1 Dehalococcoidia bacterium
CCTACATCCAGTTGCCACCGTTCCAGGAGTTGCACTATGTCTGTCATCCCTTCCACCACCGCCAATCGACTTCTTTTACAGAATATCGCAACTCCTCTTCGGGTTCGCTTTATGTAGGTTTCACCTTAGCTTTGGTTTAGAAAGGATGTGCAATTCCGAGTAGGCCGCGGGCTAACTCTTGCTGATGAAGACCTGACTGGAATTGACCTGTCCGGCGCCAGCCTGCACGGGGCTAAGATGGCCGGGGTAAATCTTACCGATGCTAACCTGACGCAAACCAGCTTTAAGGGGGCCCGGCTGAATCGCGCCATTTTCGTTGGTGCCCTTTTAGGGGGGGAATTTTGAGGGGGCTAACCTCACCCTGGCTGACCTGTCTAGAGTTAACCTGGTCGGACTAAACTTTCGCGTTGCAAAGCTGGACGAAGCCAAACTGAATCACACAAACCTCACAGGAGCCTATTTTTCTCAAGCGTCTCTGAAAGGGGCTAACCTCAACGGCGCAATCTTGGTGGGGGCGGACCTGGATGGAGCCGACTTGAGCAATGCTGACTTGAAAGGCGCAAATTTGTCCGGGGCATTTTTAGATGAAGCGAAGTTGACGCGGGCCAACTTATCCAATGCCAATCTCACCGGGGCATCTCTGGAGGAAGCGGACCTCAGTCAAGCTAACCTCACCGAGACCAACCTGAGCAAGGCCGAACTCTACCGCGCCCAGCTCCAAGGAACCTCTTTGTTCGGAGCCAGACTTTATAATACCAACCTGGATGAAGCGTTTTGCCAGGGCAATCCTTTAGACTATTGTACAAAGAGCTTTTTGGAAGATCGGAAAGCTTTGGTACAGTAATTGTTAGCAAACAGTAGTATCCGCTTATCGAGGAATGCAGTACAACGAAACCAAACCACTGACTCGCCGGAGCTGATTTCCGCTGTCCACTCTGCCACAGAACTGTTGAGCATTGGACCGAACAGGAACTTATCGAGTTACTTAGATGGGCTTAATTCTTCTTACTCGCAAAGCTTGTGGCACCTATCTCCCGCAAATCATCCAATAGCGGCTCGCTACGACCAAATAGCACCGCAGCTTGCGGATGATGATCTGAAATGTCAGCTGCTTCCACGAGGACTGAATCTAATATGTCAAACATGGGGTTTGGTTCGCAAATTGGGCTTCAACGGTCAGAATAATCGCATTGCTGGGCTGGAAATAGGCAACAGGCTGGTACCCGGCCCAGTGTATTCCCTTGCCGACCGAGGGTGAACCCAGATGACCAGCCCTCGGCATAGGTTTACAACCCAAGCGTCTATGTCTGGACCAGCACGGTGGATCTGTCTGCTTGGGGTTGACCAGGGCTGGTAGGCTATAAAAAGTTCTTAATCAGCAGCGCGGTGTAAAGCTGAACTGTATCCGAACAATGCTACGCTACCATTGAACAAACATGGGCATGACAACGTGGACATAATCATCCGAGTCCGTTGGTTTGAAAACGCCGGGGCTGGAAGGGCTGGTGGTTTCCAGAGCTACTTTACCTCTTTCCAACACCGCTAAAACTTCTTGCAGATATCGGCTGTTGAAGGCGATCTTGGCCTCGCCCCCCTCTATCGTATCGGCGTCGACCTCGTCCTGGTTGTCGCCCACTTCTTCCGAGCGCGCCGATATAAGCGCCTTACCGCTGGACTCCCCGTTATTCTCCGGTATCACCTGCACCCGGATGATGTTGCTGCCGTCCCGGGCAAAAATTGCCGCGGTTCTGGTGGCCCGCAGCAGGGCTTGCAGGTCGAATACCGCCCTGGTTTGATAACCCTGCGGTATCAGTTGGTCATAGTTGGGGAAGGAACCCTGCAACAATTGGGACACCAACTCAATCCCGGGCAAGCGAAATAGAACTTGGCCCTTGGAGGGAGTCATAAGAATTTCCACCGGTTCTGACAGATCCCCCAGCAGTCGATTCAGCTCGTTCAGGGTTCGGGCGGGAATTATCACCTCAATATCCTGTTCCACCGGGGCCGCCAGCGGCCCGTGCTGCACCGCCAGCCGGAATCCGTCGGCCGCCGCCAGAGTGAATCTGTCTTCCTGGAGTCGCACCTCCACCCCGGTGAGTACCGGACGGGACTCCTCGGTGGCGGCCGCGAAGGCAACTCGGGATATAGCGGCCTTCAGCACTTGCTGCTCTATTTGTGCCCCCACGCCATCCTCTACAGCAGGTATGGGGGGAAATTCGCTGGCATCGGCGCCGTTGATTCGCGCCTCGGCTCGGCCGCATTTAAGCTCCAGGACTCCGGTTCCAGGCAGCAGCTCCACGTCTATGCGGTCGTTGGACAGGGAGGTTACAAACTCGGACAGCAAGCGAGCCGGAACCGTAATCGAGCCTTCCTCCTCGATCATTCCCCCAACCCAAGTTGTTATGCCTATCTCCAGATTGGTGGCGGAAAGCTTGAGCATTGATTGGTCCGTGCTGAGAAGCACGTTTTGGGTGATCGGCAGGGTCGATCGAGTTGCAACTGCCCGGCCCACTATGCCCAGGCCGCGGCTCAAATTTTCTTGGAGACAGGAGAGTTTCATTAACCAACCGCTCACTTTGAATTAGGATGATGAGTGGAATCGGGCTCCTTGCCAACTTCGCCCCATTACAAGAACCTGGCGATTTGGCGGTCCACTATTATTGCACCCGAGTAGATCAAAAACAACCGGGGTCTTGACTCCGGGCGGGGAAAACTTGAGTAGATTTTTCCGGCAGGAAACGACCTTCGGCTGGCATGCCGGTTTGTTATAATGGACGGCGGCCCGACCCTTTTACCCGCCGGCTCCGATACTCTTTCCCCGAGGGAAACGTGACCGAACTGCTTTTTCTGGTTGACAGCTACACCAGGGAATTTCAGGCCCATGTCACCGAATTGGTGGATGATGGGGTTGTCCTAGACCGCACCGCCTTCTACCCTGGTGGTGGCGGTCAACCCGGCGACACCGGTGTGCTGGTGGCTGGCGAACAAAGATTCCAAGTAACCCGCGTCGGCCGTAAAGATGACAAGATAATCCACCAAATACCGGTGTCCCTTCCCCAAAAAGGTGCCGAGGTCCTGGGAATCCTGGATTGGGAGCGGCGATATTTATTGATGCGGACCCACACCGCGCTCCACATCCTCTGCGGGGTGGTGTGGCGGGACTTTGGCGCCAAGGTTACCGGAGGAGACATGCAGCCCGGCAGCGCCCGCATGGATTTTGAACTGGATCAGATGACCTCTCAGTTTGCGGAAGAGGTTTCGGAAAAGATCAACGCGGAAGTGAAGGCGGCCCGCCCGGTGCATGTGGGCAACTTGACCAGAGAGGAGGCGGAGCGGGAACCGGATCTGATCCGGACCAAGATCAACATGCTGCCCTCCGGCATTCGGGAGGTTCGGACCATCGATATATCCGGGCTGGATCTGAAGGCCGATGGCGGAACCCACGTGGCCAACACCCAAGAGGTGGGGAGGATCAGCGTGGTTGGCCACGAAAGCAAAGGCCGAATAAACAAGCGGCTGCGGATAGCCCTGGAGGACAAGTAATCCGCGCCGGCCGGTTCGGCCGGCCTGGAGGCATCTACATTTAAATGCCCAAAAGGATCATTGGCATCGACGTAGGCGGCACCTTCACCGACATTACCTTATTGGAAGATGGGCGTCTCAGCATCCACAAGCTCCCCTCCACCCCGGCAGACCCTTCCCTGGGCGTCAAGCGGGGAGTTAGCGAGGTCCTTCATGGCTTGGGTACCCGGGGCTTGGACCTTTCTGAAGACTCGGTGGCCGGTGAACCCGCAACCCAGTTCGTCCACGGCTCTACCGTCGCCACCAACGCGCTGCTGGAAGGAAAGGGGGCTCGCACTGCCCTGGTAACAACCCTGGGATTTGAAGACGTGCTGGAGATCGGCCGTCAGAGCCGGTCCGAGCTATACAATTTCAATCTGGAACGCCCGCCCGCCCTGGCTCCCTGGGAACTCAGATTTGGACTTTCGGAGCGGGTGGACTACACCGGAGCCATCCTGGAGGACCTGACCCAAGAAGCGATCCAAACCCTGCTGTCCCTCCTGGCCGAGGCCCAAGTCGAGGCAGTAGCCGTCTCCATGCTTTTTTCCTTCCTCAATCCTCTGCATGAGCAGATGGTGGGGCAGGCTTTGGGCAAATTGCCCAATCCCCCCTTCATTTCCATCTCTAGCCAGGTGATACCCGAGTTTCGGGAGTACGAGCGGACCAGCACCGTGGTAGTCAACGCATATGTCGGCCCCTTGATGGCTCGCTACCTGGGAGAGATGGAGGAATCCCTGGGCTCCAATCTGCGAATCATGCAATCCTCTGGCGGCAGCATAACCGCCGGTCTGGCTTCCCAGCAGCCGGTCCGCACCATCCTCAGTGGGCCGGCGGGGGGCGTGGTCGGAGCCTTCCACACGGGAGTCCAGGCCGGCTACCCGGACATCATAACCCTGGACATGGGCGGAACCTCCACCGACGTCTCCCTGTGTCCCGGACGGATCAAGGAAACAACATCCGCCACCGTCGGGGAATACCCCATCAGCGTTCCCATGATTGAAATTCACACGGTAGGCGCCGGGGGAGGCTCGATTGCGCGGGTCGACTCCGGCGGCGCACTGGTGGTAGGCCCCCAGTCGGCGGGAGCCGATCCCGGCCCGGCTTGCTACGGAAGGGGCGACAACATCACGGTTAGTGACGCCAATTTGATCCTCGGCCGCTTGCAGCCCGAGCATTTTCTGGGCGGGCGCATGGTCCTGGATCTAACCCGCGCCCGGAGATTGCTTGATGAATTGGCAGCCCAAATTGGCTCGACCGCCGAGAATGCCGCCCTGGGTATCATCCGGGTGGTCAACGCCAACATGGAGCGAGCCATTAGAGCCATCTCCCTGGAGCGAGGCTATGATCCCCGCCGGTTCACCCTGGTTCCCTTCGGCGGGGCCGGCCCGATGCACAGCTGCGAATTGGCCGAGGAATTGGGTATCCCGCGAGTTCTGGTACCGGCTTACCCCGGAGTTCTCTCCGCCCTGGGCGTGGCCATAGCCGATGTGGTGAAGGATTATTCCCGAACGGTAATGCTGCGGGGAGACCAAATCGACCCGGCCCACCTGGAAGAGGAATTCCACGGCATGGAGGGCTTGGCCCGAGAGCAACTCAGCCAGGAAGGGCTTCCCATGGAGCAGATGGTCGCTCGCCGATATCTGGACGTTAGATATTTAGGCCAATCCTTCGAACTTACCGTAGATTACCCCAAGCGCCCCAGCTCCCGTAATTCTCAGCGTTCTAATTTTCAGCGTTCTATCGGGGCCAGCTTTTATCGGGCCCACTTGCAACGATTCGGCTACGCCGACCGGTCCCAGCCCGTGGAAATAGTAAACCTGCGGCTAAAGCTGGAGCTGCCGGTGGAAAAGCCCCGGCTGCCTGGGGGAAACATGGCGGATGAAGACCCTTCGGCGGCCTTGACGGGACAGGCCCGGGTAATATTTAGAGACGGCCCGGAAAACACGCCGATGTACCAGCGGGAGCGGCTGCAGCCAGGCAACTACCTGACCGGTCCAGCCCTCCTGCTGCAGCTGGATGCGACCATCGTCCTGTCGCCCGGCTGGGCTGGAACTATAGACTCTTTCGGCAACCTGGTGGCGCAGCGGGCTTGATCCTTTGGAAAGCTACGGGCCCCAAGCAACGGCAGCGCCCGCCCAAAGCTCAGCCGGAAGCTGAAATGCCTTCAATTTCGACACAATATAGGAGAACAGGCCTATGGCCCCCAAGACCAAAGACCTCCCGGATAATGATCTCTCGGGCCTCTCTGTGCTGGCCGCCTTTGCCCACCCGGACGACGAGGGATTTGGCGTTGGCGGCACCCTGGCCATGCTGGCCAGCCGGGGCGCCCGGATCACCCTGGTGTGCGCCACCAACGGCGACGTGGGCGAGATCAGCGATCCGGCGCTGGCGACACCGGAAAACCTGGCTCAAGTGCGGCAGAATGAGCTGCGGCAAGCCATGACGGTAACCGGAATCTCCGACGTCAGGTTCCTGAATTACCGGGATTCGGGTATGGATGGCACGGCGGATAACTCCCACCCGGCGTCTCTGAACCAGGCTCCAGAAGGACTGGTAAGCGCCCAGCTGGCCGAAATCATTGAAGAGGTGCGGCCCCGCCTGGTCCTCACCCATGACCCCACCGGTGGATACGGGCATCCCGACCACGGAGCCATCCATCGCCACGCCACTCGGGCTTTCACCCAGACTATCAACCAGTCCGGGCGCGCGGGCAATGAATTCCTCTACTACGTCTGTTTTCCCCGCCGCAACTTTCGGCGCATGTGGCAGCAGATGAAGGACATGGGCATCGAGCCCCCTTTTGCCAGCCTGGAGGTGGAAAAAATTGGCTCTCCCGATGAGGCGGTGACCACGGTTCGCGACGTTACCAACTATGTGGATATCAAGATCGCCTCGCTGGACTGCCACCGAACACAGATGAACCCCAACGGACCCTTCGCCCAGCTCTCCAAGTCCATGCTGCGGGAGATCATCAGCACCGAATATTTTACGCTGGCCCAGCCCGAGAACGGCGGTGAGGACTCGGACCTCCTGGCCGGGTTGTGAATTTCGGTTTCCAACGCCTTACGGGGTAGCATTTTCGTGCCATTCACCGTCCAAAAAATTATTGAACTAATGAGATCCAAATCCCCCTGTATCCCCCTTTTGCAAAGGGGGATACAGGGGGATTTTCCCGAACGTTGGGCGCTCCAACCGTGTTAGGCTGCTTGTTTAAGACTCGGTAAACTACCAACCGGAGAGGTAGTAAATGGCTGTCGACGCCATCAGCCTGGAAGTTTTTAAGAATCTCTTCATCTCGGTGTCGGAGGAGATGGGAGTTGCCCTGCAACGAACCTCCTACTCCCCCAACATCAAAGAGAGGCGGGATTATTCCTGCGCGCTGTTCGACCCGGCCGGCCAGATGGTGGCCCAGGCCGCCCACCAGCCGGTGCACCTGGGCGCCATGCCCGCCTCGGTACGGGCAGCGCTGGACACATACCCCAATGCCCTGCGTCCCGGCGACCTGGTGATTCTCAACGACCCCTATTTGGGGGGGACTCACCTGCCCGATATCACCCTGGTGGCCCCCGTGTACATTGAAGTCGCTCCGGAAGTCGCTCCGGAAGAGACCCCTCAAAAACCCTCGGGCAAAGAATTGGTGGGGTTCGTCTCCAATCGAGGTCATCACGCCGACGTGGGCGGCATGACTCCGGGCTCGCTGCCCCTGTCCAGCGAGCTTTACCAGGAGGGGTTGATAATCCCCCCCGTGAAGCTGGCCCGCGGCGGACGCATCAATCAAGAGGTGGTGCAGATTATCTGCCGAAACTCCCGCACTCCGGAGGAACGCAAAGGAGACCTGGCCGCTCAAATCGCCTCGATTCGGGTTGGGGAGCGGCGGCTGCAGGAAATTACCCAGCGATACGGAATCGCGGAAACCCAGGAGCACATGGCGGCCCTGCTGGACTATTCCGAGCGGGTAACCCGACGGGCGATGCGCGACATTCCCAACGGCGTTTATCGGGTGTTGGATTACATGGATGACGACGGCCTGACGGAGCAGCCGGTCCCCATCCGGGTGGCCATTACCGTCGCTGATGATCACATGACCGTGGATTTCACCGGCACTTCTCCTCAGCGCCCCGGCTGCATCAACGCCCCGCAAGCGGTGACGGTTTCGGCCTGTCTGTACGTGGTCCGCTGCGTGGTGGGAGACGAAGCGCCAGCCAATCAGGGCTGCCTGCGGCCGGTGGAAATTATCACGCCTCGGGGCACGCTGGTAAATCCGGAGCCGCAACGGGGCGTAGCCGGCGGCAATGTGGAAACGTCTCAACGCATAACCGACGTGCTGCTGGCCGCTCTCGCCCAGGCTTTGCCCGACCTGATACCGGCGGCCAGCCAGGGAACCATGAACAACCTGCTTGTCGGCGGGCACGACCTGAATCGGGACAAACCCTTCGTCTATTACGAAACCATCGGCGGGGGCATGGGCGCCCGTCCTACCCTGGACGGCATTTCCGGCATCCACACCCACATGACCAACACGCTGAACACACCCATCGAGGCCATGGAGTTCGCCTTCCCCTTGCGGATGAAGCGATACGCGTTACGGCGCGGCACCGGCGGCGCTGGGAAGTTCTCGGGCGGCGACGGTATAGTGCGCGATGTGGAGTTCCTGTCGCCGGCCCGGGTCACAATTTTGTCGGAGCGCCGGAAATTTCCTCCCCAGGGCTTCCACGGTGGGCACCACGGGCAGCCAGGAGAGAATGTCTTGCTGCGGGGCGGATATGAAGAAGTGCACCTGGCGGGTAAAGAAACCCTAGACGTAGAAGCCGGAGATGTGCTCAGTCTGCGCACACCAGGAGGCGGTGGTTGGGGTAAGCCGGAAGACCGGGATGATTCCGGAGCAGGGGATCGGACGGCTGGCTGAATGAGCTTGGGGCGAAATTCCCGCCTACCTTCAGCCCTGGCCTTTCCCGGCCAGCGGGGGATCTAAACTGATGCCAAGGTGAAAACTACATTCAGACAAACCCCAGAGTCGGCTTCGGCAATCGGCGGTGTGTTAGTTTGCGCAACCTGAAAGAGTAAAATCCTTCGTCGCACCGGCGTAAGCCGGTGTCCAGGAAAGTACACTCTACACTGTTCCCTGGATTCCGGCGTTCGCCGGAATGACGCTGTTGGCAGCGCTGCCCAATCAGGTGTAAATGTAGATTCCTTTTTAGCTTTGGTTTGGGTATGAAAACTCCCGTTTGGGTAGCGCAGTTCACCACTAGCTGGTATTATGTTATCGTGCGCCGCCCCTCAGATACCGAGCGTGGTGTCAGCGGACCGAAATTGTCGTATAATAACGCGGAGATATCTAAGACCATCAGCGGATTAGCCCTGACCCGGTAAGACCAAGTCGAGGAGGAGATAGATATGCCGACCATGTATGCCCGGTGTAACAACTTTATGTCGGGAGCCACCAGCGGTGTGGGCCTCAACTGCAAGTTCATGGCGATTGCGGAGTCGGAAGACGCCGTCTACGAACAAGTGATTGAGCACATGGAAACCGCGCACTTGGAGAAATTTAGGACGCCCTCCGGGGCGCAAGCATCTCCGCGGGAGCTGGAAAACACCATAAGGCGCTGCATCTTCACCAGGGGAACCAAGACTTTGCACAACCGTGGGCCGGACTCCGAGTCTAATCATACCTAAGCCCAGACAGCCCAAGCTGGCTCTGGCGCATCGGGTCAAAAGGGTGCCCAGCGCCCTAGCAGCGCTAACCCAGGGTATTCCTGGGAGGCGACTAGGGTTTATATGCCTCGATAATTAAAATGCCCCGACCGAAAGGTCGGGGCATTTGGTGCTAATCGCCAAATCCGCCCCGGACCAACCAATAATCATTTGCCGTCGTCAAAGCTGACCATGACTATCGCGTTGGCAATTAGCGTACCATCATTCCCGGCATCGTTCAGCACCTCAAGCCCCCCAGCTACCACTTTGATGTAGCCGGTTCCGTGAGGCAGGGTTTCCAGAACCGCTTTACCGTCCACTTGATCCGGCTGGGGAACCCCTATAGTTACATCCACCCTCATTTCATCGGCGGTCTTACCGATCAGGCGCTGAAACCCCAGGCTGCTGTGATGCAGCGCGTCAAAAACCGCCCGCTTGGCGGCGCTGGTGTAATCCAAGCCGTGTACATCCACTCCCATCCCCATCTCTGTAACGCAACGTACCAAGGCCATATGCCATTTACCTCCAGTGGGCACTCTTGCACCCTCTTCGATTACTTTGCTCTAAACTCCGCTGCTCTAAACTCCAACCTGCGGCCGGTCGGTCTAAAAAACCACTGGCCCTAGCCGCCAACATTAGACACCAGTCCAAGAGCACCGTCAAGCGCGCGTTGAAGGCAGAACCCTTCCCCATTCCCAGGCCTTGGCCAAGCAGTGGTTCCCAGCTCGAGCCGGCGGTTTTGCATTCAATATACTATCCAGTATACTGGTCCTTGCTTTGAACTCTTCCACTCCGGTCAGCACAGCATTCACGATGGTCTTAAGCAATAATTCCTGCGCTCAGCTCAGCAATGAGTAAACCTGCGCCAAGCAATCTGCTGGCCATGCTGCTAGCTATGTTTCTGGCCCCAGCGATAGTCGGCTGCGCCTCCGGCTCAGATCTCCAGCGGGGAGGACCGGCGGCGGGGCAGACCTTGGTGGTGCTGGCGGCATCTTCCCTTACCGAGGTTTTCCAGCGGCTGGGCGAGGAATTTCGCCAGGCCAACCCGAGTGTCCGGTTAATCTTTAATTTCGCCGGAAGTCAACGGCTTCGTGCCCAACTGGAGCTGGGAGCGCAAGCGGACGTCTTCGCTTCCGCCGACTGGCAACAGATGATCCCCCTGGCCGACCAGGGACTGCTGTTAGATGAACCGAGTAGCTTCGCCAGCAATAGGCTTGCCCTCATTAGCCCGCTCTCGATTGGAAAAGACGGCCAAGCTCCGGTTACCAGCCTGGAGGACCTGGTAGACCCGCAGGTAAAGCTGGTGTTGGCCACAGCGGCGGTGCCGGCCGGCAATTACTCGCGGAGGGTGCTGGAGCTGGCAGAATCCGACGGTGGCATGGAGCCAGGATTCTCCGAAAGGGTCCTGGCCAATCTGGTTTCTGAAGAGGCCAACGTCCGCAGTGTCGCCCAAAAGGTGGCATTGGGGGAGGCCGACGCCGGATTGGTTTATTTGACCGACGCCCGCTCGGAGGGGATCAGTTCCAGGGTAGCCGTGATCCGTATCCCCGACCATTTGAACCCCTCTGCCAGCTATCCAGTGGCTGTACTTCAGGATGCCAAGCAGCCTCTGCTGGCTCGACAGTTTGTTCAGTTTCTCCATGCCGAATTGGCCCAGGACGTGCTGCGGCAGCATGGGTTCGGCTCGGCCGAATCTGGCCCGGCAACAGTATCAGTGGGAACCGCCGCTATGGACGGTGTCCAAAACCCGCGGTGAATCGCAAGTCTAGAGCCCTACCCCGTCTCCCCCAACAGCTAAGTATTGGCCCCTGGCGCTCGGCTGGATGGTCGACCTCGGCCATCTATTTGGTATTTATCGGTCTCCCGGTTGTGGCCTTGCTGGTGCGGGCCGCCCAGCAGGAAAGCTTTCTGGCCAGCCTGATCAGCCCCCTGGCCCTGCAAGCTTTGCGCCTCTCCCTGTTCACCAGCGCACTCAGTATGGCCTTGGTGGTTCTGGTCGGCACTCCCTTCGCCCACTGGCTGGCCCGGAGAAACTCCCTCCCTATACGGATAGTGGACAGTCTGGTGGAGCTGCCCATCGTCCTGCCACCAGTGGTTGCCGGAGTGGCCATGTTGATGGCCTTCGGACGTCAAGGGCTGCTGGGACCGGCGCTGAGCAGCGTGGGAATTTCCCTTCCCTTCACCACCGCAGCGGTCATTTTCGCCCAGATATTCGTGGCGGCTCCCTTCTATATTCGGTCGGCCAAGCTGGGGTTTCAGTCCATTCCCCCGGACTATCAGGAGGTCTCCCAGACCCTGGGAGTGGCTCCCTGGAATACCTTTTGGCGACTCACCCTCCCGCTAGCCAGGCCCTGGTTGCTAACCGGTTTGACCCTGGCCTGGGCCCGCGCCCTTTCTGAATTCGGCGCTACTATCATGTTCGCCGGCAACCTGACCGGTCAAACCCAGACTTTACCGCTGGCGATTATGACGGCCATGGAAAGCAGCCTGGAAACGGCTCTGGCGTTGTCGGTACTGCTGCTGGTCGGGGCGATGGTGGTTCTGGTGGCGCTGGGGCTTTTCACCCGGCGACGATGGCAGGAGCGGATATGACCGCAGCCAACCCAGCCAATCCAGCCAAGGGCTGGGTCACCTGCCGGGTGGGGGACTTCACCTTGGAAACCGACTTTGAAGTCAACCCCGGCCAGGTGCTGGTGCTATTCGGGCCCTCCGGAGCGGGCAAGACCACCACTCTGCGGTCCATCGCCGGGCTGCTGCGGCCCCAGCAGGGTCAGATCCAACTCTCCGGCCGATTGGTGTATGACAGCGCCTCCGGCGTTTGGGTGCCCCCTCATCTCCGGCGCGTGGGTTACCTAACTCAGGAGCACAACCTATTTCCCCACCTTAAGGTGGCGGACAACATTGCCTATGGCCTATCCAGGCGGGGATCTGCCGCCACCGGAAGTAGGGTCCAAGAGCTTCTTGAGACATTCCAGCTAGCCGGGTTGGAACAGCGATACCCCTGGGAGCTTTCCGGCGGTCAGCAGCAGCGGGTCGCGCTGGCTCGGGCGCTGGCGCCGGGGCCCCAGGCCTTACTGCTGGATGAGCCCTTTGCTTCCCTGGACGCCGAGCTGCGCCGCACCCTGCAGGGCGAGCTAAGGGCCATCCTATCCCGTAGCAATCTCCCCGCGATTCTCGTCACCCACGACCGGGAGGAGGCTCTCGCGCTGGGCGACTCGCTACAGGTGATTGACCGAGGCCGCAACCTGAGCAAGGGGGTACCGCTGGAGGTGCTGGGACAGCCCAGTCAGGGGCGGGTGGCCCGGCTGGTCGGCGTGGAAAATATCCTTGCCATGCGGGTCGAGAGTCGCCATCCCCAAGACGGGACCATGACTTGCGTGCCGCTGAAACGGCCTGCGGACTCTGCTGAAGATGGGGGAGGGGATGTTAGGCCAGATGTTAGTATTGAGGTGCCGCTGGGAGACTTCGACGAGCAGGAATCTTTGACCGTGGGTATACGCGCGTCCGACGTGATCTTGGCCCAAGATCGTCTGCCCCGATCCTCCGCCCGCAATCAGCTGCCCGGAGCGGTGACCGGCGTCGAAATGCGACCCCCAGGATACCGGGTTACCCTGGACTGCGGCAGCATCTTGTTATGCTGTCACATTACCGGCAGCTCCCTGGCCGAGATGGAGATAGAGCCCGGACAGCCGTTGTGGGCGGTGTTCAAGGCCTCCTCCTGCTTCTTGGTTAAAGATGAGCCGGGTTAAAGACGAGCCGGGTTAAAGACGGGCCAGCCGAGGATTAATTTTATGTTTGCTATCCTGATCCTGAATCCCCGGGAGGGATAAGCCAAATGAGCGGTTACCAAGCCCTAATATTCGATATGGATGGCGTGCTGGTTGACAGCGAGCCCTTGTTCTTGAAGGCTATCAACAACCTGCTGATAATGGAATCGGCCGAGCCGGTGACCGACGAAGAAAACCAGTCCACATTGATCGGCACCACGGTGGAGGAAACCTGGCGGCGGCTGATAAACATGCGGGGGCTGCCGGAACCGCTTCAATCTTATCTAGGGAAGTACGACCTGGCGGTAAAGGAGGTACTGCAGGCGGAATTGACGCCCCGCCCCGGTGTGCGTAGCCTGATAGATGCCTGCTCCCGGCGAAATTTGCCCAAGGCAGTGGCTTCTTCCTCCCTCCGCTCGTGGGTACATCTGAAGCTGGAGACCCTGGGATTCCAGGACAGTTTCGACGTGGTATTGGGGGGAGATGACGTTACCAGAGGCAAGCCGGAACCAGACATCTACTTGCTGGCGGCGGACAGATTGAACATCCCGCCGGCTCGATGCATCGCCATAGAGGACAGTCCGGTGGGGATTGCCGCCGCCGTAAGCGCCGGGATTTACACCGTGGCAGTGCTGACGGACTCCACCAGAGGCATGGACCTTAGCCAGGCCCAGCAGGTGCTGGAGACGCTGGAGTCCTTCGATCTGAACCTGCTGCGAACCTAAACCATTGCCAAGATCGCGTCAACGTCTGCGACTTGACAATTCAACGCCGCCGCCGGCCCGGCAACCCGGGGTAGACCCGATCGGTCAGCACCCACTGCAGCCGCCGGTGCAGGGCGTCGATTTCCTGCGGCAGCAGCAAATCCAACAGCTTTTGAATACGTCCCTGGGGTTGGGCCAATTGGCGGCAGATCCCCTCTAGCGTCTGGAGCAAGTCCTCCGGGATGGGGTCTCCGGCAAAGTCCCAGATCACCGTGCGGATCTTAGTATCGGCGTGGAAGGTCAGGGCTTGGTCGATGCCCCAGAGCTTGCCGTCGCCATCCTTCAGCACATGACCCGCCTTGCGGTCGGTGTTGTTGGCTACCAAATCAAAGCAGGCTACCCGACGAAGCTGTTCAGCGCTGTCGGGGTCCCCTTCTACTTCCAGGGTGTGGTAGTTCTGTCTGGGGTCGTGCTCGACATAGCTTTGCATTGAGCCGATGCCGTAAGGGCCTTCCCGAATGAGGGTATAGGGGATGAAATCCCAACCCAGAATTTCGCTGAGCAGATAGGCCGCGCATTCCCTTTTGTAGAGGGTGCCAGAGGGGAAATCCCAGAGGGGAACTTCACCGTCCCGGGGTTTGTAGATGGCCAGGCCGTCTCGATTATTCAGCCGGAGGCGCGCCAGGAAGGTGTAGTTAGACCCGACGGGAGTGAGCTCACAGGAGACTATTTCGCCCTGCCGCAGTAATTCAACGTCCGCTTGTGCCAGCCCCACCTCGGTGAACTCTGCCCAGGCCCGTCGACTAACCGCTTTCCATCTAACCGCTTTCCAACACGGCGTGTCCGTTGGCCCGGGGACAGATGTGCCCTTCGGGATCAATGGGGAGGCCGCAAAGAAAGCAGGGCGGACGGCCGGCAGCGCAGATTTTAAGGGCCTCCTCCGCCAGGGTGACACATTGGGGGATGCTTAGCCCGCAGCTTACCGAAGCTCCCTCCCGGTCTTGCTCCGGGTCCTCTTCGTCACCTTCATGGGCTTCCAAGTAAAAGGCATTGCCCGAGGTCTCATATTTCAACAGCATCTGCCTGGCCTTGAACTCCAGAGAAAGCTCTTCTCCCGACCACTCGGGCACGGTGGGGCCGCTGGGCGCGGCTCGCTGCTCGGCCGTAAGGCGCCGCACCGCCTCTTGAAGAGAGGCCCCCAACTGAAACAGCTGTTCCTTCTCCAGCCAGACCAAAATGCTGGCTGCACCGGCCTTCAGCACCAGACGGAAAGTGCGCCGTCCTGGCTCTCCAAAGGTCTCCGCATCAATGCTGGAAAGAGCGCCCAGAGAGTATCCAACCGGTCGAGATTCCATGCCCCTATGATATTCGCAGGAGAGGCGACTGACAAGGGCAAAATCCTATCGACAGCCGGGGTATTGTTTTTCCGATCTTGTAACGAGAGCGAATTTCCCACGCGGTTGTATGAGATGCCATCCTTTCGTCATTGCGAGCGAAGCGAAGCAATCTAGCGCTCTAAGAGCGGGTTTTAAAAGTTCCTGGACTTCCAGGCTCCAACTGTTATGCCGGTTTGGGCTTCAGCTTCCTCTCCCCTTGTGGGAGAGGAGTGAGGTGAGGGGTATCACCCTCATCCCAACCTTCTCCCATCAAGGGAGAAGGGGCTATTGTTAGGCCATACAAGCACGCCCATTTCTCTATTCTAGCGCGGACAAGGCCCGAGGCTTTTTAAACACCCGCTAGGATCGCATTGTCGTCCTGGCTGCATCGGGACTCCTCGCATTGAAGTTTCGCAACCTCTAATGGCTGCCGGTAGTTTCCTGCCAGGTGTGGCCTTGGCGCGAAAGCAGCCCTTTGCTGGCTGCCGGACCCCAAGAGCCGGCATCGTAGGGCTGAACCGACCCGGCTTCGGCGCCCTCCGATTCTTTAATCAGCGGCTCTACTATCCGCCAGGCTTCCAAAATGTGGTCGTTCCTAATAAACAGCGAGGTATCCCCCTCCAGGGCATCTTGAAGCAGGCGTTCGTAGGCCTCCGGGATGGTTTGTTCTTCGAAGGCAGTCCCATAATGGAATTCCAGATCCTCCGAGCGAGTGCTCATTCCCTGGCCCGGAGCCTTGACCTCGAATTTTATATGAACCCCTTCATCGGGCTGCAACCGCAGGGAGAGCACATTGGAGCTGAGGGTTTCTCCGGTCTCACCGGCGAACATCAGGTGAGGCGGCTGCCGGAACTGGATGACGATTTCGGTAACCTTTTCCTTCATGGATTTGCCAGTTCTGAGGTAGAAAGGAACACCCTGCCAGCGCCAATTGTCGATGTACAGGCGGAGCGCGGCGTAAGTGGCTGTCCTCGAGTCCGGGGCGACACCGGCTTCGTCCAAGTAGCCCCGATACTGGCCTAGCACGCTGTTCTGCGCTGCCTGAGCCATATCCCAACGGCGGATTGCCCGAAGGGCCTCCACCTTGTTGTTCCGCAGGGAATCGGCATCCATGGCGCTGGGCGGCTCCATTGCCACCAAAGTCAGCAGCTGCAACAGATGGTTCTGGACCATATCCCTGATGACACCGGACTGGTCGTAATATCCAGCCCGATCTTCGGCCGATACCTCTTCCGTTGCCGAAATCTGCACGCTGTCAACGTAGTTGCGATTCCATAGCGGCTCAAAAATGGCGTTGGCGAATCGGAAGACCATCAGGTTTAGCACCGTTTCCTTCCCCAAGTAATGATCGATACGATAGACCTGCTCTTCCTTAAACACCTGGTGGACCAACCGGTCCAGTTGCTCGGCCGAGTTCAGGTCATGCCCAAAGGGCTTTTCAATCACCACCCGCCGCCAACCGGTATTCTCCACCGCCAACCCGGCATAACCCAAATTCTCCACGGCCGCTGGAAAAAGGCTCGGCGCCACCGACAGATAAAAGAGGCGGTGGGCCGATGGCGTCTCGGTTTCCAATTCCTCCAGCCGCGCGCGTAACCCCATGAAGGATTCCAGGTCCTGTAAATCGCCTCTCACGTAATGCAGGTGGCGGGCGAAATTGTTCCAGTCCTTCTTCCGGGCGGCCAGCCCGCTTAACTCTTGGACCTCCTGCCACATCATTTCCCGAAACCGGTCATCCGAATATTGGGACCGCGCCATTCCGACGACCCGGAAATTGGCGGGCAACATTCCCTTGCAGACCAGCTGAAAAAGCCCCGGCAACAGCTTCCGCCGCGCCAAGTCGCCGGTGGCGCCCAGTATTACCAGGCTGGTAGACGAGTTCTGCATCCTCAGACCCCCTTCCTACCCCTCGCCTCCGCCCGGTTGAGCGCCGCCGGAGGAGGCGGACCGGACCGAATGGCCGCCGAACTGATTGCGCAGCGCCGCCAGCAATCTGCCGCCCAAGGGTTGCTCCTGGCGGGAGCGGAATCTTTGCTGCAGGGACAGGGTGATTACCGGGGTGGGAACGGCCAACTCCACCGATTCCTGGACGGTCCAGCGCCCCTCTCCGGAATCCTCCACATAAGCCTGCAAACTCTCCAGCTCCGGATCTTCACGCAGAGCCTCTGCCGCCAGGTCTAGAAGCCAGGAGCGCACCACACTGCCGTATCGCCAGGTTTCGGCAATTTGCCCCAGGTCCAGCCCAAACTCCTCCTTGGCCTGCATCAGTTCAAAACCTTCGGCGTAGGCCTGCATCAAGGCGTACTCAACCCCGTTGTGGACCATCTTGACGAAGTGTCCCGCCCCAACCGGACCCACGTGGCTGTAACCAGTAGTGGGGCTGGGAGCAAGGGTCTGAAATATGGGCTCCAATCGCCGGAACATTTCCTCTCTGCCGCCGATCATCAGCGAGTAACCCTCGGTAAGCCCCCAAATACCTCCACTGGTGCCCACGTCCAGGAACTCGATACCATGCTGGGACAGCCGGCTGGCCCGCGCCATACTGTCTTTGTAATTGGCGTTGCCCCCGTCCAACAACACATCCCCCGGTCCCAGCAGGGGAATCAAGCTGTCGATAGTCGCATCCGTCGGTGGGCCGGCGGGCACCATAATCCAGACCGCCCGAGGCGGCTCCAAATTAACCACCAACTCCTCCAGAGAATCGACGCCCAGCGCCCCTTGGGACCGGCTAACGGCCACCGCCTCGGCATTAGCATCGTAAGCCACAACTCTATGTCCGCCGGCCAGCAGCCGCTGCGCCATGTTGCCGCCCATGCGACCCAGCCCGACCATTCCCAGATCCATCTAGCAAGCCTCCCAGGCAAAGAGTCTTATCTCTTAGAGCCTGTTTTAAAAGTTCCTTGCCTTCCAGGCTCAAGCTGTTATGCCGGTTTGGGCTTCAGCTTCCTCTCCCCTTGGGGGGAGAGGATTGAGGTGAGGGTCATACCAGCATGCGCATTTCTCTATTCCAGCGCGGACAATGCGCGAGGCTTTTTAAACACCCTCTTAGCTATTATCCCAAAACAACCCATGTCATTCCGTTGGAGCGAAGCGACTGAGGAATCTAAATTCTGGGCCCATAAAACTTTATGCGTCAGCACTTCATCTACACCCGG
>JAKZUA010000124.1:0-6602 GCA_047516825.1 Dehalococcoidia bacterium
CGAAACCTGGTCATCAGCTTGGTACGCCGGGCTGGGCATTCCAACGTAGCCGCTGCCCTACGCCGCCACAATGCCCATCTCAGCGAAGCTTTCGACATGATGGGCTTTTCCTACCAGGCAGGAGAATGAAAAGGCCCTGCAGCTGTTGGTGGTCAGTTCAACCCAATACTCCTCCAACGAACAGGGGGCCAGGCTGTCGGTGGCGCTGGCTGTGTACACCCTGCCCGGCACTCAGCAGTCGGGCTCTCTCACCGCCGAAAGTGATGGCGGTTCCAGCAGCATCATAATTCAGGTAATGACCGAGGAGGAAGAGGGGGGCGAGAACCTGGCCTTTTCCTCCGGTCTCGGCAGTTCAATGAACGCCGGAGACGGCGCGGCCGACGAGCAGGACTTTATGTTCTCGCCCAGCTACAGCCGTCCCTTTAGCGTAAAGAAGTCCGACGTTCCCGCGCTCAGCCAGCCCCTTTCGCCAGGGATTTACACCATCAACTACGACGTTCCTCGGGGTTGGGACATGGTGGAATCCAGCTGTGACAACGGCAGTCCGGCCGGGGCCATCTTCCTGGGCGGAGGCGAGGAAGTCACTTGCACCTTCAAATATGCTCGTCGAGGGTTCATTTTCGTAGATGTGGAAACTAGCCCCAGAGACCCCCAAGTGTTTCACTTTGGGTCCGATTATGGGGACGATTTTACCCTTACTCAGGTAGACGCGGCCTTCTCCAGCGAGCCGCTGGTAAAAGGCAGATACTCTTTGGGGCATACCGTTCCCACCGGCTGGGATTTGACCGGGATTGATTGCGATGACGGCAGCCCTGCCAATGGAGAGAAGGTGCAGATAGACAAGGTGCAGATAGACCTGGATCCAGGGGAGGTGGTCACCTGCATCTACCGCTTCGACAAGCAGGGTCACATTTTAGTGGAGGTAGAAACCCTGCCGGCGGATGACTCCCAGGAATTTATCCTGGCCTCCAGTTTTAACCAGGGGACCTTCAGCCTGAGCCATGGTGGTATCCGGCACGAGAGTAGGTCCTTGGTTCCGGGCCCCTACGTGGTGGAACCGCAGAGCGACGTCGCCGGCTGGGACCTGGCTGCAGCCAAATGCGACGACGGCAGTGAGGTGGATGCCATATCCCTGCAGCCCGGCGAGGTGGTTAACTGCACCTTTACCTACGCCAAGCGGGGATACATAATGGCCGAGGTGATTACCAACGCGAAATCTGACGGCCAGAGATTCAACATCATTCCCGATTACGGCGAAGAGTTTACCCTGTTCCATGCCGGTCCGCCCCACGAAAGCCAACTCCTGAAGCCTGGAGTCTATGAACTGGGCTATATGGTGCCGGATAACTGGGAGCTAACCAAGGCAACCTGCGACGATGGAAGTCCCATCGATGCCATCTCGGTGGAAGCCGGAGAGATCGTATATTGCACCTTCAGGTACTCAAAAGGAGCGTAAAAATGAGTTTCATGATGTTCGGCAAAAAACCAAGGTCACCATCGCCATCGAGGATAATACTCTGCGAATCCTACTGGTCAAAGGTCAAAAGGTCGAAGCCTGGATGAACTATCCTCTGCCTCCGGAGCTGAGCCAGGAGGAAATTGAGCGGGACCCCCGTCAATACCAGCGGTTGCTCTCCTTCCTGTTCTTCGATTGGGAGAGTCTCAAGCGGCAGACGCTGGTTTCCATTCCAGGTAACCGCGCCCTGTTCAACACCATCAGCCTCCCCAAGCTGAAAGACAGTCTGGTGAGCGAGGCGGTGGAAAGGGAGGCCCGGCGGCAACTTTCAATTGAGCCCGGTCAAGCCTACCTTTTCTGGCAGGCTTTTAGAAGCAGCAAGGATAGGCAGGACTTCCTCTCGGTCGCCGTGCTCAAGCACGATTATGACCGCACCTACCACCTGTTGAAGGGCGCCAATCTAAAGCCCCGGCTTTGGGATCTGAAACCCCTGGCGCTGGTGCGGGCTGTTGGCAAGGAACGGGCGATCATACTCGACCTGGAGCGAGACAGCATCGACCTGATTCTGGTCTCCCAGGGCGTGCCTCTAATCGTACGCAGCATAGTTGAATCCACCGACGTTCCCCACGAGGAGCTGGCCCGGCGTCTGGCCGCTTACGTGTCCGAAACCTTGGCTTACTACGATAGCAATCAACAGGGAGAAACCCACGACGTCCAGAACTCCCCGGTGGTATTGACCGGAGATCTGGCGGGCAACCCGGACCTAGTCGAGGCAATCCGTGCGGTCTCTTACGTCCAGGTGGAACAGTTCTATTCCCCTCTGGAGGCCCCGCCGGAGTTCCCGGCCGCCTCCTACGCCGCCGCCCTGGGCTTGGCTTTGAAGCACGGGCAGAGCAGCAAGGACAAAAGCGGGTACCAGGCCATCGACTTCAATGTATGCCCTGAGGAGTACAGCAAGCCGGCGGTTTCCACCAGGGCGGCCACCGCCGCGGTGGCGATCCTGTTGGGATCAGCGCTTCTCTTCCCGGCTTGGCAGGTGCATGACAGCAAGCAGCTGGACCTCTCAGCTAAATACACTGACCTCGAAGAAATCCTGCCGAAACTAGACAAGGCCACGGCGGATCTGGCGTTGCAAGCCACCGCTCAGAACCAGATCAACCAGACCCTCACCCTGGTTCACGGCCTGGAGCAGGACTTGGATACGGTGCTTTCGGACCGCGGGGATATGGCGGTGCACCTGCATAGCTCCCTGGACGCGCTGCCGCCGGAGGTTAGCGTAACCAGCTATTCCAATAACAAGGAAGATACATTGTCGGTGTCGGGCCAGGCCAAGAGCTACGGCCGGGTGCTCTCCTATGCCAAATCCCTGGAGGAGAATCCCAACTTCGCCGACGTAACCTTAAACAGCCTCAGTCAGCGGGTTTCGGATGAAGAAGCCTCGGTCAACTACAACCTGACGGTGGACAAGGAAAAGTTCGGCTTTTAGTTTTAACCAATATCAGATCTACCGCGTATTCTAGAGGGGCTGGCCTCTGGCCAGCCCCTCTTCCTTTTCCAGCCTCCTATTGACCCCCAATGCATTTGCTAAGAGCCTGTGTCAAAAGCAACGATGGACCCTGTGGCGATGTATTCGTCGCTCCAGCGAAAGCCGGAGCCCAGATGCCGCCCCCTGGTTGATGCGTAGATGACGCTGGATTCCGGCCTGCGCCGGAATGACAGGCAGGAAATCATTCTATGCCCGTATATCTTTGAACACAGGCTCTAAGGAACCATCTCAAAACGACCAATGTCATTCCCAAGGAGCGAGGCGACTGAGGAATCTAAATCCTGGCACCGCAAGACCTCACCGGTCAGGACTGCAATTACACCATAGTCAATGGCGGCAGCACCATGGGTCCAGGGACTTTAGACCCCTCGCGGAGTTTATCCTGAGCAACGCCGCAGGGCTCGGGGTGACATTTTGATGTAGCGAACAAATCCGGGAGTTCCAAAGGAGGATATAGGGGATTTCCCCAAACAGTGGCTTCTCCAACTGCGTCTGCTATAGATTCAAGGCTCGGTAAGGCTCTGGTGAACGATCGGCTGTCGCTCATCCCTCTTGTTCCCCGGGGCAACTGCCGAGAGGCAATGGCCCGGAGGGGGTGTGAAGCCTTATTTTTCGTCATTGCGAGTTTTCATGCCCCGAGGGGGCGGCACCAACCGATGAAAATAGGTTCCCCTTGGCCCATGGTTCTGCGGGCTCACCACGAGCGGTAGGGATCCCGTTCGTCCCGGGCCGGTCGAAGGGCGAAGGGGCTATTTACAGAGCAGAGAAGCGAAGCAATGTAGCCCTGCTGGGATCGCTTCGTTGTCCCGGTTCCAGCGGGACTTCTCGCAATGACATTTCACGAACCTTCAACGAAAAATACCGCGCTGACCCGCCTGCGAGCTTTCGACTGGCGACATCTCACATTTCCCTCACAAAAGTGCCCAATACCCAGCCTCCCGGTAACAGCATTTACTTTACTTACACCGGACTGTTTCCCTCCCGGCACCAATCCACCTCCTGACTGTTTACTGACGCGCTATAAGCTAGCTGCATCGATACAGGAACGGCTGCTCTGTCTGGGGCAATCTACGCCCCCGACCTGGTCATTCAGCAGGAGTTCCAAATGTCCGGATGAAAGGCATCTGTCGCTTGGTAGGAATACTCCAGACGGGAACCATACCTACCGGGCACGATGGGCCTGCCGAGCGCAACGAGCCGGGAAGAAGGCTCCATACGGGGCTCGAGACCAGGCTGGAGAGATGGAGATTCAAGGAGGAAGGACATGGACCTGTTCAAGGGTAACCAAGGCAAAGGCGAAGGGGGTTTCACCCTGATCGAGCTCCTGGTAGTTATCGGCATTTTGGCCGTGCTGGCCGCGGTGGCCATTCCCGCCTACAGCCGTTTCTTCGGCGAAGGCGAAAGTGAAGCCAATCTGGCTGAGCTCTCCAACATGCAGGCATCCATGGACGCCATGATGGCCCACCACCGGCTCCTAATTGTATCAGTGCAGACCGACGCGGTAGATGTATTTTTCGAATTACCGGAGGGCTGTCTCATAACACCACCGTCGGGAAATTGCGTCCCCCTTACCAGTCCGGGAGTCGATGGACCCTTTGAGTACCTCCACGAGGCATTCTTGCGGATCGGTAGTGCCACTACCGCCACAAAAATGTGCTACACCTGGGGAGATACTGGTTTCATCGCGCAAGTGGGCCGCGATGCGGACGGCGATTGCCTCTAAGTGGCTTTCCCTACGGGGGCGACCAGGCTCGCCCCCGTAGCTTTTACTGGTAAGCCTGGTCTTACGAGCCGAGCATCCGCGTAGGGATGAACGGGCTGGACAACACCAAAGGCTGAGCTGGTTCTCCTCCTTGACCAAGGGGAAGATGAAGAGGGGCTGAAGTAACCCCTCCTAGTCTCCCCCTAACAGAGAAGGGAGATTATTAAACACCCGTTAATAGCAGAGTAAGCCATGACCATAATCTTTCTGGCCATTCTGGGAGCTGCCGTAGGCAGCTTCTTGAACGTTTGTATCGACCGGCGCCGCACAGGCAGTCGTTGTTACGTCCGCCCTCCCACTGCGACGGCTGCCGGGTCCCGCTTCGCTGGATGGAACTGCTGCCAATCATCAGCTTTCTGGCTCTGCGGGGCCGATGCCGCTCCTGCCAGGTCAGCATACCCCGGCGCTCTCCCCTGGTTGAGACCATCATGGCCGCTTCTTTTGCTCTGCTGGTCTACTATTTCGGCCTGGGAACCCAGAGCGCCATATTCGCCTTATACATAGCAATTTTCACCGTAATCTTTTTCGTCGACCTGGAGCAGGGCATCATTCCGAACCGGGTTATCTACCCGGCGGCGGGCGTTGCCGTGTTACTTTCCCTCTTCCTTCCAGAGGTAGGCCTTCTGCGGGCCTTGATCGGCGGAATTCTGGCCTTTGGCCTGATATTAGGCATCTATCTGGCCGCCCGAGGAGGCATGGGAGGTGGAGACGTGAAGCTGGCCGGGTTGATCGGCCTGGCCGCTGGATTTCCCGCAGTCATTCCGTCTCGGCTGCTGGCCTGCCTGGGCGGAGGAGTCACCGCCTCGATTCTGCTGGGATTGCGCCGCAAACGGCGTAAAGACCCGGTTCCCTTTGGGCCCTTCCTTGCCGTAGGAGCCCTGGTTGGACTGCTGTGGGGAACCCAAATGGTTGAAGTCTGGATAAACCTGTTTTAAGTCCCCTATCTTTTGGCCCGTAACTTTTAGGAGGAATCATGCGAATCATTTCAGCACTCCGCACCATGATCGCCCAGGAAGCATCCGACGTGCACCTGACCGTGGGAACTCCCCCGGCTATCCGGGTTCGCGGCAGATTAGCCGTTCTGCCTGATGAACCGCCTTGCCAGGCGGAGGAACTGGAACAGGAGCTGGAGGTGCTGCTGGACGCCCGTCAGCTGGACATGTTTCGCAAGACCCTGGAGCTGGATTTCGCGCTGGACCTGCTGGATATCGGAAGATTCCGCGGTAACATTGCTCGGGAACGCGGCCAAGTGTCCATCAGTATGCGGTTGATCAAGGTCATGAACCTAGACATCGATGCTCTAGGGCTACCCGATATCTGCCGGTCTCTTTCGGACAAGCAAATCGGTCTGGTGGTATTGACCGGTCCCACCGGCTCGGGAAAATCGACCACTCTGGCCGCCATGATTGAATACATAAATCAAACCTCGCGGCGACGTTTGATCACCCTGGAAGACCCAATTGAGTATCTGTTTTCCAACAAGAGCTGCATTATCACTCAAAGAGAGGTCGGCGAAGACACCTACTCCTTTGAAGCCGGTCTGATTCACGCCCTGCGCCAAGACCCGGACGTGATTATGGTCGGCGAGATGCGCGACGCCGCTACGGTCGAGACGGCGCTGAGGGCGTCGGAAACCGGTCACCTGGTGCTAAGCACCGCCCACGCCCCGGGCGCGCCGGAGAGTGTCGAACGAATAGTAGGCCGGGATTCCCCAGATCAAACCACCTTTCCTGGATATAGCTCCCGCGGGGATACCGCCAAATATAATCCCGCATTCCAAGGGCGTCAAATGCGGTCTGATGCGGCCTGATTCACTCAAAGTCCCCGCTTTCATAGGG
>JAKZUA010000125.1:0-5628 GCA_047516825.1 Dehalococcoidia bacterium
CGACGGATTAACTGACGAGGTGCTTCCTGCGAGGAAATTGAACCTGCCACAGCACCGCTGCGATCTTTCCACGATCACTGATTCGTAGCTGGACAAGAACCGTCAGCCGTCTTATTCGCCAATCCGTCGTTGTAATATTAGCAAGCTGCACAAAAAGGGAGTGGACGCCGTCACTCTCTGGCCCTTCATACTGTATCGCCGGGGACATCGGGACGACGTCGCTTTGCGCTGCCACGAGCACTTCCACTGGCGTCAGGCACTGAGATGTGGCGTATTGCCCTGGTACCTATGGTATCTGGCGCTGGTTCCCTTCTATTTGGGGAAACCATCCCATAAGCACCCCCTGGAGCGGCCGGCCTACGAGCTGCAATGGCAAATCCAGGAAAAGCTGAGGTCTGGAACCAGCATTGAAGCGGAGCTGGCCAGCGTGGGTCTGGCCTGAAGCCCCGGCGCCTGTCACCCTAGCGCCTGTCGCCCTAGCGCCTGTAGCCCCAGCGACGATTAAATCCTGACGTCAATCCTGACTTTGCAACAGCAGGGCCGGAAGGTCGGCCAGCAGGCTCTCCATTTGGGGGATCTGCTCCCCCTTCGTTAGGTCGACCTGAAGCGGCGTTATGGATATCCGGTTATTCTTCAGTGCCCAGATGTCGGTGCCCTCCGGACTGTCCCCGGGGATTGGCTTGTTGCGGGATATCCGGTACCTTTTCGGATCCTGGTTACCTTCCTCCAGCACCGATTCCCCGTATGAGCGCCCGCCAAGCCGGGTTATCTGCACCCCATTTATCCCGGACAGCGGCACGTTGGGCAGGTTAACGTTCAGGAAAAAGGCTTCCTCCGGCGGGGTCCGGTCCAGCTGGGCGGCCAGCAGCTCCAGCAATCGGGCAGCCCCGTCGTATTGGGGGTTCTGCACCGAGCCCACCGAAATCGCCAGGGTGGGAAAGCCGCGCAAGTAGCCTTGCAGCGCCGCACCGACGGTACCGGAGACCAGGATATCGGCGCCCACATTGGAGCCCCTATTTATGCCCGAGACCACCAGGTCCACCCGGCCAACCAGCCGCTCCAACGCCAGCACGCAGCTATCCGCCGGGGTGCCCAGGACTGAGAACGCGGTTATCGGGTATTGAGGCCTGGCTTCATCTCCCAGCAGCTCATCAATCTCGATGGGAGAAACTTGTATCGCATCGTGCAGGGTGAGAGCGGAACCCACGCCGCTCTGCTCCCGGCTTGGCGCGACGATGTGGAGCTCCCCTACCGAGGCCAGAGCGCGGGCGGCAGCCAGCAATCCCGGGGCGTGTATGCCATCGTCATTGGTCAGGAGTATCTTCAGAACCATTTTCTCCAGCTAAAGAAGTAGGGGCGTGCTTTCCGGCCGCCCGCCCCAGCGGAACCCGGCGGCAAGAAGAAGAGAGATGCCAATCAGCAGCATCTCTCTTCCAAGCGTCCGGGCCAGGGGTTAGCCGGGAACTTAGTCCAGACTAGCCTCAAAACAACCCATATCCTTCCGAAGGAGCCCTTCGCCTCGGCGTGACATATAGAGATAGTTACTAACGATGGGCCATTCCGGTGGCATGGAACAGGGCGTGCTTTACTTCCACCGGCGCCACCACCCGGCGGAATTCGGCCGAGGCAAAGATGTCCCCGATAACATCGTCGCCCAGGTCGTCGGCCAGGTGATCCACCGCGGCGCTGATGTTTTCTGGGGTCAGCTCCTTACCCACCAGCGCGTTCTCTACCGATTGAGCCCGTAGCGGCGAAGGAACCAGTCCCCCTACCGCAACCCGGGCGGCGGTACAGCGCTGGTCGGCCACAGTAACCACCACTGCGCCGCCTACCACGGCGTAGAACGAAGCCGGATGAGCCATCTTGGCATATTCGCCGACCTGTCCGTGAATGTCCCGGCTACCGTGGTCGTGCTCGTGGCCATGGTCGTGGTCGTGGCCGTGATCATGGACGCTGAGCACGGGCACGTTAACCCCGGTAACGACCTCGTTTTCGGCCAGACCCGTGGTGAAGGCTCCCTGGAAAAAGGTTTCCGGCGCGACGGAACGAGACCCGCCGGGACCCTGTATGTCTATGGAGGCGTTCAGGGCGGTCAGCACCGTGCCCCAATCCGAAGCCGGGTCGGCATGGGCCAGATTGCCGCCAATGGTTCCGCGATTTCTCACCGCCTGGTCGCCAATGCCCGCCGCCACTTCGACCAGCATGGGGTTGGAGTTTTTTAACTGGGTGGAAGAGGCAATCTCATGGTGAGTGGTAAGACCGCCGATGTGGATGGTCTCGCCATTAACGCTGATGCCTTTAAGGTCTGCTATGCCGCCGATATCGACCAGCACGGCCGGTCTAGCCAGCCGCAGCTTCATTAGCGGAATCAGGCTCTGCCCGCCAGCCAGTAGCTTGGCATCCTGGTGGGAGCCCAGTAGTTGAACGGCTTCGGCTACCGAACCGGCCTTGTGGTAATCAAACTCTGGGGCGTACATGGCTCTTCCTCCCTAACCGTACTGGCCTAACCTTGCTGGTGGATGGCCCGCCAAACCCGCTCGGGAGTAAGGGGCATGTCCAGCTTGGTCACGCCCAGGGGCCGCAGGGCGTCGATTACGGCGTTATAGATAGTTATGGTTGAGGCTATGGTGCCGGTCTCGCCGATGCCCTTGACACCCAAGGGATTATGCGGCGAAGGGGTTACTGTGGAGATGGTCTCGATGTCCGGCACCTGGTGGGCCCGGGGCACCGCGTAATCCATCAACGAACCGGTCAGCAGCTGGCCGTTGTCGTCGTAAACCGCTTCTTCCCAGAGGGCCTGGCCGGCGCCCTGGACCACACCTCCGTGAACCTGGCCTTGGACAATCATGGGATTAATCTGCGGCCCGCAATCGTCCACCGCCACATAGCGCTGGAAACTGATGTAGCCATTGTCCGGGTCCACCATGACCACCGCTACGTGGGCTCCAAAGGGATAGGTGAAGTTGGGCGGGTCATAGAAGGCGGATGCCTCCAGGCCAGGCTCCATCCCTTCCGGCATGTTCCAGGCCACGTTGGCCATCAGCGCGATGTCCTGAATGGATTTGCTTTGGTCGGGAGAGCCCCGAACAAAGAATTTGCCGTCCTCGTACTCAATGTCCGCGTCGGCGGCTTCCAAAAGGTGGGCGGCTAGGACTTTGGCCTTCTCCTTGATTTTTCGGGCGGCCAAAGCCAGGGCTCCACCCCCGACAACGGTGGTCCGGCTGCCGTAGGTACCCCAGCCCATGGGCGTATTGCTGGTGTCGCCGTGGACCACATCGATGTCCTCTACCGGCAATCCCAACTCGTCTCCCAAGATCTGGGCGAAAGTCGTTTCTTCCCCCTGTCCGTGGGGATTGGTGCCCGTGTAGATACTGGCTTTGCCAGTGGGACTGAACCGCACGGTCGCGCTTTCCCATAGTCCGCCGCCGAAGCCCACAGCGCCGGCCACCTGGGAAGGCCCCAACCCGCAAATCTCACAGTAGCAGGTGACACCGATGCCCATGTACTGGCCGTGTTCCCTGAGATGGGCCTGCTCCCGCCGAAGCTCCTGATAGTCCACATGCTCCAGCACTTTATCCAGAGTCATTTCGTAGTCGCCGCTGTCGTAGGTCAGTCCGATAGCCACCGTGTGCCCATCCTCAAACTTGGGGATGAGGTTCTTGCGCCGGATTTCCACGGGATCCTGGTTCAGCTCCACGGCCAACAGCTCCACCAATCTTTCGATCAGGAAGGTGGCTTCCGGTCGGCCGGCGCCCCGGTAAAGATCCACCGGCGTCGTGGTAGTGAAAACGCCGTATATATCAGCCTTGAGGCTGGGTATATCGTAGGGGCCGGAATACATTAGCCCGTGCAAAATGGTGGGTATGCCCGTAGAGGCTGTGGAGAGATAGGCGCCCATGGCGGCGTAGACCACCGACCGAAGGCCGACTATCTTGCCCTCCCGGGTAGCCGCCAACTCCACATGCTCCACGTGATCCCGGCCGTGCAGCGTGGCCTGAAAGTTTTCCGAGCGGGTTTCGGTCCACTTGACCGGGCGGCCCAGCTTCATGGCGCAAAAAGTGGCGATCATCTCGTCGGCATAGAGGGGGGTCTTGCTGCCGAAACCGCCGCCCACTTCCGGCGCGATGACGCGAATCTTATGCTCGGGTAAGCCCGTAACCAGCGAGGTCAAAAACCGGGCGATGTGCGGGTTCTGGCTGCTGCTCCACAGAGTCAACTCCCCCATGGCCGCCACCCAAGAAGCAACCGCCGAGCGAGGCTCCACAGCGTTGGGAATCAGCTTCTGCTGTCTTATGGTGTCCCGCACCACCACTTCGGCGGAGGCGAAGGCGGCATCCACATCGCCCCCGGCCGCCACCCAGTGGAAGGCCTGGTTGTTGGGAGCCTCCTCGTGAATCTGGGGCGCTCCCGGTTGAAACGCCTCTTCCGGGTTAACCACGGCGGTCAAAGGCTGGTAATCAACCGTGATGAGCTCCAGCGCGTCCTCGGCCTGGTAGCGATTCTCGGCGACCACCACGGCCACGCCGTCGCCCATGTAGCGCACCACGTCCTTAGCCAGGGGCATGTGGGGCACGGTCTTGACATCCGAATCCGGCACCACCCAGGCGCAGGGTATGGAGTTGAGCACGCCCTCGGTGTCGGCGCCGGTGTAGACAGCCAGCACGCCCGGAGCGGCCTGGGCGGCGCTGGTGTTTATCCCGGTGATTCGGGCGTGGGCGTGGGGGCTGCGCAGGATGGCCGCGTAGACCATATCCGGCAGCTTAATGTCGTCGGTATAGGTCGAAGCGCCGGTTATCAGCCGGGGGTCCTCCCGCCGTCTGATACCGGAACCAAAAAGCCGGGTCGTCATAACCTAACCTCCCATCGCATCGGCGGCGGCCAGAGTCGCTTTGACAATGTTGTGATAGCCGGTGCACCGGCAGATATTTCCTTCCAATCCATCCCTTACTTCCTGGGCGGAAGGGTGCGGGTTCTTATTGAGCAGATCAACCACAGACATGATCATGCCGGCGGTGCAAAAGCCGCACTGCAGGCCATGATTATCCCAGAAAGCCTCCTGGACGGCATGCAGCTCACCGTTTTGAGCCAGCCCTTCTATGGTGGTAACGCTGCTTCCATCCGCTTGCACCGCCAGGCAGGCGCACGACTTGACGGCGATTCCATCCAGCATGACCACGCAGGCACCGCATTGGCTGGTATCGCAGCCTATCTTCGTCCCGGTAAGGCGCAATTCTTCCCTCAGGAAGTGGACCAACAGGGTCCGGGGTTCGACTTCGGCTTGCCGGGGTTGCCCATTGACGTTGATCTCTACCGGAACCCTCACTTTAGACACCTCCTGTAACACCGCTTGCGAAACCTATTTCCAAACCTCTGGGGCTGACGTGCCCGAAAAACAGTTGCTGCAACTGTAGCTGTAGTCGTAGCTGGGTAAAGCTGGTGGGAGTATATACTTGGCCTTCAGGCTAGTCAACGAGTAGTCAACCTGTACAGGGCCTTTTCATTTTATCAAAATAGTATAAAATTATTACCAGTTTAAGCGGGAGGGGAGGATGATGACTTTGAGAGAAGCGCTGGATTTGGTGCCTGACTTCCGGAGTAGCCAAGGGCGACGCCACTCTTTGGGGGCGA
>JAKZUA010000126.1:0-2876 GCA_047516825.1 Dehalococcoidia bacterium
GCGAAACCTGGTCATCAGCTTGGTACGCCGGGCTGGGCATTCCAACGTAGCCGCTGCACTACGCCGCCACAATGCCCATCTCAGCGAAGCTTTCGACATGATGGGCTTTTCCTACCAGGCAGGAGAATGAAAAGGCCCTGACGGTCAAGGAAACCCCAGGCAGGTCGGCTACTGGGGGTGCCGCCGGTAAGCTCCGCCACCCGGGCGGCCGGGCGTGTTAGCATTTGGGCGGCTATTAAGATTGGAAGGTAATGGCGGGGGAATGGGACCGCAAATACACTGGCAAATCAGCAAACCTTGAAAGGTCTGGGGCAAACTGCGGGAAAAGGCCTGAAAAGGGGCTCTTTGGCCCTGGGTCTGGGTTTGACGCTGGCCATAGCCGGCGGGGGCGATTTCCGTCCCACCGCCATTGACCTGCTGATAGCTCCCTACAAATACAGCTTCGTCGATTGGGAGGTGAGCCATCTGCCGGATAAATGGCTGAGCAAAACCCGCAGCGTATTGACCTGGGATTCGGGACCCGACCGGGGTGTCGGCATAACTCGGGCCCAAGAGTTTTTTGCGCTGGGGCAGGAACTGCGGCGGCTGAAACAGCGAACCCAGTTCCCATCTAATAGCCCGTCTAATAGCCCGCAAAAAACCCGCCGGTCTTCGCCTTCCGGCCAGGGTTCGGGCTTTCTCTTAGACTCTGGCCTCTCTTTGGTGCAGCAGATTGAGCGAATCAAGGAGCGTCGCCGTAGATTGGCGGCGGGGGTGGAAGAGACCATCGAGGCGGAAGTCACTGAAGTGCTGGCTTTGGTGGGCCTGACCCACCCTTGGGGAGCATTTCCGCCGGTGGACGCGGTGTTTTCCACTTCTCCTCACGTGCTGGTGCTTTCCCCCCGGGGCCGGATCGATCCCCAGCGCACCGTACTGCTGAATCCGGGGTTGGGGAACCAGCGCAAGGAGGAGATCGAGGAAGCGATACTGGAGGGTGAGAATCTGGCCGCGCTGGTGGAAAATACCGGCGGGGTGGCCGTCTATCCCAGCGTGGTGGCCGACGAGTTTGGTCTGCGTCATGCCGTGGTTACCACGTCCCATGAGTGGCTGCACCAGTGGTTTTTCTTCCGGCCCCTGGGGCGCAACTTTTGGAGCGGCCATGAGATGACCGTCCTAAATGAAACCGCCTCGACCATTGCCGGCGAGGAGATCGGCGAGCAGGTCTTCACTGCGCTGGCCGGACCGAGGATGGACCGGACCGGTTCATCTCCGCCACCTTCGCCCAATGGCCGGAACCCCGGCGATGCTCGGGAATCCGGCGGTTTCGACTTCGACGCCGAGATGCGGGAAACCCGCGCCCGGGTCGATGAGCTGCTGGCCCAGGGCATGATTGAGGAGGCGGAGGCATACATGGAGGAGCGGAGGCAGCTATTCGTAGCCAATGGCCACCTGATTCGCAAGATTAATCAGGCCTACTTCGCCTTCCACGGCACCTACGCCACCAGTCCGTCGTCGGTCAGTCCCATCGGCGACCAGATGCGGCGGCTGCGGGCTCAAAGTAAATCGTTGGAAGAGTTCCTCCGTACCGTAGCCAGCTTCGGGAGCTATCAAGAGTTTCTGGATCACCTGGCGGCGGGCTAGGACAGAGACTCAAAGTTGCGTTAGTCAATGTGTGAGGATCCGGAGGGGAACATGAACTGGGACGAATTTCAGAAAGAAGCGACGGAGTTGGCTGCTTTTGGGCGGGAGCGCCTGGAGAGGAGCGGTCTGGTTATGGTCGGGACCCTGCGTAAAGACGGCTGGCCGCGCATCTCGGCGGTGGAGCCATTGATAACCGACGGCCAGCTCTACCTGGGGATGATGTGGCGGTCCCGCAAAGTCCTGGACCTGCTCCGCGACCCTCGCTGCACCCTGCACAGCACCATAACTGATCGGGAGGCCAGCGAGGGGGAATTCAAGCTCTCGGGTGAGGCCAGGGATATCCAAGACGTGGAATTGCGCCAGCGCTACGGCGAGGCCCTCTACCAGAAAATTGGCTGGAATCCCGAGGGAGAACAGTATCACCTCTTTGCAGTGGATATTCAGACCGCATCTTCGGCGATTATTCGAAATGAAGAGTGGGCACGCCAGTTTTGGCGGGCGGGCTAGGTTACCGCTACACCCAGGGTAGCTTCTTCGATCGCTCTTTCTGCGAAGTGTAGGTAGCCAGCCCTTGCCTCTCCAGTGTTTGAGCAACCAGCTCCTTGAACAATTGCCGGTCTGTTCCGTTAATCACCGCCTGCTCGTGGGCCTCGGAAATCGCCACCGGATAGCCGCTGCCCTTGCGACACTGCTCCACAATTAAGCTGTGCCCCAACGAGAGCAGCTTTTCGTACTGCGCGACCCATTGGGGAACTTCCACCCGGGCTATCTCCTCTCCCGACTGAAGATAATAGAAGTAAACCTGATGCTCACCGTAGTACTCTTGTGCGGCCTGGGGGTTGGTCCGGTATACCGGGGACCGCTCGCCATCCCCCAGAATTCCCTGAAACAGCTCCCGGTCAAGAAACCCGTTGGCAATATCGCAGGGCGCCTCGGTGGACCGGCGGTGGCTGCAACGGCTCTGACAAAAGGCAAAATCATGGGGACAGAGGCAGGACCGCACGGCATTAGTCACCTCGGTGGTTCGGGGCAGGGAAACGTAGGCGGCCAGGGTAACCGGCCTCTCCTGAGCCAGCACCCGCAACTCCTCCAGGGCGCCTAGCAAGCCGTCTTGTAGCAAGGCCCGTCGTACGAAGGGACGGTAACCCTGTCCCGATAATCCCCACAGCACCAGAGTGCCGTCGACCAGTGCTAAAACCGGCAATTCCGGCGGGCACTCCCGGACAACTTCCACCAGCCGCCGCAACTCCCGCACC
>JAKZUA010000127.1:0-22089 GCA_047516825.1 Dehalococcoidia bacterium
TTCTTCTGCCCCGGTTGCCAGCCACTGGAGTGAAACTGAGATCCAAGGGCTCCGGTCCTGATTGCCTTGGTCCGAAGCGGAGTTTTGTTGACGGCTGACCGGTGGCTGCTTACACTATCCCGGAGAATAAAACCGGTACATTAATGGGGCTTGAACCTAGAGCTATACACGGGCGGTGGAGCCACCTTTTTGGGAAATCCCCCTCAGTCCCCCTTTGTAAATGGGGATGGGGGTGATTTGGAACATCCAAGTTTAGTAGTTTCGTCAAGGAATAGTAGAACCCGGCATCAGAATCAGGGAGCGTAGGAATGGCCAATTACCAGAAGCATGAGGCGCAGGACTGGGCCTGGCAGAATTTGCGGGGCCAGTGGACCACGTTGGTCACCCCCTTCACCCCGGAGAATACTTTTGACGAAGCGGGAATGCGGCAAAATATCCGCCACATCCGCCGGCTGGGCACCCGGGGCGGCGGCTGTACCTGGGGCATGGGAGAGTTCTGGAGCCTTACCTTTGAGGAGCGAGTTAGGGTCATGGACACCGTGGCCGACGAAGCCCGGGGCCAGTGGCTGATCGCCGCCCATGTCACCCACACCTCCGCCGAGGACATGATCTCCCTGGCCCAGCGTGCCGAGTCCGCCGGCATCGATCTGCTGGTGGTGGCTCCTCCCTACATGGTTACCAAGACTGAGACGCAGGTGGTGGACTACGTCAGGCTGCTGGCGGACAATACCAACCTGGCCATCATGTTTTACAACTCGCCCCAATTCGGCATAGTCATGACGCCCCAGGGCCTGCAGCAGTTGTGCCGCATTCCCAACCTGGTGGGGGTCAAGGAAGCCAGTTTCAACCAGCAGCTGTCCATCGAGGCCCACTTGATGCTGGGCAAGGACTACATAATCAGCACGCCCGACGAGTGGATTTTCGAAAAGGCTCAGGAGTTGGGTTTCCAGCAGCAGGTGATGTTCGCCAACACCTCCGATTGGCGTTTCGACACACCGGAATGTAACTACTACGTCCAGTACATCGACCGCGCCACCCAGGGTGATATCGACCAGAACTTTTACGATACCCACCTTAGGCGCATCAAGGAGCTGTCCGAGACCTGGTGGACTAGGACCGTAAACAAGTACAACGGGGCGCTGCCGATCCCGGCCGTGAAATATTGGGGAGAGCTGATGGGAATGGCGGGAGGACGGGTCAGGCCGCCGATGGCCGACCTGACCGCCGAGGAGAAAGCGGAGCTGAAACGAGAATTGGAGCCTTTAAAGCCCAGGCCTCCCGTAACCCGGGTACCCGTCACCCAGGTTCCGGTGACCACGATTCCGGCCCAGCCGAGCCGGGTAAGCTGGTTGACGGGCAACAACCTCTTTTTCTCCGGCATGCTGCTGATGGTCAGCGTTCAGAACGTGGCGGAGGCCTTAGAGGCCGAGCAGGGTGGCGCCGACGTGGTCGATGTTAAAAACCTGCAGGAAGCCCTGGTCGGTTCGGGCCATCCCGATATCGTCAGGCAGGTCCGCTCCCAAATACCCGTGGAGAAGCACGTCAGCGTGACCTTGGGCGTGGTGCCCAACCAGCCCGGCACGGTGGCCATGGCGGCATACGCCGCCGCCGCATTGAATGCCACGTCGGTGAAGGTCGGATTCCGACAGGCCGACTACGCTATGGCGGTCGAGGTGCTGCGCCAGTCCCGCCAGGCCCTGGAAGGGTTTAACACCAAGCTGATCGGCTCGCTCTTCGCCGATAATTTGCTCTACGAAGGGGGGCTGGACCCCAAGCTGATGATCCAGTTGGCTAGGGACGGGGAATGCGACGGTTTCCTGATCGATACGCTAACCAAGGATGGCCGGAACCTGTTTGATTTTATCCCAGAAGCCGAACTGAGGGAGATGGTGCTCCGCGGCAAAGAGTTGGGCCTAAGCACCTCCCTTTCCGGCCACCTGAAGCTGCAAGACCTGGATGAGCTGGCCCGCATCAACCCGGACATCGTCGGCGTGCGCGGCGCGGTTTGCGCCAGCGGAAACCGGGACCGGGCGGTGGCTTGGGAGGCGGTAGCCAACTTCAAGCGAGAGCTGGATCTGAGGAAGAGTGGCGAGGTTGAAGTGCATCGAGAGTCGCCCCCTGTTGCGTCTAGCGGATCCAATGGGTCTGGCGGATCCAACAGCGCCTCCGGTGGCTGGACGGTTATCGATGGGCGGGGCAAGAGCTGCGCCGGGGTCATAGCGGCGCTGACCAGGCAGATGGAAGGCGACCCTCAATCCTTTGTGGAAGCCATCTTGCAGGACGCCCTCAACATATATGACGTGATCTACTGGTCGGAGCAGGCCGGACATCGAGTGCTCACCCAGCGGAAGGAAACCGATGGCACCATGCGGGTTTTGATTCAGCCTTTCGTCGGAGCCCGCAACTCCAGCTAGCTGAATCCAGGGCAGTATCCCCTCTGTAGCTCCGGCGAAGGCCGGAGCCCAGCGATGGCCCCCTGGTTGCTGACCAGATGAAACTGGATTCCGGCTTACGCCGGAATGACACCTTTCAGCGCTTGGGGGGATTTTTTACAGAGTCGACCTTGGGGATTTGGAGGAAGCATGGCCAAGTTCGAGTATCTAGAAGCCCGCACCCTCCGCCAGGCCATATCCCTGCTGCAACGCTACGGCGAGCAGGCACGACTGGTGGCCGGCAGCACCGATTTTCTAGTGCGGTGGCGTCTGGGAGCCTGGCAGCCCCAATACGTCATCAACCTCCAGCACATACCGGCATTACAAAAGGTCAGCTACAGCGCGCGAAATGGTCTGCGCCTGGGGGCGTTAGTCACGGTGCAGACGCTGGAAACCCACCCGGCCATTCGCCGGCATTACCCCGCCCTGGCCACCGGAGCCACTTCCTTCGCCGGAGTTCAAATACGGAACCTGGCTACAATTGGCGGCAACATCTGTAACGCCTCGCCGGCTGGAGATACGCTGCCGGCCTTGCTGGCCTTCGACGCTCAGTGCCGGGTGGTCGGACCGGAGGGGGAGCGGATGGTCGCGCTGGACCAGTTTTTCGCCGGCCCCGGACGCACGGTTTTGCGGCCCGCCGAGATCCTGGCCGAGCTTCGACTGCCGCCTCCTCTGCCCAACTCCGGCTCACTTTACATAAAGCACAGTCCCCGGGGAGCCATGGATATTGCTACCGTCGGCGTGGCCAGCATGATCTCCTTGGAGAGGCGAGGGGCGGTCTGCCGGGAAGTCAGAATTGCCCTGGCCTCGGTGGCTCCCACTCCGGTTAGAGCTCGCAGCGCCGAAGATATGCTGCGGGGTCAAACGCTGACTCCCCAGCTGGTGGCGGCCGCGGCGCAGGAGGCCCAGGCCCGAGTCACCCCAATTGATGATGTGCGGGGCTCGGCGACTTATCGGAAATCCATCGTAGAGGCTCTGACCCAGCGGACTTTAGAGCGGGCGATAGAGATGGCCCAAGGGCAGGACCTGCCTTATGCGACGCAACGCAGCCTGGCGGTGCAGACGGCGTTTTAGCTTTGGCATCTATTGTTAATTAAACCGTAAAGGTGACAGGAGGCCCGGCGGATGAAAAAACCGCTGCAACTGACCGTAAACGGCGACCTGCGACATGTCTTGGTTGAACCCTACTACTCATTGCTTGATGCCATCCGGGATGACATCCACCTCACCGGGACCAAGAAGGGTTGCGACGAGGGGGACTGCGGCGCCTGCACCGTATTTCTCGACGGCAAGCCCGTCACCTCCTGCATGGTGCTGGCCCACAGCGCCCACGACTCCGAGGTGACTACCATAGAGGGACTGGCTAATTTGGAGGAGCTGCATCCGGTGCAGCAGGCTTTCGTGGACCACGGAGGGTTGCAGTGCGGTTTTTGCATTCCGGGGCTGATAATGTCGGCTACCGCCCTGCTCCGGGAAAATCCCAATCCAACGGAAGAGGAAGTACGGTTCGGTATCGGCGGGAATCTGTGCCGCTGCACCGGCTACTCCAAGGTGGTCGAAGCGGTTCTGGCGGCCGCTGAGGACATGAGGACAAAATAATTTGGCAAACGGCTGGCTGATAGTCAGGCCAAGAGCCCGGCGTCACCAACCTGGTGTCAATAACCCGGTGTAATTAATCGGGAAGGAGTTAAACTTATGGTCGACTTTAAAGTCCTGGAGAAGAATCTACCCCGCATCGATGCCAGCGAAAAGGTCACCGGCCGGGCCGTCTACGCCGCCGATGTTTATTTGCCCGGGATGCTGATGTGCAAACTGCTGCCCAGCCCTCGTGCCCACGCCCGTATAGTCGGGATAGACAAGTCCAAGGCTGAAGCGCTGCCGGGGGTTCGGGCGGTAATTACCGGCCGGGACTTCCCGGAGGTCCATTTCGGCTCGGGCGCATTGAAAGACCGGTACATCATGGCCCGGGACGAAGTCTTTTACATCGGCGAGCCGGTAGCCGCCGTGGCCGCCGACGATGAAATGACCGCTCAAGAGGCGTTGGATCTGATCCAAGTGGAATATGAAGACCTGCCAACGGTTTTCGACCCGCTGAAGGCGCTGGCATCCCAGTCCCCGGCGGTCCACTCGGACCTGACCGACTTTGAGGGCTACGGGTTTGCCCTGGGCGGCGACAATGTCTGTACCCTGCTGGACGCCGACCGGGGCGACGTGGACCAGGCATTTAAGGACGCGGACCATGTTTTTGAGGAAACCTACCGGTCTCAGGGAATAAACCAGGGTTTCCTGGAGCCCATGGCTTGTGTGGCCAGCCTGGAGGCCAATGGCCGCTTGACCGTTTGGGCCTCCACGCAAGGACCCTATCAAATTCGCACTCAGTTGGGGTCGGTTCTGGACATGCCTCTGTCCAACATCCGGGTTATTCCCATGGAATTGGGCGGCGGGTTCGGGGCCAAGCTGCGGTTGGCCTTTGAGGCTTTTCCGGCTCTGCTATCGATCAAGACTGGCCATCCGGTGAAGCTGATCAATACCCGCGAAGAGGTCTTTACACTTAACGCTCCCCGCTGGCCGGTCACCAACTACCTCAAAACGGGAGTTACTAAAGACGGCACTATCGTTGCCCGGGAGGCCTACAGCATCTTTGACGTCGGCGCTTACCTGGGGGCCGGGCCCAACTCGGGCGTGGGACACGGGTTGGGCGCATACAACATTCCCAATTTCCGGCTGCGGTCCTACGGCGTCTACACCAACAAGATATACGTCGGCTCTTACCGAGCTTCCGGCGTAGCCGATATGACCTTTGCCGTCGAGTCTCATACCGACAGCATCGCCAGGGAGCTGGGAATGGACCCCTGGGAATTTCGGATGAAGAACGCCCTCAAGGAGGGGGATACCTCGGTGAACGGCGCCAGAATACCTCGTAACGGGCTGGCGGAAACTCTCCAGGCGGTGAAAGACCGGTTGGGGCTGCCCAAGAAGCTGGGGGAATGCCGGGGTGTGGGCTTGGCGGTTTGCGAGTGGCGCAGCGGCAGCGGGCCCTCCACGGCTGCCATCAGCCTGAACGAAGACGGCACGGTCAGCCTGCTAACCGGCTCGGTGGACATCTCCGGCAGCGACACCTCGCTGGCCGCCATCGCCGCCGAGACCTTGGGGCTGCCCCTGGGCCAGGTGGTGGTCGCCAAAAGAGATACCGACCTGGCCCCTTTTACCGGACCCAGTGGGGGTAGCCGCATCGTGTACAGTCAGGGGACGGCGGTCCAACGGGCGGCGGAAGAAGTACAGGAAAGGCTCTATGAGCTGGCCGCCGAAAGACTGGGTGTTCCCGCCGGCGCATTGGCTACCGGCGAGGGTCGGGTGTATGTGCAGGACAACCCCAACCAGAGCCTCACTTTCAGCCAGTTGGCGGGCATGAGCCTCAATTCCCGGGGAGGTCCGATAATCGGCACGGCATCCCTCTCCAGCATGCCCTACACGCCGGTGTTCTCTACCCAGGCGGCCGAGGTGCTGGTGGACAAAGCCACCGGCCAGGTTAGGGTTACCCGCTACGTTCAGGCGCAGGACGTGGGCGTGGCCATAAATCCCATGTCGGTGGAGGGTCAGCTGGAGGGCGGAGTGGTCCAGGGTATCGGCCGGGCGTTGACCGAGGATATGCAGTTGGACCCGCAGACCGGCGCCGTCCGGACATCTTCCCTCTCCACCTACTTGATGCCCCTGGCGGTGGACTTGCCGGAGATCGAGAACATTCTGATCCGGGTTCCGGCCGATGACGGGCCCTTCGGCGCCCGCGCCGTGGCTGAGCCGCCCGGATTTGGACCGCCGGCTGCTATCGCCAACGCCATTTATGACGCGGTGGGAGTCAGGATTCGGGAGTTGCCCCTCTCCGGAGAGCGGGTCCTGGCGGCGCTTCAGGGAACTGGCGCGACGGAGATCAAGCTAGACGTGGATTCGTTGAAGGTGGCGGAGGGACTTTAAGCTACGGTTTTTAGAGGCCCTGGAGGGTGTCTTAAATGTACCTCCCCTTGCTAAGGGGAGGTTAGGTGGGGTAACGACACTCCCCCTTTGTCTGCCCCTTGCCAAGGAGGAGAAACCAGCTTCTCAGGCAATTCTTGGCCCGGTATCACGCCCGGGTTCCGTAAATGTGCTCAGGAACTACTATTATCGCCGACCGGCACTGCTCCACCATGGCTGCGTCGTATTCCGGCCAGTTGGAATGCTCCGTGCCCGAAGCCGCCCGGTAAACGTCCCGGAGGGCTTCCCGCAGCTCGGCGGCATCGGTGGTATCGGGTGACAGCAGTTCGGCCCGGCCTTCCAGCACCACATACCCCCGCCAGTCCTCCTGGGAAACCAGCAAGGAGCAGCGCGGGTTGCGCCGCAGGTTAATCAGCTTGGCGCGACGGGCGGTGGTGGTGAAGGCCACCCCCTCTCGGTAGGGACCGCAGGTGATAATGCTCATCTGGGCGCCGCCGCTTCGCCTGAAGGTGGTCAGCACTCCCCGCCGGGTTTCGGCAACGAAGGCGCGAAGGTTTTCGGACAGCATAATTGGGCCTCGCTCGGACAAGATCGCCTAGTATAGGGTAGGTTTATTCGCTAGTTGAGCCAGAAGGTGGAGCCATCCCCGTTCTTCTGAACTTCGATCCGCACGGGAAACATATCCTTCAGGTCTTCCAGGTGGGTAATGACGATAATCTTGTCAAAATCGTGTTGGATGGAGCTGATCACGTCCAGTATCCGCTCTCGTCCCGCCCCGTCCTGAGTGCCAAACCCCTCGTCTATGAATAGCGTTGGCAGGGGAGCGCCCATCCGCTGAGCCAGCACTTTGGAGAGGGCTATCCGCAGCGCCAGGTTTACTCGGAAAGCCTCGCCGCCGCTGTACATCTCGTAACTTCTGGGCCCAAGCTCGTCGCTGACGTTGATCTCCAGGGTCTCGATAGGTTCTCCCCGGCCGCTGCGGCGCTCCCGCTGGGTTTCCAGTTTCAAGTGCATGCGATTGTCCGTCATTTGGCCTAGCAGGTAATTGCCTTCCTCCTCCAGGCGGGGGATAACCGTTTCGATCAGCATTGCCTGGACTCCCTGCCGGCCAAAGGCCGTGGCCAGCTCCTGATAAATGCCCTGGTCCTCCTCTAGCTCGATCTTGCGGCTGGACACAGCGTCCAGCTCCTTCGCCAGCTCCTCCCGGCGGCGCATCTGGCCTTCCAGATAGCCTCGCCGGGCGATGGCGGCTTGCTGTTTTTCCTCTGCTTCCGTTAGACCTAGCTCCGCTTCTTTCAGCTGGTCCTGAAGCTGCCCGAAACTATCTATGGCCTGCTGGCCGGCCAAGAGTTCCCCTTGACGAGTTGCCAGCTCCTCGCGCCGTCGTAGGAGCATGTCGCGGGTTTGAGCCAGTGCCTCCTCTTCCTCGGGCAGTCGGGCGCGGGCTTGGGACAGGTGGGCCTGGCGCTCCTCGAAGCCCTGCAACTCGCGCATCTGGGCGTAGCTTTGTTGCCGGGCCTCTTCCTCGTAACCCAGGCTCCTAATCTCCAGGTCAAGCTCTTGCAGGGTTTTATTCTCTTCCGCCGCAAACTCCCCCGACTCCAGAGATGCGATAGCGGATGTCAGCCGCGGCTGGGTTTCCTCCAGCTCCTGCTGGGCGCGGCGGGATTCCCGAATCTGCCGTTCCACGTTGCTGAGGGCGACTTCAAGCTCCCTATGGGCACTGGCCAGCGCCTGCTCCTGTAGCGGCAAGGCTTGGTCCACATCGGACTTCTCCGACTGGAGGCTTTTCAGAACCGCCTGGTTTTGGCGGTAGAGCTCTCGCTTTTCTTTTATCTCCCGGCTGTAGGTGTCGGCCAACCCTTGGCAGGCGTCCAGAGCCAACGGCGTTCCGCAGAGGGGGCACACCGCCTGGCCGCCGGCCGGATTGTCCAGCAGCGCCAGCTTTTTGCTCAGCTCCTCACCCTCGGTCTTGTACCTCTCGGCTGTGGTTTGGGCCTCGCCCAAGCGGTTAGCCAGATTTTGCTGGCGCTCCCGCTGGGAAGCTAGCTCCTTTTCCTGAACGCGGAGAGCCGGTCGCTGGGTTTCTAGCCTCCCCTGCTCCGAGAGCAGCTGGGCTTCGGCCTGGGCCTGGGGAGTCAACTCCACTTCCAACTTGCGCCGAAGCTCCTCGGCCAGGGTCTCCACCCGGGCGCGGCGGCGGTCGATGGCTTGCAGAACACCGGCTCTCTTTTCGGTTTTAGCCAGGTGTTGCCCGCGGACCTCCTCCAGCTCTTCAAATCTTTGCCGGGCCTCACCAAGTTTTTCCAGTCCCTCGCTGATCAGGGGAGCTTGGTCCACCAAGGCCAGGTACTCTTCAATGCGCCGTTGGGTCTGGGCCAGTGTCACTTCCAGCTGGGCGATCTCCTCTACTAAGAGGTCCATCCTCTGCTGCTCCTCAGCCAGGGCCTGCTGGCGATTCTCCAGCTCCTGGTCGCGGGTGCGGAGAAGCTCCAACTCGCGGCGTTTCCCTTGCAGGTCGATCTCCACGGTTCGCAGGTATTGCTCCAGGCCGTAGAGTTCCTGCGACGGCTCGCCCAATTCCTCAACCTCCCGCCGCAACTGCTGTAGGACTCCCTCGGATTGATCATTGGCCGAGCGCACCTCAGCCAGCTTTTCCCGAGCGCGAATTTGCAGACGGTCGTAGGCGTCCAAACCCAGGATGGAGGCCAGCACCGCCTTGCGGTCGGAAGGAGTTTTGCTGGTGAACTCGTCGGCCCGGCCTTGGAGCAGAAAGGCCGAGTTTATGAAAGTGTCGTAGTCCAAGCCGATAAGCTGCTGGATTTTCTCCTGGGTTTCCCGCACCGAATTGCCGGAGATGGGCTGAGCATCACCGCCGTTGAGCAGTTGCAGTTGCAGGTCGGAAGCGCCGGCTCGGCGCCGCCCCGACATTCCCCGGGCGTGGCTTCGAATAACCCGATAACTGGTGCCCCGAGATAGAAACTCCAGTTCCACCCGGGCTTCATCGGCCCCGTAGAAAATCAGGTCATCCTGGGTTCGGCCTCGGGCCCTCCCCCACAGGCTCCAGGTAATGGCGTCCAACAGGGCGGATTTACCGTGCCCGTTGGCCCCGCAGAGGCAGGCCAGGTGCAGGCCGGTGAAATCCAAGGGAGGAACATTCTCCCGGTAGCACAGGAAATTTTTGACGCTGAGACGCTGGGGGATCATATGGCGCCTTTCCGGCTGTTCACATTCTGGGACTTTTGGGCTGGATGATGGCCCATTCTAACACAGGGCCAAGGCCATTTAATTACGCCTTGACCCCCTCAGGGCGGCGAGCCTACAATTTGACAGAGAGGAAGTTTTAGGATTGGCTGGCGTCTTTTCGGCTGTGATTTCGCAGATGAAAAGGACGCCCGCTGGTAAGGGATTGAAGTATTGTTTGAGAACTTGACAGACAAGCTCACCGGAATTTTCCAGCATCTCCAGAATCGGGGACGCCTGACCGAAAAGGATATCGACGAAGCCCTGGGGCAGGTCCGCCGCGCCCTGCTGGAAGCGGACGTGAATTTCCGGGTGGCCCGGGATTTCGTGGCCAAGGTCAAAGAGAGGTCCCTGGGCGCCGATGTACTGCAAAGCCTCACCCCAGGGCAGCAGGTGGTCAAGGTGGTCCACGAGGAGCTGACCCAACTGCTCAGTGGGAGTGATCACCGGTTGACCCTCTCCAGCCAACTCCCCAGCGTGCTGATGCTGGTCGGCTTGCAGGGCTCAGGCAAGACCACCACCGCAGCCAAGCTGGCTTTGCAGCAGCGGAGGCAGGGGCACAGCTCGCTGCTGGTGGCGGCGGACTTGCGCCGCCCGGCCGCCATCTCCCAGCTGGAAACCCTGGGGCGTCAGCTGGATGTTCCAGTTTATTCCGAAGACCCCAAGACTTCCACTGTGGTTCAGGTAGCCGAAGCCGGCGTAAAGCGGGGAGCGCAGCTGGGAGTCAGCTGGGTAATCATAGATACCGGCGGCCGGCTGCACATCGATGACGAGCTGATGGGAGAGCTGGAAGCGATTAAGAGGGCCGCTTCTCCCACTGAAACCCTGTTGGTTGTCGACGCCATGACCGGTCAGGATGCGGTCAACGCCGCCCAGGAATTCCACGAAAGGGTGTCTCTCACTGGCCTGATTATGACCAAGATGGACGGTGACGCCCGGGGTGGCGCCGCCCTGTCGGTTACCCAGGTAACCGGCGTGCCGATAAAATTTGTCGGCGTGGGAGAACGCAGCGACGCATTGGAGCCCTTCCACCCCGACCGCATGGCCTCCCGTATTCTGGCCATGGGAGACGTGCTGACCCTGATCGAGAAGGCCCAGGAAGTGGTGGACCAGGATCAGGCCAAGGAGATGGAGCGCAAGTTCCGGCAGGCCACCTTTGACCTGGAGGATTTCCTGCAGCAGATTCAAAGCGTAAAAAAGATGGGATCCCTATCCCAGATTATGGAAATGATCCCCGGAATGAACCAGCTGGGAAAGAATATGCCTACCGAGCTGGATGAAGGGCAGATCACGCGAACGGAGGCCATCATCCGATCCATGACCGCGGAGGAGAGACGCCGGCCGGAGATCATCAACGGCAGCCGGCGCCGGCGCATCGCCAAAGGCAGCGGCACCACCGCCCAGGATATCAATCAGCTTTTAAACCAGTTCCGGCAGACCCAGAAGCTGATGAAACAGTTCTCTCGCGGCCGGAACCCTCGCAGCCTGATGGGCCTGTTCCGCTAGGGGGCCGGGGTATCAGTGCTTGGAGAGAGCGTGTCGGAATAACCCCTCCCCTTACGAAGGCTTAATACACGACAGTTTGTGGTAGCGGCGGGCTGTCTTTCTGAGCCGAAACATAGTGGAGGCGAAGAATCTCAGATTCTTCGGTGGCTCCGCTCCCTCAGAATGACAAGAAGTGTACTCGTGTACTAGCCTTGTTGAAAAAGTGTCGTGCAATGAGCCTTACGAAGGGGAGGTTGGGAGGTGTTAAGTCACCTCCTCTCTAACTCTCCCCCTTTAAGGAGGAGAGGATCGGTCCCTTCCCGCTTGATTGGGGAAGGTTAGGATGGGGGTGGTCGCCGATTCATCAAAACCAACTGGATGATGTATTAAACCATCCCGGCCCGCGGCGCGCTGAAGAGGTAAATCGTGGCATAGGTGCGCCAGGGTGACCATCTTGCGGAGAAGGGTCTCAGCTGCTCGTCGGTGATGGGTTCGCCATCGAAGTACATGCTGGAGACGATACGGCGCAGCGCCAGGTCACCCAGGGGCAGGGCGTCCGGACGTCCCAGACCCCGCACCAGCACCCACTGCGCAGTCCAATTCCCCACGCCTCTTAGCTGGGTAACCTGTTGGACCACCTCCTCATCGGATTTCTCGTTCAGGCAATCCAACCCGCCGGTTCCGTCGCGAGCCGCCTGGGCAATGCCCTGCACGTATTCGGCCTTGCGGTAGCTCAGTTTCAGCCGGCGCAGGTCTTCCACCAATGCTGAAGCCAGGGCTTCGGGCCGGGGGAAGGCGTAGTAATCAGCGCCGTCGAAGGCTTGGCGCAACCCGTAGGTCTCAATTAGCAGCGTCCTCACGATTCGGGCCACGCTGGTGGCGATCTGCTGGCCCAGGATGGCGAGGGTCAACGCCTCGAACACCGTTGCGGTGTGGGGCAGGTGCAGCCCGTAAAAGTTCTCGCAAATCGCCGCCAGCGGCGGGTCCCGCCTGGCCAGATGGTAAAAGGGGGTCAGCTCCTGCTGGGTGCCCAGCAGCCAGGCTACCTGCGCCTTACCTGCCGCAGCGTCCTGCGGCGTCAGGTTTTCTCCCCTTAGCTCCACCTCCAGCTCGGGTTCTTCCACCGTCCCGACCGCTCGGACCGAGGCCAGGACCAACTTGGGACCCAAATCTAGCAAGCGACGATATTGACCGTCCACCCAGGAATCGCTGCCGTACCGTCCCCGGAAGTAGGTGCCGTAGCTAGCCGTCAGCTCCAAATCGAAGGGCGGCGCCGGCTGAAGGCTGGTGGTCAGGCGATCCATGCGCTCTACCGCCCCTTAACTGCCCTTTAATTGCTAACCAGGGGCACCGACCCCAGGGAAGTGTAGGTTGCGCCCTCTGGCCTGCGGTCACTCTGGATCAGGTGCAATGATTCGACCTGCCAAGGCGGGGAAGGCTCCAGTTCCACTTCCGAGACCGCCTTGCCAATCTGAAGCCGGACTGGCGGTGGGACTCCCTCGCGAACCCGGCCCAGGGTCAGGTGAGGCCGGTAGGGTCGCTGCTCTGGGGCAAACCCGATCCGGCTGGCGGCCTCTTCCACCTGGACTTGCAACCCAGCAAGGAGGGTAAGGTCACCCTGGATGCCCGCCCATAAAACCCGGGGCCGGCGGGTGTTGGGAAACACGCCCAACTGGAATAGACTCAGCTCGAAAGCGCCGGACTCGTTGCTTTGGGATGCCTGGGTCATCGCCTCGAAAACCTGCTCGGTTAAAGTTGGCCGGATGTTGCCCAGGAACTTAAGGGTCAGATGAATGCCGGCAGGGTCCACCCAGCGAACTCCGGTCGAGATCTCTTGCCTCAAAGCGGCGATTGTCCGGGTCAAAGCCCCTTTGGCTGTAGGGGGTAGATCCAGCGCGATGAAAACCCGGATACTATCGGTGATGCTGTCTCTGCGTTGGTTCAATTGGCGCTGTCGGTATGGAGGCTGTCAGAACGGAGCTGGGCTAACTGCCGATACCAGTCCGCCAGGACTTCCAGCGAATACTGGGCGTTGGCGGGACTGGGGTTGGGCACCACAAAAACCCGGCTCTGTCCAATAAGGTGGCGCTGCAGACCTAAGTCCGGCTTTTCCTGCCGGCCCTCAGCGTATTTCAGATAGGCCCGGTAGCACATCATGCCGTGGAAGCAGGCGATGGCGGGCCGGAAGTCCAGCAACTTCGCCTTTAATATTTGCACCCCCTGCCGGTAGTCCGAGACGGTCAGCCCGGAAGCCTGGGAAGTTGGGCGTTTGATCAAGTCGGTCAAACCGATTCCATGATCCATCAATTGCTGATCCAGAGCCGGTGAAAGCTGAACTGGGACCAAACCTGAGGAGTTCAGCGCCGTCCAAAATCGGTTGCGAGGATTGGCGAAGTAGTGACCTTCTCGCACAGAGATGGTGGAGGGGTTGAGCCCGATGAACACGATATCCAACCCCGGCTGGAGATAGTCGGGCAAGGTCTCCAAAACCTGGTTGGCCGGGAATTCCGGTTGTAACGACATTCTTTGCCTATTCCTAAGGGGGCAAGAGTTTCAGGAGCCTTACGGCGTTTTCGCCCAATATTGCCGCCTGGGCTGTCGGTTCTAGTCCCGAATCATACAGCTCCTGGGCCAGCTGGCGATGGGGGACCAAGGGGTAATCCGACCCAAGCAGGATTTTTTCCGGGCCGACCAAGCTGGCAGCCGTGGCAAACACTTGTTTTTGATACAGGAGGGGTGAGACCGCCGTGTCGAAATAGACCTTTTGCAGGGCCCTATTCACCTCCGGCATCAGCCCGTAGAAGGGCAGTCCGCCGCCCCAATGAGCGCAGATGATGTCGTTCTCTGGGAAGTTGAGGATGAAGCGATACAGCTTATCCGGCGTGGTGCTTCCCTTCCCGGCGTAGGAGTGTCCCACCGGCTCGGAAGCGTGAATCACCACCGGCACTCCCAGCTCATAGGCGGCCATCATCACCGGCTTCATTTGAGTCTTACTGGTGATATCGAAAACCTGGGTGTCGGGATGAAACTCGCCCACGCCTAGCAGACCCGCCTCGACGCACCTGCGGATTTCCCCCGCGGCCTGGCTGCCCCAAGTCGGGTTGACCGAGCAGAACCCAACCAGGCGATGGGGATGTTCCTGCCGTGCCTGGATCAGAAAATCGTTTACTTCGCTGGAAATATCCTGGCTGGTCCAGCCCATACCCATTACCACCGACTGGTCCACCCCATCCCGTTCCATGGCCTGGAGCAGCTCAGCGGTGGTGGCCAGACGCGATTTGGGGTTGGAGAAGAGGGTGGCGAAGGTGGCATCTTGGGTCGCCAGCTCGGCCCGGCGCTGAGCAAAGCTATCGGGAAAGATGTGACAGTGGGCGTCAACTATCATGGTATATCGGGCCCGGGAATATCGGGCCCAGTCGAGGGTCTAATTGGCGCTGCCGTTGCCGTCGCCGTTGAAGTCGTTGTCGGTGAAAACGGCCGTTTCCCGCCCCTGAAACACATGGATGATCAACTCTTCTCGAGAGATGCCCACGGCATCCACCAGGTCTTCGTCAATGGCATCGATGATTTCCTGAATGCTTTCCTGGGTCAGGCTTTCATCCACCGCCAGTGTAACGTGGACCATGTTGAAGGTGAAGTGGATGTCGATGCGGCCGACCGGCCGGTCCTCCTCCAAAATGGTATATGCTTCGGAGTAGGGTGTCCGAACCTCGCGTTCGAAGTCGAAATTCGCCAACTCGATTTCCCTCTAATCCCGAATCCGCTATTCCCGAATCTGCCCGCTACCCCGAATGACCCACTTGTACGATGTCAATTCAGCCAGCCCCATGGGCCCCCGAGCGTGAAACTTCTGAGTGCTGATGCCGACCTCCGCGCCCAAGCCGAATTGAGAGCCGTCGGTAAATCTGGTGCTGGCGTTGACGTAAACCGCCGCAGCGTCCACCTCATCGAGAAACCGTTCCGCCGAAGGGGTATCCTCCGTGACTATCGCCTCGGAGTGACCCGAACCGTAGCTTTCGATGTGCTCCAGCGCTTCGTCCAAAGAGTCGACCACCTTAATTGCCGCGATCAACGACAGGAACTCTCGGCCCCAGTCTTCTGGGGTGGCCGGCAATACCTTCAGTCCGTGATCCGGCCCCAGAATGCTGATGGCGCGGTGGTCGCAACGCAGCTCCACTCCGGCCTGGCTCAGCTTTTCAGCGATGGCGGGAAGGCAAACCGGCGCTATCTCCGCGTGGAGCAGCACCGTGTCCAGGGCGTTGCAAACGGTGGGGCGTTGCACCTTGGCGTTGAAGATAATTTTCGTGGCTTGGGTCAAGTCCGCCGCCCGATCAACGTAGGTGTGGCAAACGCCCACGCCGCCGGTAACCACCGGCATGGTGGCGTGTTCTCCCACGAAGTAGACCAGCCCGCTGCCGCCCCGAGGAATCAGTAGGTCGATGTATTTTTTCATCTCCAGCATGGTATCCACCAAGGCCCGGTCCGGGTTGTCCACAAATTGGACAGCATCAGGAGGAAGGCCGGCTTGGGCCAGGGCCTGGTGAATCAAGGCAACCAGCGCGGTATTGGACTCCAGGCTTTCCTTGCCGCCTCGCAGCAGACAGGCGTTGCCCGATTTTAGACACAGGCTGGCTATATCTACCGTCACATTGGGACGGCTTTCGTAAATGCTGCCGATGACTCCCAGCGGTACCCGCCTCTTTTCCATGACCAGACCATTGGGCCGGGTGGTTGTTTCTATAATTTGGCCCACCGGGTCGGGCAGTGCCGCGACGTTGCGCACCTCCTGAGCGGTACCGCTAAGGCGATCCGGCGTCAGCAGCAGGCGGTCCAGCATGGCCGGATCCATGCCGCCGGCTTTAGCTTGTTGGCAATCCCTGCGATTGGCTTCCAGGACGGCGGACTGATCGTCCTCCAGGGCCTGGGCAATGTTAATCAGCGCCCGGTTTCTGGCCTGGGTTGCCTGGGTTGAATGACGGGATAGTTGCCGGGAGGCGGCCTGGGCCGCCTGGCCCATTTTTATTAGCTGTTGCCGACTAATGGCGGTGGTTGTCATATGCCTCCTCTGGTATATACCAAGAGTCTACAGGCGAGAGTTTACCGGGCCGCCGGGCCGAAGGGACGGGAAGGCTCCAGCGTCCCTTCCTGGTTGGCTCCTATTAGGGGCATTTGCCTTGACCAGACCCATTTTTAAGATGTCCTACAACAAGACCAGGTTGTTGCGATGCACGACTTCCTGGCCGTAAAAGTATCCGAGCAGGTCTGGAATCCGGTCGGAGCGAAATCCCTTGATGGAGGAAATATCCGACGAGGCGTAGTTTGCGATACCGCAGGCAATGTGCTTGCCCTCCGGGTCGGTTATATAAAGGATGTCCCCTCTTTGAAATTCCCCCTTAACTCCCTTTACTCCGGCGGGCAGCAGGCTAACATTGCGCTCCAGCAAGGCTTGAGCCGCGCCCGGATCCACCAGAATTTCCCCCCAACCCGAATCTCTGACACGGCTGAGCATCCACCTCTTGCGGGCTTCCAGCTTTTCCGCGGCGGGCTGAAACCGGGTTCCGATGGACTGGCCCCGGGCCGCCCGCAGCACCGCTCCGTTCGCCCTGCCATCGCAGATGATCATGGGAATCCCAGAGGTTGTTACCAGGCGGGCCGCCTCGATTTTGGTCGGCATGCCCCCTCGGGCCCCGGGATTGAGGTGTTTGCCAGCCGCCGATTCTATCTCCGAGTTCACTTGCTCCACCAGCGGTATAAGAGTGGCATCCGGGTTGGTCCTGGGATCGGAGGTATAAAGACCATCGATATCGGTCAGAATAACCAGCAGGTCCGCGTCCACCAGGGTGGCCACCAGGGCGGAAAGGCGGTCATTATCGCCGAAGACCTCCCCTATTTCATCCACCGCCACCACGTCGTTTTCATTGAGGATCGGGACTACACCCAGATCCAGCAGTCCCAGCAGAGTATTTCGTACATTCAAGTAGGACTGACGGTTGGACAGGTCGTTGATGGTCAGCAGGGTCTGCGCCACCTGGACTTCATGCTCCGCGAACAGTTGCTGATACTGATGCATCAACCGTCCCTGTCCCAAGGCAGCCAGCATCTGGCGGTTGAGGATGTTCCTACCCTGGGGCGAGGGTCCGTCTTGGTCCAAGGCCCCCCGGCCGGCGGCGATGGCCCCCGAGCTGACCAACAGAATTTCCACCGACATTGACCCGCGTAACTCGCTGATCTGACCCACCAAGTCCGCCATTACCTCAAGGTCGAGCTGGTCGCCGTTGGACCCTCCGGTGAGTACACTGGTACCGGCCTTGATCACTACCCGCCGATAGCGCGGCTGGTTGCCGCCGCCTCGCTGAGAAAGGGACCGCTCCTGGCGGTTGTCCGTGCTGGAGGTGGATTTACCTGGCGAGTTCATGTGACGATGGTGTCCTTCGGTCAAGTGAAATAGAGAAGAGGGCGGCGAGTATTCGGATCAGGTTCATTATATCATGGCGCTATTTGGAACCGGAGCCGCCCTAGCCGTTAATGCTTCATCCGGAGTGCCCCATTAGCGGACGCGAAGGTGCTTGTCCGGGCGAGATTGAACTAATAGAATAGATGTCTATCCGGGATCTGGCCAGGGGCTAGTGTCGACACCAGCCCCCAAAACTGCTGCGGGCCCAATATTGTTGCCAAATCTTGATTAGAGTAGGCGCTTTTGACCATGTCCCTTACTGGCGTATTGGAGCTTGTAAAGAATCATCCCGAATTTCGGCGTCACCTGGCGCAGGTGGAGGCAACCGGCGCACCGGCGACCATCGCCCTGAGAGCCGGTAGCAGGTCCGTCTATTTGGCGGCGCTCTGGAAGGAGCGGCAGCTGCCCATGCTCGTCTTGACGCCCCGTCCCGAGGAATCCCGTCGCATCCATGACCAGCTGGTTACCTACTTGGGAGAAGGAGAGCCGGTATATCTCTTGCCCGAGCCTGAGATTCTGCCCTTCGAGCGGCTGGCCGTTGACGCCCGAACCAGCAACCAGCGGCTGGCGGCCCTGGCAGCGCTGGCCAGAAGCCCAAGGTTGGGCCCGCCGGCGGAGGGCGGCGTCAAGCCACCGCTGGTGGTTGCTTCTATCGGCGCTGCCCTGCGTCGCACCCTGCCGCCGCAGGTTGTGGCTGGCGGAACCCAGCTGGAGGATGAATTCCATATCCTGAGGGTGGGCGGGCGCATCGGACGGGTGGATGATATGCTGGCGCGCTGGGTGAAGTTGGGCTACCGCCATGAGCCGTTGGTGGAAACCCCTGGCACCTTCAGCCAGAGGGGCGGAATTATAGACGTCTATCCGCCCCACACCGAGAACCCTCTGCGGGTGGAGCTTTGGGACGATGAGGTGGACACCATCCGCTGGTTCGACCCATATAACCAGCGCTCCATTGGACCGGCGGAGTTAGTGGACATAATCCCCGCTCGAGAACAATTGCCGGGTCTTCTGGAGCGTCCCGAGGCCGACCGGCGCATCGGGGAGATCGACTTCACCGGATGCAGCCAGGAGCTTCGCGACCGAGTGCAAGATGAGCTGGTCGCCCTTTTCTCCCATCCTGACTTGGAGCTGCTGCACTTTTACAATGGACTGCTGAATCAATCCAGTTTGCTGGATTTCCTTCCTTCTCCAGGGATTCTGGTTCTGGACCGGCCGGGGCAGATAGAGGATGAGGCTCAGGAGCAGGAGGACAAGTACGCGCGCATGAGATTCAGCCGGGAGGAGCGGTCTGAGCTGCCGGGCAATTTCCCTCCTCCCTACATGCCCTGGCTGGAGTTCGCCGCCCAGTTGCGGGCCCGAGCGCCGGACCAGGTTTTGTTGCAAAGCCACCTCCAGGTCGAATTCAGGGACGACGGAGACCCGATGATGGAGGGCGACCCGAAGGTAGATGGCGACCCCATCTTTCAACCGGCCACCCACTATTACGGGCAAATGGAGCAGTTTAGTAGCGATGTCCGGCAGCACCAGCGTAAGGGAGACGCCGTGGTCGTGGTCAGCCAGCACGCCCGGGGCCGCCTGACCGAGATTCTGGAGCAGACGGAAGTGGGAGTTGCCTCCGCCGAGGGTATTGCCAGGGGCGAACCTCCCGAAGGCGGCCGGGTATACCTGGTGCCTGGTGGTTTGCGGGAAGGATGGACCGCCCCTGGGATATTGGACACGGCCGGGAAGGTTGGAACTGCCTCATTAATTCTGCTCACCGACGCCGAGTTGTTCGGCACCGTCAAAGAGCGAGGCCAGCGGCCCCAACGGAGTCAGAGAGAGCTGGGGCGGGAGGTGGTTCTTTCCGAGCTGGTGCCGGGCAGTTATGTGGTCCACGTGGATCATGGTGTAGCCCGCTTCGCCGGGACCACCCAGATGTCGGAGAACGGCGAGGACAGAGAGTACCTGGTCCTGGAGTACGCGGACAACGACAAGCTCTATGTGCCGACCGATCATTTAGACCGGGTCGGAGCCTACCAGGGAGCCCAGGACCAGCCGCCCAATCTGACACGGTTGGGTACCGCCGAATGGGCCCGAATCAAGGAGCGGGTTAAGGGCGCCACTAAGGAGCTGGCTCAGGAGCTGCTTCAGCTATACGCCGCCCGGGAATTGGCCCAGGGGCACGAATTCTCTGCGGATACGGCTTGGCAAAGAGAGCTAGAGGATTCCTTCCCTTTCCTGGAGACTCCGGACCAGACCCAGGCAATAAATGAGGTAAAGGCGGACATGGAGCAGCCCAAGCCCATGGACCGTCTTATCTGCGGCGACGTGGGGTACGGAAAAACCGAGGTAGCGTTGCGGGCCGCCTTCAAGACGGTTTCGGAAGGGATGCAGGTGGGAATGCTGGTGCCCACCACGGTTCTAGCCCAGCAGCATTACGCCACCTTTAGCGAGCGGTTAGCGGCCTTTCCCATCAGCGTGGAGGTCTTGAGCCGCTTTCGCACTCCGCAGGAACAGAAGGAGGTGGTGTCCGGCCTGGAACAGGGCAAGGTGGACATAGTCATCGGCACCCATCGACTGCTCCAGAAAGACATCAGATTCCAGAACCTCGGTCTGGTGGTAGTCGATGAGGAGCAGCGCTTCGGCGTGGGGCATAAGGAGCGGCTCAAGCAGTTGCGCCGGGAAGTCGAAGTGCTGACCTTGAGCGCCACGCCCATTCCCCGCACGCTGCACATGGCGCTGTCGGGAATCCGAGATATGAGCGTGATGCACACGCCCCCCGAAGCCCGGCTGCCGGTTAAGACCTTCGTATCGGAATACAGCGAGGACATCATCCGGGAGGCCATTCTGCGGGAGCTGGAGCGGGACGGCCAGGTCTTCTTTCTCCATAATCGAGTCAAGACCATCAGCCAAACCGCCGCCGACCTGGCCGAATTGGTCCCCCAGGCTAGATTCCTGATTGGACACGGTCAGATGCCTGAGGCGGAGCTGGAAGAAGTGATGGTGGCCTTCGGCCGGGGTGAGGCCGATGTCCTGGTTTGCACCACTATCATTGAGTCCGGATTGGATATGCCCAATGTCAACACCCTGATCCTGGACCGGGCCGATCGATTCGGATTGTCCCAACTTTATCAGCTTCGCGGGCGCGTCGGTCGGGGAGAGCATCGGGCCTACGCCTACCTCATGGTGCCTCGGGGCCGCCGCATTACCCCCGCCGCCGAGCAGAGGATCGAGGCCATATTGGAGGCCTCCGACCTGGGATCCGGGTTCCGCATCGCCATGCGAGACATGGAGATTCGCGGGGCGGGCAACCTGTTGGGCGCGGCCCAGAGCGGGCAGATTTACGCCGTGGGCATGGAGCTATACGGTCAGCTGCTGCAAGAGGCGGTCAAGGAGTTGATGGCCGAGCAAGGGCAGCCAACCGAACCCTCATCCACAAGCACCTCAGATTTACCCCGAGTTGACCTGCCCTTACTGGCCAGTATCCCCGATGACTACGTGGAGCATATGCCCACCAGGATGGCCCTTTACCAGAAGCTGGCTAAGATTAGGAATCGGGACCAGGTGTCCGAAATTCGTGAGGAGATGCGAGACCGATTCGGTACGCCGCCGGAAAGGGTGGAAAACCTGCTGAAGTTGATGGACCTGCGGGCTCTGGCGGGGCAGGTTGGCGCTAACTCGGTGGTTCATGCCAACAGCGCGATAACCCTGAATTTTAGAGATCCGATCGCCAGCGCGCGCACTCCCCTGCAGCGGGCCCTGGGGCCGTCTGTCAAGGTGGGCAACCAGCAACTGCAAGTGCCTCTTCGAGGGATGGGGGAGCAGTGGCTTTCCCGATTTACCCTCATCTTGGAGCGATTGAAAGTCTTCCAAGAAAGGCTTAACAGCCTCTCCGCTTAAATCCCACGGGCCTTCCTTTTCACATATCCGGGCGCCGGAGAATATCCTTCATTGGGCGATGTTGTTAATTGGGACTAATTGGGACTCTTGCCGCTTTCATACCGGGGTTGCCAAATACACAATATCGTGATAAAAAGGTCCCACTAAAGTGACAAGTGTGTGCTAATGGTGTGATTTAAGGCCACGGAAAAGGCGAAAAAATACCAGGGGGGGCCGCAGCCCCTCCTGGCGGTGATGAAGTCCCGGCGCAAAGGACCGAAACTTCACGAGACAATTTTATGGGGGATGAGCAACCCAGCCCAGAGTGCTCACCCATGAATTGTCCCAGGGGTCCGCTCGCCGGGTTTTGTTGTCCCCCCAGGCGGGAGCAGGTGTTTGGTTTCGGGTGCCTGGAAAAACACCGATTCAAGACTCGCAAATAAGACCGGACTGGACAGTAGTTGTTAGGCAATACTCTGAAAATATGAACTGGAGGAGAGAGATGAAAAAGTAACTGTTCAGACTTGATGAGGTGAATTGGCTCAAAGCCGTTGGAAAAACGCTGGCATGGCCGGGGGAGTTGTGGCATACCAGGGAGGTGGACACTGAACTAGACCTGAACGCGGCGAGTCGCGAAACTCTGCTGGA
>JAKZUA010000128.1:0-5316 GCA_047516825.1 Dehalococcoidia bacterium
GACGGTTCGCCAGAAAGGGACCTTGAGCACCTCTTCATAGCGACCTGCCAACGCGCTTGACAGCTTTGTGGCCTTGCCTTCCGCGAAGCGATTTCCGGCCAAAAACTGACCAAATTAAGGAAGCGTCGTTGTAATACTAGACGGTGTATCTCCGCCGATAACCTCAGCATGATAAAATGGTAGAAGATATTGTTTCGAAGCCTTTAGGCTAAGGGATTTTGGATTCGGGACTTGGCCAGCGTCCACGTGGCTGGCGCAGCCATAGCAAGAGGTGAAGGATGCCCCGCAACTTTTGGATGATAACCAGCAATGAGGAAAATTTTAAGATTACTCAGGGCTTGCAGTTTGCTTGGCAAGGGCTGAAGTCGCAGCACCGGCGGAAGGTGCAGCGGGTTGAGGTTGGCGACCGGGTGCTTTTTTACGTTACAGGCATCCGCCGCTTCACCGCTACGGCTAGCGTCACCGCTTCCTACGAAGACGATAACGAATCTCCCTGGCAGAAGGAAGGCAACACCGGCTGGCCCTACCGAATAGGCATCAAACCGGAATTCGTCCTGGACGAACCCCAATATATTCAGGCCGGACTCCTGGCCCACCGTTTGGATTACGTGCGGCGCTGGCCCCCGGAAAACTGGTATATGGCCTTCCAGGGCAACCTGCACCTGCTGCCCAAGAACGACTTCTTCATCATAGAAGAGGAAATGAAGAAAATGAGGTTGGGTAGCGAATACCGGTATCAGCCGCCGGCGCCAACCAAGGCCAAGAGCCGGTCCCGCAAGCGGCGCGGCGGAGGTAATCGGGCTGGTCAGGCCAGCGGCGACCCGGCGGCCGTAGCGACGCCGGCCCCAGTGCGGGCGGCTCCGGAGCAAGTGGCCCGGGCCTGAGTCCCCTCTGGCCGACGAGTCTTTGACCCGCCGCCTGGAGACGGGGGCAGGCATTTCGTCAATAATAGGGGGATCAGATGGAAATCCCTAAACCAAAGCCGAAGTAGAATCTACATCGACACCGGTTTGGGCAGCGCTGCTAACCCCGTCCTTCCGGCGAACGCCGGAATCCAGGGAACAGTTCAGAATGTACTTTCTTGGACCCCGGCTTAAGCCGGTGGGACGAAGGATTTGGCTCTTTCAGGTTGCGCAAACGGACCCAATGCGGATTGCCGAAGCAGTCTCAGTGGTTTGGCTTAATGTAGTTTTCACCTTGGTACCAGTTTAGTTCGGGAGGGGCTAGCCGGGTTCTAGTGCTTAGAACTCGGACAGCGCAGCATTAATTTCTTCCGCAACCGCTTCGTCCCGCTCCACCGCTCTGGCCCGTAGCAACGCCCGGCGGGCTGCCTCGCCGCCAATTTGCCCCAACGCCCAGGCGGCATGGCCCCGAACCAGGGCTCCTTCCTGGTGCAGGGACTGGGACAGCGCCGGGACCGCCGAGGGCTCGCGGCGGTTTCCCAGGGCGACGCAGGCATTTCGCTTTAATCCCACTAGTTTGGCGCGCATGATGGGAGTGCCAGCGAACCTTTCGCGAAATCCCTCTTCCGTAAGGGACAGCAACTCCAGCAGGTCCAACGTAGCCAGTTCGCCTCTTTGAAAAGCCGGCTCCGTAGCGGGGGCGGCTTTGCGGTTGACCGGGCACACAACCTGGCAAATGTCGCACCCAAAAATCCAGTCCAACATCAGGGGGCGAAGCTCCCGGGGGATGGCGCCCCGGTTTTCGATGGTTTGGAAGGATATGCACCTGGTGTTGTCCAGCACGTAGGGGCCAATGATGGCCCCGGTGGGACAGGCTTCAATGCATTGGACGCAGCTGCCGCAGCTTTTTTGCAGGGGCGGATCCGGCTCCAGTTCCAGGTCGGTGATTATTTGGCCCAAGAATATCCAGGAGCCCAGGCCGGGGCTAAGAATGTTGGTGTTCTTGCCAAACCAGCCCAGTCCGGAACGGCTGGCTGCCGCCCGATCCAGCATGGGCCCGTCATCCACGTACCAGCGAGCGGCCAGATTAGTTTCCAGGCGATGGGATAACTCCTCCACCAGCCCGCGCATCCGCTGCTTCATAACCCGGTGGTAGTCCCTTCCCTGGGCGTAGCTGGCAACTTGGCCGGTGAGCTGCTGGTTATTAGATGTGGGGGCTTGAGGGCGATGGTAGTTGAGCCCCAGGCAAATGATGGAACGAGCCCCGGGGAGCAGCTCCTGGGGGTTGGTTCCCCGTTTGACCCGGGCCGGCGTGTACCAGGGCAAACCGTCCAACAGACCGTCTTGGATACGCTCCAGCGCGACTTCCCGATCGGCAACGAATTCTTCGGCTGAAGTCACGCGGACCAGGTCAAAGCCCAGGCCGGTGGCGATATCCTTGATCGTTGTTTTTATTGCTGTTTTGGTGTCGGAAGTAGGTAATGCGGCGATCTTGAGGGAGTTCATGTCTTCTCGATGTGATGTCCGAGAATAATCTTAACCCGGCTCTTGGAGATTTTCCTCCAGAAATCGTCCCTGGTAGCCTTGATTCAAGGGATGCTCCAGCCGAAAGAATACCAGTTGCAGCAGCCTGGCGTCTTTTTGCACCTGGTACCCCTCTGGATTATAGACGCTCAACAGAGCTTGGGAGCGACCCTGGTACCCGGCGTCCCAAACCGCGGTGTGGATGCTGACCCCGCTACGCAGTAGGCTGGAGCGGGGGCGGCCCAGAGCCATCAAATCCAGGGGAAGATTGACCACCTCTTTGAAGGTGATCAGGTAGGAACCGGTGGCCAGGTGCAGCCATCCCGTTCGGTCGAATTCCAAGGGCTGGGTATCGCTCAGCCTTCGCTGGTCCGGACCGTTTCCCATGTAACCGGCTGAGGTCAGCCGAGACACCTGGCGAAGGGTCAGGTCGAACCCGTTGGGCTGGAGTTGCTGGTCCAAAGAGGGAAAGCCGACCAGGAGAGGCGGCGAATTCTGGATCAGGTGAAGTAGGGAGCCCCGATCCAGCATTCGTCCTCTCCTGCGTCCTTTCAAGGCGCTTCGCTTATCCCAGGCCGCAACTATTGAGTCCTGGCTCAGAATGTCACCCCGGGCCCTTCGGCGTTGCTCAGGATAAACTCCGCGAGGGGTCTAAAGTGCTTGGGAACGTGCTCCTAGCGCCATTGGCTATGGTGTATCTGCAGTGCTGACGCTTAGGGTTTTATGGGCCTAGGTTTTTGGATTCCTCGGTCCCTTCGCTCCTTCGGAATGACATGGGTGGTTTTGAGATATCCAAAGCCCCCTATATCCCCCTTTTTCAAAGGGGGATATAGGGGGCTTTCCAGGTGGGAATTAGTCGTGCATGAAGTCCTGAATGTCGGCGGGCAGAGGCACGTGTTTTGGAATCTCGGTCACCACGGCATCGGTGGTCAGCATCATTCCCGCGATGCTACCCGCGTTTTGCAGCGCCGACCGAACCACTTTGGCGGGGTCAATAATGCCCCGTTCCATCATGTTGGTGTACTCGCCAGCCTCCGCGTCGAAACCAAAGTCTCCCTCTCCCTCGCGCACGTGGTCCAACACCACCTCTCCCCGATGCCCGGAGTTTTCAGCGATAAGGGTTAGGGGCGCGCTCAGAGCCTCCCTTACCAGCCGGGCTCCCAGGGCCACCTCACCGGACAGATTGTTTTCCAAGTCCCGCAATATCCCTTCCGTCCGAACCAGGGTAACTCCGCCGCCCGGAACGATCCCCTCCTCAACTGCCGCGCGGGTTGCCGATAAGGCGTCCTCCGCCCGGGACTTGCGCTCGTTCAACTCGGGCTCGGTGGCGGCGCCCACCTTGATCACGGCCACTCCTCCGGCCAGAGAGGCGAGACGCTCTTGCAGCTTCTCCCGGTCATATTCCGAGGTGGTGTCTTCTATTTGCACCCGAAGCTGCTCAATGCGGCCCTGCATCGCATCCTCTGGGCCGCGACCTTCAACGATAGTGGTTTCGTCCTTCAGCGCCAGCACCCGGCGGGCGGATCCCAAGTGGGAAATTTCCACCGAATCCAACGCCAGGCCGGTATCGCCGCTGATCACCGTGCCGCCGGTCATAATGGCCATGTCCTCCAGGAGCGCCTTGCGGCGGTCCCCGAAGCCCGGCGCCTTAATGGCCACACAGTCGAGCATGCCCCGAATCTTGTTTACCACCAGGGTTGCCAAGGCCTCCCCATCTACGTCCTCGGCGATTACCACTAGGGGACGGCGACCAGCCTGAGCGACCTTTTCCAGAGTCGGGACGATGTCGTTGGTCGTGCTTAGCTTTCGATCGGTGATCAAAAACAGGGGTTCTTCCAGGCTTACCTCCATGCGGTCGGGATCGGTGACGAAGTGAGGTGAGAGGTAGCCCCGGTCCAGGCGCATGCCCTCCACTATGTCGATTTCGTCGGTCAGGGTCTTGGACTCCTCGACGGTGATGACGCCTTCCCGTCCCACTTTATCCATGGCTTCCGCAATCATCTCGGCCATGGCTTCCTCGTGAGCGGACAGGGCGGCTACCCGGCGCACCTGCTCCTGGTCCTGCACCGAGATGGACATCCGGGCTATCTCCTCAATGACGGCATCCACGGCCTTGTTGATTCCGGTTTTGAGGGATAGCCCGTTGGCGCCCGCCGCGATGTTCTTGAATCCGCCCCGGACTATTGACTGGGTGAGCACCACAGAGGTTGTAGTGCCGTCTCCCACCACGTCGTTGGTCTTGGCCGCCGCCTCTTTCACCAGCTGGGCGCCCATGTTCTCATAGGCGTCGGGCAGTTCCACCTCTTTGGCGATGGTAACGCCGTCGCTGCACACCACCGGCAAAGCCCAAACCCGGGAGAGCAGCACGTTGCGCCCGCTGGGGCCGAGAGTGACCCCTACCAAGCGCCCCAGCTTGTCCACGCCTCGCATCAAGCTGGTACGGGCTTCTTCATCGAATAACAGTTGCTTCTCGGCCATTCCTATCTCCTTGCGGACGAAATATTAATGGCTATTTCGCCTCGTATTTTTCGGTATACCGGGTTGCTAATCGGGGAGGTAACTCCGCCTATACAAATATGGGGTAGGCAGAGGTGATTGTCAACCGGATGAGTCCCTACAGGGAGGTCGCCCATGCGTGGTGAGCTCGTCGAGTCACGAACCGATTTGCTCGCAGATATGGGCGCTGCCTGGGTTGGCTTCACTGAACCTTGACGAAGACTTCAAACTTGTAAGATCCAAATCCCCCTCAGAGCCTGTCCCACAAACCCTCTTCCAGAAGCAAGGCTGGAGCCCTAAACTGGTGACAGCTGAAGATGGGGGTGGACGGGATGGCCTACCATTTGGTGCCCTGTGACCGGGAGCAAGGATACCTGATGCCCCCTTCCTTACA
>JAKZUA010000129.1:0-5553 GCA_047516825.1 Dehalococcoidia bacterium
CTGCGAGCCATTCCACTCCCAGCCTGACGGCGCCCGTCCGCCACTGACCCGCCAGCCAACCCAACGTCCCCGCAAACTCGCGCCAGCCCAGTCCGCGAGCGCCTCTTGCCGTGTCCTATCCCGCCATCTCGCTCGCCACAGTCACTGTAAGCCGCCATCAGCGCCCCCCAAAGCGCCTGCAGACCGCCGCCAACCTCCCGTCTACCCGAAGCCCGGATCATCGCGCCTGTAACTCCCTCACCCCCCTTCCGCTGTCCTCACGCCGTCCGTCGGTGTCCATCGGTGGATTCGGGTTTAGACCCTTAGCTTCGCTCGGGGTGACATTTTGAGATAGTTACCTGGATGCCAAGGTGGGCAGCGCGGCCACCCCCAACCAGAGAGATTCACCGGCCAGGGCCTGGTTCTTCAGGTCGGCTACCGGGTCCTCCGCGAAGCCCTGGTAGGGCTGACTGGAGCCCGCCGGCTTCGTGCGGGAGGGATAGGTAAACTGCAACTCCCGGCCGTCGCGGAATTTGACCGTCCAGGTCAGACCCAGGCCCACGCGCCGGGGTTGGACTGAAGCGCCCAGGGGGACAAAGTCGGCGTAGCCCCGCACATGGATCGCTTCGGTGGGGCAGAGCTTCACACAGGCGTAGCACTCGGAGCACATCTGCGGTTCCTGGTTGAAGCCCTTATCGGAGCCGCCGTCCAGAACCATTAAATCGTTGGGGCAGATGTAAACGCATTGAGGACCTCCGGTCACGCCGGCACAGGCGTTGCAGGCATCGGGATCTACGTAGGTTGGCATGAACTCCCCCTAAATATTTTTTCCACACATTAAGAAACCCCCGCTGGATTGAGCGGGGGCACACAAAAACACTCTATTTGTCACTACAGGTACAGCCGGTACACTCCCCAATAAGCTCCCCGGAAAGCTCAAATTTGGGCATGGACATAACCGGTGTACGCTCCGCCAGATACTTTTCTCCAACGAAGGGCGAGCCGAAACCGTACTTGTCGGCGCAGTCCCGCACCACCTCCAGAACCTCGCTGCGAAGGGTCGCCGGCGCGGGCTCAACACCACCCTGAATTATGCTGCGGATCAGCGTCCCCGCCAAGTCCTGCTTCTGTTCCTGGTGCCCGCATAATCCCTCATAAGCCACTCCAGCACAGGTGGGACAGTACCACCACTCCAGGGTCAACACCGATTCGATGCCCAAGTCGGGTAGCTGGTCGAACACCTTATGGGCGGCATAGGTATCGTAATAGCCGCCCACGCCGGCGTGGTCCCGGCCAAACATGTGATGAGTGCAGCCCAGATTCTTCCGCACCAGGGCATGGAACACCGCCTCTCGGGGACCGGCGTAACGCATATCCCAGAGCAGGGTTGAGGTGCGGTGGACGTCCTGGCGGAAGAACCCGGCCTCTCGCAGCCGGTCGTGAGCCAGGACAATCGCCTCGTCGATGTAGTCGCCGGGTTTCTTTTCACCAATCACGGCGCTGACCAGGACGCCATCGGCAGCCGAGGCCAGCCAGGCGCCCTTCATCAGCCATTCGTGGCCGGCATGGGGAATGTTCCGGGTCTGATGAGCCACCACCCGGGACCAGCCCAAATCCTCCATATCCTGGCGCAGCTGGCGAGGAGTTTGCCAAAAGCGGTCGAAGGGTGGATTTATTTGGGGGGGATTGACCAGCGTGATGGGACCGGCCAGGAAACGGTCGTAATATTTGTAGGTCCGCTGCACTCCCGGATGGGCTGCATCGGTGGTGCCGTATACCCGCTGCGCCAGGGACTCCAAATCGTAGGTAAATACCTCCCGGACGTCCATGGTTGCCAGCGGTTGGTCCTGGTAAGTCAGAAGCACCCGGTCTCCGGCGCCTATGCCCCGCTCAGATAGCTGATCTTGGGATACGTCTAACAGGATGGGAATACTCCAGATATAGCCGCTTTCCAGGGTCATATCCCTAGCGACGGAATCCAGGTCTCTCAAGCCCATGAAACCCTTCAGCGGAGAGAAGAAGCCGTAGGCGATGTTGACACATTCCCCAGCTATCTGGTCCCGCACCGGCAACCGGGGCAGCGAACCCAGACCCGCCCGGTCACCGCTGGTACCAAGGGGAGCTACCCGTTCCACCAGAACTCCACCATGAGGAGACAGACTGTTATCCACCAAGCCGCTTTTTCCTGCCCCTGGCTGCCCGTATTGGAAGCCTGGGTCATTATGCCACGTAGCTCCAACATTCGCCAGTTTCGGATTTTAAAGCTGGGATCGCCATAAAGCAGCCAGGCTCATTTGGAAAGAGTTGGTATACTAGGGCCGGCCATGAGTAAAGGGTTCTTAGATGGTGGATAGACGCGACCACAACTGCGGCCAGCGCAAGCTGGAATGCCTGGCTGCCGCTCTCGAAAATCTGGAAGAGAGCATGGGAGCCCGCCATCGCCGTTGCATTCACCCTCGGCACCGGCTGGCCCATGCCTGTCGGGCCGCTGGGCGGTTTGAGGAGGCCCTGCGCCTTTTCCGGGCCAATTGCGACGTTAGATGCCAGCTACTGGGCCCCCAGCATCCCGCTACCTTTCGCAGCCAGAGCAGCCTGGCCAACTGCTTCTACGCCGCGGCCGAGTACTCCGAGGCCATCAAGCTGTTTCAAGAAATACTGGCAGCCCGGACTCGGGTGCTTGGGGCCAGCCATCCTGATACTCTGCGGAGCCTGGGCAGCCTGGCGAACAGCTGTCGGGCTGCCGGCCAACACCAGCAGGCAGCCATACTTCATAAAAAAGTCCTGGCCTCTCGCCAACGCACTTTGGGGCCGGACCATCCCAGTACCCGGGCCAGCCGCCGAAATCTGGCGGCCAGCCTGCGAGCAGACCGGGAGACCAGGAGGGACCCTCCCCCTCCAAGAGGCTGACCGGTGGCAAGCTCAGGTCTTTAGATTCTCCTCAGGGTCATTGCGAGCCCTTCGGCTGCGCTCAGGATAAACTATCCCACCTTACATTCTTGAGATTGCTGGGGGCCTGCGGCCCTCGCAATGACAATCGAAGGGGCCCGGCGGCTAGCCCGCCAATTTGCCCAGATAGGGAAAAATGTTATAATCAATTGAATTCTTAGTCGCTTCATCAGCGATGCCTTGGGGCGATGGGCCCAAGTAGGCGTGTAACCCAATAAATTCATTCCATAAACGGGAGGTTATTGCATGGTTCAAACCAAAGGTAGGAACAAAATCGCGGCGGGCGCCGTCAGCTTTGTAGTACAGCACGAACTGTGGGATGGTAATGTCCAGGATCATTCCGATCAGGGTGTGGCCATCCTGGTGGAGGGACAGGCCGGTGGCAAAGATACCACCTTGCTCCGGTTCAATTGCTTCGACCTTGAAAAGAGCTACGTCTACGCTCCGGAAGGGGAGATCAAGCCATTTCGCATGGACCCCGTTGTGGACGGCAATCCTATCGGCTGGAGCATCCAAAAGATTCGGACCATGTTGCCCCAGATGCTGGAGACAGCGGGTTACCAGGAGATCGCCGGGAAGATAGATTCCAAGGCGATCGGAGATGCGCTGGGCGAAGTAGAGAGCAGCGCCCGGGAACTCTACGCCACGAATCGGAACACCGTGAAGCACAACCGCGGCACAGATATGTTCGAGGCGGGAAATATCCGGTTTGGGCTGGAAATGCGCCGGCAGACCGGTGGCGACGGTGGGTTGGCCATTCACGTGCTGGCCGACCTGGCCGGGACTCCGGGCCGCACCTTTATGGAGGAAACGGAGCTATTGGCCTTCGACTGCTTCCGCGATTTCCCCCACTACCACTACGGGCCGCGCAACAAGAACCACCGGATTTTCTGGGACAAGACCCTGGTGCCCGACACCCTGGACTGGACGCTGAACCAGTTCAAGTCCGGCAAGCTCGCCGCCATGATTACGCGAGCCGGTTACCCCGGTGTGGCCGCCGATCTGGACAACGGGGTGATCGAGTCCATATATCCGGCGATGGCAAAGCGAGCCAGGGAGATGCAGGACGCCGGTATGCCCGCGGAACCCACCCCTAACCTGACCCCTTAATAATTCCCTCAGGATCTTGGGAGGACCCCAACGATCCCCCCAATGAGGAACGCGGCGAATCCAAACGGGCCGGAAACTCCGGCCCGTTTCTTTGTTCCAACCTGGTCACCAAGCGGCCGAGCCTCCAAAAGCCCGGCCCAAGAGTGACTATTTGTAGATCAGTTCGGCCTAATCGGCGAATATGACGCCGAATCAGGCCAGCGCCAGCATCTGGGGTCCCCTGGACTTCCACCATACAGCAGTCAGGCACGCACCAGCCCGGTCCGGCCCGTTGACCCGGCAAAGCGGAACACCTATAATCCGGCCACGGCGACTAGCTACTATCGTAGCGTCGCCAAACTTTAGGTACTTGGACCCGGACAAACCGGGGCTATGCCCAAATCTCTGACTGGAGGGTGGCACCCATGAATGTTCTGGAAGCCGTAGCGAGGATTTTGAAGTTAGAGGGCGTGGAGTGGGTATCCTGCTTTCCATCCAACAATTTGATCGAGGCCGCCGCCAAGGAAGGTATCCGCACCATCATGTTTCGCCAGGAGCGGGGCGCTCTCATGGCCGCGGACGGCTACAGCCGCTTGAACAACCGTCAGAAATTCGGTGTGACCATAACCCAGGGTGGACCAGGCTCGGAGAACTCCATGGGCGGCATCGCCCAGGCCTTTAGCGACAACGTGCCAATCCTCTACCTGCCCGGGGGCCCGGCCCTGGGCCAATACGCGGTGCGCCCCAACTTTTCCTCGGCGCGCACCTATCAGACCGTTTGTAAGCAGAGCGAGGTAGTCGTCCAACCCGGACAGGTAGCCTCAGTGATGCGCCGCGCCTTCCACGCCCTGCGCAACGGACGGCCCGGACCGGTCATTGTCGAGATCCCCGCCGACATCGGCACCATGGAAATTCCCGACGCCGCCTTGAACTACCAGCCGCCCAAGCGGTCTGCCCAGTCCCCAGCTCTCGGAGACGTTCAGGACGCGGTAAAGCTGCTGTTGAACGCCAAAAAGCCGGTGATCTGGTCCGGCATGGGCGTTCTTTTCGCCGACGCCACCAAAGAGTTGCAGGAGCTGGCGGAGCTGACCGAAATTCCGGTTTATTGCACCATGCCGGGCAAGTCCTCCTTTGACGAGCGCCATCCGCTATCGTTGGGCGCCGGCAGCAGCTCCACCTCCCTGCCGGCCCGCCGCTGGCTGCAGGAATCCGACGTGCTATTCGCCGTGGGCTCCAGCATGACCCGTACCGGCTATGGACAACCCATTCCGGATGGCAAGGTGATCATTCACAACGTGGAGAGCATCGAGGACATCAACAAGGACTTCTCGGCGGACGTGGGCCTGCCTGGGGACGCCAAGCTGACCCTGCAAGCTCTGGTGGAAGAGGTCAAGTCCCAGGCCGGCGCCAAGGGCCGCCAGGGACAAACCCAGGTGGCTTCCGAGATCGCCCAGCTGCGCGACGCCTGGATGGGCGAGTGGACCGACTTGCTCAACTCGGACGAAGTCCCCATCAACACCTACCGGGTTATCGGCGAGT
>JAKZUA010000130.1:0-3984 GCA_047516825.1 Dehalococcoidia bacterium
CCGTGTTCATGGTCTTCGCGCCATTGGCTTTGGTGTAACAGCTGCACTGGCTCGTGAGGTTTTAAGGGCTCAGGAATTGGATTCCTCAGTCGCCTCGCTCCTTCGGAACGACAGGGGGCGTTTTTCAGCAGCCTGTTAGTAGCCCGGCTCCCGCCATTCAAAGGCCAAGGTAGCGTAACGAACGAAGACGGCCCCGCCCGGCGCCGCCAGCGGACCGTTCACTCCCAGGATGGCTATGGTGTGCTGATTGCCAGGTTGTGGTTCGGCGGTAACGACGATCCGTTGCGGCACGTTGAAGCCCTGCACCGTTCCTCTGTCTCGATTGCACTCCCCGTCGATCCATATTTCACCATAGTCATCCACGCAGGTTTCGAAGAGCATTCGGGAACCCGCCAACTCCCGCCCGCCAACGGTCTCGGGCAGGGTTACCCGGATGCGATACCAGGCGAAGGCCATCCCCCGCGAGTGCCATTTGGTCAAGTCGGGACAGATTTCCCAGCCCGAATCGTCGAAGTCCGCCAGTCTGGCCGGCGTACCTTCCAGCTGAGAGACCACTCCTTCGTTGGGCTGACCGGGCACCAATCCCGGTGCAAACCGCCACACCCCGTTCACCGCCTGTAAATCGGCCGGATCTTGCAGGTTTAATGTACCGCGCGGCATAGTCAGACCTCCTGTTTCGTGAAGCTGTTTAAGGGACGCTGGCCAGGGAACCCAAAGAATCCACCGCTACATGGGTGAACGCTTTAGCCGGCAACTGGCACCGTATTGTCACCATTTAACCACTTAGGTTCACCACTACGCCAAGACGCCGCTGATAATTTTAATGTTAAGGAAAGCGTTATCTGATTTGTGGAGTCTTATTCAGTGATGAAAAGCTTCGTCCTGGCCAATATTTCCGATGTATTATCCACTCTATTTGGAATAGAGTTGGGCGCGGTTGAAGTCAACCCCTTCCTCTCCTCCCTCATGGAAGCGACCAGCGTCCCCGAGGCGCTGCTGGTCAAGTTGGCCCTGGCCTGCGGCGTGGGCTATTTGGTCTGGCGCTGGCGGCCCAGGCTGCTAAAAATTCCCACCATAGCCTTTGCCCTGATTGCTATGAGTAACATGGTAGTTGTCTTGACCCAGCTTTAGCCCCCAAACTGCCGGCTGCAATAGATACAGCCCTTGACCCCCCCGGATTTTAAAGACCGACTATTTTTATCCCCGCGTGGATCTTATAAATTCGGTTTATGTTGACCAATAGCGGGGTAATCTGCTCCACGTATTTGGAGTTGGCCAATCCGCCGCCGTCCACCGGCCGCAGGTCTGGAATTTTCCTGGTCAGGTCCGACACCAGCGTCTTGGCATCACTAAAGTCCGAGCAGATGACCACGTCCCCTAGCATAATCTGTTGCGGGTCTTGAAGTTCCTCGGCGCTGACGTTTTGAAAGGCCGCCACTACCTGAGAGTCGGGCAACAGCTGCTGAGCTTCTTCCGCCGCCGAACCCGCCGCGACCGAAAGGGCGCTGGCGTCCCGTCCTCGCTCGAACATCATCGGCGCGATTACATTCACCATCACCTTGCCTCCCAGGGATTCCCGGACTGACTCCCGGAGATGCTCTAGGAGAGGACGCTGGGCCTCGTAAGGTACGGTCAGGAATATTACCTCGGCTTGAGAAGCCGCCTCCAGGTTGTCCGCGCCCGAGCAATTGATGCGGACTCCATCGGCAACTGCCACCAGCTGTTCCGCTGCCGCCCGGGCCCGTTCCGCGTCCCGGGAGCCAATGATCACTACTTCCCCCGCCAGGGCCAATCGCAACGCCAAGCCCTTGCCCTCGGGGCCGGTACCACCCAAAAAGGCCAGTGGGGAAGCCGCCATCAAATCTCCCACCTTTGCTAAACTAGAAACGCAGTGAAACCCGCATGGCCCGGTAGGCTCCACTGTAGAATCCACCGTGAGTTGGGTAATGGGATTGTTAGCGCGGTCTTTACTATACCATCATATTTGGTGCTGGTCGGCTGATCGGGGATGCTTGTGCTAGAATACCGCTCATCCGGACCAGGGAGGTATTCAATATGGCCTTCAAGCTGAACCATCTCCATTTGAAGAGTCCCGACCCAGAGAAGACCGCCCAGTGGTATGTGGACAATTTGGGAGCCACCATAGTCTCGGAGGTCGGCGGCGGCCGGGGCTACCGGCTAGACTTGCACGGACTTCCGCTGAACGTCACCCGAAAGATTGATGGGCAGAGCCACGAACAGGTCTTCGGCATTGAGCATATTGCCATCGACACCGATGACATGCCGGGCACTGTGGAGAAACTCAAGGCCAACGGAGCTCGCATTCTGGAAGAAACGGCGGTGGGCGCCGGCCGGAAGGTTTACTTCTTCGAAGGACCCGAGGGAGTGTGCCTGGAGGTGCTGGAAATCCAGAGCTAGCGACCATGTCTTGCCTCACCTAACTTGGGAGAGCCAAATCCCCCTATATCCCCTTCCGTAAAGGGGGACTGAGGGGGATTTCTCCCTAATGGTGGCTCCTCCTATCGCGTCAAGCCAAAGATTCTAGACCAAGTAAAGGAGTTGGTATGCCCGGCCCGCGCCTCTTAGCCTGCTTCGCCCACCCGGATGACGAGGCTTTCCCAGTCGGCGGAGCCCTAGCCGCCCACGCCGCTCGAGGGGTCACGGTGCGGCTGGTGACCGCGACCTTGGGGGAGGAAGGAGAAATCCGCCAGCCGGGCTTGGCTACGCCTGAATCTCTGGGGGAGGTCCGGCAGGCCGAGCTGGCCAGGTCTGCCGAAACCCTGGGGATCACCCAACCCGTGGTGCTGGACTACCGGGATTCGGGCATGGCGGGCAGCCCCTCCAACCAACATCCCGGAGCGTACATCAATGTGCCGGACGAAGCAGTGGTGGAGCGGCTGGTGGAGGAGATCCGCATTTTCCGTCCTCAGGTGGTACTTACCTTCGAGCCCGGGGGACTGTACGGACACCCGGACCACATCGCCGTTTCGCGCCACGCAACGGAGGCCTTCCACCGGGCGGGCGATGCGTCTCAATTTTCCCATCAGCTGATGGGAAGCGTAGGCCCCCACTCGCCGGACCGCCTCTACTACAGCGCTCGACCCGTTGGTTTTAGGATGCAATGGGCTCTCCGGCTGCGGGAGGCCGGCCTGGATGTGGAATTGCCGTCTCGGGAACGGGCGGTGGAGGGCACCCCGCCGGAGGAAATTCACCTGGAAATGGACCTGAGCCCTCAACTGGACGCCAAGATTGCCTGCATCAAGTGCCACCAGACCCAGATGGCGCCCGATTGGCCCTACGACCGGGTTCCCCGCCCGGTTGCCGCCGCCATCCTGGGGCGGGAATATTACATCCGGGCCTGGCCTGCGGTGCAGCCCGGCGAAACCGTGCCCGCGGATTTTTTTCAAGGTCTGCCCGCCTCCGGTAACCAGGCATCTCTTTAATCCAGGCTACTGGTGCCGGCCATTGATTTTGTGGAATAATCATCTCCCTTCTTGCCCGGCGCAAAACCCCTTCCAGTCGCGATCATCCCCAAGGGGTAGGCATGGGCCGGACATGTTATCATGGGCCGGTTATCCCGGGGCGGCGGGTTGAGAGGCCCTCCCTAGCTAACGGGCAGAACCAGGAATCCCCCTCAGCCCCCAAGCCACTAAAATAAGGGAAGTAAGTTAGGAGAATCTGATGCTAGCGAGAATGCTAGGAGCGGCCCGCCTCAAGGTCGCCACCTTCGAAGATGTGGAAAACGATAAAGGGGCCACGATGCAGGCGATGATGGTGGTCATTCTTGTTTCCATAGCTGGCGCCATCGGGGGCCTCACTGGCGGACCTCTGGGATTGATAGCTGGACTAATATTCGGCTTGATTCAGTGGGCTGCCTGGGCTGGTGTGACCTTCTTTATTGGCACAACAATTTTCAAGACACCGGAAACTCATGCGGATTGGGGCCAACTGGCTCGAACCACTGGTTTTGCCCAGACGCCGGGT
>JAKZUA010000131.1:0-6558 GCA_047516825.1 Dehalococcoidia bacterium
TATGTCTCCGGAAGAGCGCCAACAGCGGGCGGCGAATCTCTATGAGACGGTTTGCCGAGAAGACATCAACCACTGGCTCTGCCGTCAGCTAGAAGATATTGGCAAATTGTTGTAGACTACGGTTCGGCTTCCCCAGAAGGACCAAAACTCTACCACCGGAACCCCTTGCCACCCTCCCGGCTACCAGATCTATCGCCGAAAGTTAATCTCTCTGCGGCCGGCCGGGCATGCTGCCGGTATTCACCGAAATAAGGAGTGCCCCCTCCAATGGATGAGCTGTTCAAAGGCCAATGGCCGGAAGGTGAGCGCCCCGACATACAGCTCTACATCTTCCCCCATCTGCAGGAGTTCATCACGGTAGATTTGCGGGAGACGGTACCGCAGGTATCCCTGCTGAACACTGGGGAGCTGTTCAACGAAGAGTTCTTCCGCTGTGTGGAGAAAGAGTTTTCCCAGGCGATTCGCGAGGGCACTGATTTCCCCTTTTCTCATCTGATGAACCTACCCATGCGCCTGGAAGAGACCATCCGAGGGATGGCCATGAACTTCATCCTGGAGCGCCTGGGCATGGATCCGGAAGACGAAGAAGAGGAGTTGCCTTCAGTATTGGTGTTCGTCATTAGTGGAGGCGCCCTCTCTCTGCACTCGGATAAACTGGTCAAGAGCCTCCAGGAATTTCTGGGAAACTATTCCGATGCGGCCGCGCTGTCGGAATGGAGTGCGGTCATAACTCGTCTGGTCGAGGAAGAAAGCGCGGTGCTGAAGAAGCTCAGCCAGGAGGACCTGGCCGAAGCCATTCCCGGCGACATTCCGGATTACTTCACGCTGTGGGAAAACCGGAATTGACCCCTTTCCCCCAGGGGGTGTCCTTTCCCGGGTCCACTGCCGTACTAAAAATCGGCATTTCTAAAACACAGCTATGACCCGTACAGGATTGACCCTCAGCAGTCGTCAGGATGCCTCGGACCAGGACTTGATCGCCGTGGCGCGGGAGGCGGAAACCCTGGGTTATGACACCTGCTGGACGGGCGAATCCTGGGGAAGGGACGCCTTTACGGTCCTCACGCTCCTGGCCTGTTACACCAAGACCCTGCGCCTGGGCACCGGCATTATCCCGGTATTCAGCCGAACTCCGGGACTGATCGCCCAGAGCATCGCCTCATTGGACCTGATCTCGCAGGGCCGCGCTGTTCTCGGACTGGGCACCAGCGGGCGGGTCGTAATTGAGGACTGGCACGGCGTCTCTTACCGGCAACCGCTCCGACGCACCCGGGAGTACCTGGAGATTATCCGCTTGGCGCTGAGCGGTAATCCTGTCAACTATCAAGGGGAAATCTTTCAGTTGCAGCGCTTTCGTCTGGGGCTCTCGCCGGTACAGCAGCACCTGCCCATTTATCTGGCCAGTTTAGGACCCAAGAATCTGCGGCTGACTGGGGAGTTGGCCGATGGCTGGCTGCCGATTTGGGTCGACCAGCAGCGGTTGCCGGATTTTAAGGAAGAGGTGGCCCAAGCTGCCTCTGCCGCCGGCCGAGATATTTCCCAGATTACCGTAGCGCCGCAGATTCTCTGCTGCGTGGCCGATAATCCCGAGGAGCTGGCTCAGGCGGAGAGGGAAGCCAAAAGCCACATGTCCTACTATATCGGGGGAATGGGCCAATACTATTACAATCTTTTCTGCCGCTTTGGCTATCGAAGGGAGGCCGATGCCGTCCGCCAAGCCTGGTCCGAAGGAGATCGTGGCCGGGCCGCCGACGCTATCTCCGACCATATGCTGGACAACATCACGGTGCTGGGCGACGGCGAAACCTGCCGCTCTAAGCTGAGACGCTTCCGGGAAATGGGCGCCGACATGCCCGTGATCGCCTTTCCTCACGGAGCGAGCAGGTCTTCGATTATGAAAACCTTGCGGGCGCTGGCTCCAGTACCCGCGGCCGCAGGCGAGCCCGGAGCAGTCGGTTCCGCATGAAGGTTGGCCTGATATCGGACACTCACTCCGCCGGTAGCGGGCAGGACCTGCCGAAACAGGTCTTCCAGGCTCTGGCCGGTGTGGATTTAATCCTCCACTGTGGCGACCTGGAATGCCTGGGGGTGCTGGACAGCCTGGAAACGGTGGCGCCAGTCTTGGCGGTTAGAGGATACGAGGACCCGACAGAGGAGGGTGACCGCCTGGCGGCTGCTACTCGGGTGGTGGGGTTGGAGGGCGTGAACATCGGGATGGTCCATGACATCCAATGGCCCACGCCGGGCATAACCACCAGCCCAGACGGAACCTCTTTGCAGTTCCCTGGTAGCGGGACCAGGGAGTTGCTGGCCAAGAAATTCGGGCAGCAGGTTGACCTGGTGGTTTTTGGGGATACCCATGAGGAGCTGATCTGCTATTGCGACGGGGTGCTGTTGATGAACCCGGGTAGCCCCACCTATCCCGGCCGGCGGCACCCGACCGGCAGTCTGGGCACCCTGGGCCTGCTGCAAGTAACCAATGGGGCCGTGGATGTGCGTTTGATCGATCTGGGAACCTTTTAGCTCATCAGACCGTGGGTGAGAAGTCATTGCGATGAGTGCGCTTCTATCTCCCGCTACCCCTGCCAGCCCTTCCCGCCCTGGTGGCTGCCCGCCCAGTCCAGATAATGCCTGCGCCAAAATGAGGAGCCAAAATCAGGTGTGGGATGGGTCTTCGCTAACTAAAAAGACCGGTAACCGCGTGGGTTTACACCCTTGCACCTTGGAGAAAACCTGTCTAACCTGTCTAGCAGAGGGCGGGGTAGCTGGTTTGAGGCCGCGGGAACAAGAGGACGGTTCGGATGGCGCACATTTTGATCATTGAGGACCAAGAGCCCTTGGGGGTACTGTACAAGTCCGTCCTCCGAAAATACAACCACGAAACCACCTTCACCACTACCGGTGAGGCCGGGATCGAGGCGGCCCTGCGGGACAAACCGGACCTGGTAATCCTGGACCTGCTGCTCCCGGGTATCCCCGGCATTGAGGTGGCAAGAAGGCTACAAGAGTCGGGCATCCTTCCGGGAGTGCCTCTGATCATCACCACCGCCTTGGACGAACTGGACGCCCAGACTATAGCCGATTCCCTCAACGCCACCGCGGTGCTGAACAAGCCATTTAACATCGATTCTATCCTCAGCACGGTCAACGGAGCCTTGGCGACCGCCGGCGAAAAGTGACCACGGCTTTATATAGGTCAAGAAAAGGGGCCGGTTTTCCGGCCCCCTTTTTGCTGTCCCGGTTTTTTGGCGCCTAAAAGAGGCGGATAACGGGCGTCACATTTAGGAAAACCGGTGCAAACACCAGCGAAACTATCGCCATCAGCTTGAGCAGGATATTCAAGGATGGCCCCGAGGTGTCCTTGAAAGGGTCTCCGACCAAGTCTCCCTCTACCGCCGCTTTGTGAGCCTCGGAGCCCTTACCGCCGAAATTATCCAGTTCCACGTATTTTTTGGCATTGTCCCAGGCGCCCCCGGCGCTGGCCATCATTATAGCCAGCATAAAGCCTGAGGCCACGGAGCCTATGAGCAGCCCGCCCAAGGCTTCGGTTCCCAGGACAAATCCGGTGGCTAGGGGAGCCACCACCGCCATTACGCCGGGCAGTATCATCTCCCGCAGGGCTCCCTGGGTACTTATGTCAACACACCGGGCATAGTCGGGCCGTCCCGTGCCCTCCATAATCCCAGGAATCTCCCGAAACTGCCGCCGCACTTCAGTGACTATGGAGAAGGCCGCTCGGCCTACCGCTTTCATCGTGAAAGCTGAGAAGAGGAAGGGGAGCATGGCGCCGATTAACAGTCCTACCATAGTGGTGGATTCCAGCAAGTTGATATTCTCATTCAAGCCCACAGCAGCGGCATAGGCGGCCAATAAAGCCAAGGAGGTGAGAGCGGCGGAACCTATGGCGAAGCCCTTACCAGTGGCGGCGGTGGTATTGCCCAGCGCGTCCAGAGCGTCGGTTCTCTCTCGAACTTCAGGTTCCAACTTAGCCTGTTCGGCAATGCCCCCGGCATTATCCGCTACCGGTCCGTAGGCGTCGGTGGCCAGGGTGATTCCCAGGGTCGAGAGCAATCCGACACCGGCCAGGGCCACGCCGTAAAAACCGCCCAGTTGGAAAGCGACCAGTATGGTTATGCTTATGGCTATAACCGGAATAAGCGTGCTCATCATGCCGGTGGCGATTCCACTGATGATCACAGTCGCGGCTCCGGTCTGAGACGCTTCCGATACCCTTTTGGTCGGAGTGTATTCGTAGGACGTATAGTATTCGGTAGCCAAACCAATGACGATTCCAGCAACGAGCCCAGAAATAATGATCCAAAACAGAAGGAATTCCAGCTGCATCACCAGGATAATCACCAGCGCAAAAACTGCCAGCAGGGCCGCAGCGGCGAAGATACCCCGTCGCAAAGCCCAAAGCAGTTTTCCGAAGTCGGCCTGCTCGCCGCTCCGCACCACAAAGGTGCCTAAAATCGAAGCAAGAATACCGGCGCCGGCCAGCATAAAGGGCAGCAGCGCTCGATCCGTGTTCCAGGTATCACCGGCGGCTACTCCTGCCGCCGCTGCCGCAGCCACTGCCAGCGCGATGGTAGAAACTATAGAACCCACGTAGGATTCGAATAAGTCGGCTCCCATTCCCGCCACATCTCCCACATTGTCCCCCACGTTGTCGGCAATGACTCCTGGGTTACGCGGGTCGTCCTCCGGGATGCCCGCCTCCACCTTTCCGACCAGGTCCGTCCCAACATCGGCGGCCTTAGTGAAAATTCCGCCACCCACCCTGGCAAACAATGCTATGGAGCTGGCGCCAAAACCGAAGCCTGCGACCACGGTGATTTCCTGGAAGATAAGGTAGAGGATGGTGACCCCCAGCAGTCCGATGCCGACTACGGTTAGGCCCATAACCGTGCCGCTGGAAAAGGCCACTCTCAGCGCCGGATTGAGGCCGCCCATGGCGGCGGCGGCGGTGCGAACGTTAGCCCGTACTGCCACGTTCATTCCGACCAGCCCAGCCGCGGCGGAGCAAATGGTGCCGGCCAGGTAGGAAATCGCGGTTTTGGGTATGGTGCTGCCCAGAGTAATCAGGTCAATTAGGACTCCCAGCACTATCGTCATTATTAGGACAAAGGGGACCAGAGCTAAATACTCCCGACGCAGGAACGCGGAGGATCCTTCCCTAATGGCATCGCCGATTTCGCGCATTGCCTCAGTACCCGGATCGGCGGAAAGGACCCGCTTCGCCATAATAGCGGCGAAAAGTAGGGCCAGCGCTCCGGCGGCCAGGGCTATAACCATGGATTCCATCGACTACCTCTTTATCCTAGCTGAAAGCCTGGATTTTGGGCGTGCGAAAGGTATCACAACGGTTTTGGGGTGTCAAGTAAAACCGGCTGACGTTGGCCGTCCGGCGGCGGATTTCGCGCGTTTCCGTTGGACCACTCTTTTGGCTAAATCGGACGTCCCTGGCAATCCGGTTGGCGTTTCCTAAGAGGGTGTGTGAGAAGCGATCGTTCATGGTTCGACGGGCTCACCACGAACCTAACCGAGCCCTTCGTCCTGATCTGGTCCAGCGACGGTCCACCCGGAATTTCACGGGCGATATCACGGACTATAAAGCCGAACCTGGGGAAAGGCGATCACCAGGGAAAACCAGAACGCCCGGCGGCTTTCTAATCGGGACAGCTGAGCGCCCCGCAACGGCCCCCCGATACTTCGCCCCGCCGCATCCCATTGACTGCCGGTTTCCCGGTCAAAAAAGCCGTCCCTTTCCTCCTCATAAACAAAAGTCAGGGTCTGGGCATCAACCGTGGACGAAAAAACTCCGGCGGCCCGGTTATCCTCCCTGACAAAGACCACTACGGGCTGCTGCCCCACCCGATCATTCACGGCTGCGTTGCCTAAGGGACCCAAGGGATAAGCCGTGACCGATTCCCTAACCTCGGCCGTCAGGACCACCTCGCCCGCCGGCAGACGGTCATCCAGATTCTCTTCGCTTACCGGAAAGGCAAATTCCTTATCGTTCACCCGCTGCGCATAGCCCGAGAACATTTCTCTGGCGTATCTTGCCCCGGTGAATTGCGCGGGCGAAGCAGCAGTACCGGTAAGCAACCGTGTGTCGGGATAAAGCTTTTTCCACTCCCCCAGGCCATAGTCACCGAGGGCAGCAGTTCCAGCCTTTTACCGGTAAGGGAGCCAACGACTGCTTCGCCACCGGTCTGAAACCAGTAAGAGCCGGTCTGGTGGTCGTACATAACCAGGTCCGACTGATACAAAGCGCTGGTGTTGCCAAAGAGAAGAGTCTCCTCATCTAGCTTCCGGCTGTAGACTACCCCGCTGGCGCACAGGGGACAGTAGGAAATTAGAACTGGCACTCCCGGCAACTCGTCATTCACAATTTCATGCCGGTCCAAAATATTTATGGGATAGGCATAGGCCCGGTCCCCGGCGGCATAGCCGATTACCAGACTGGTATCTTCCAACCAGGGTAGGCCCCCAACTCCGCCGTAAACCGGACGGTAGACCGGGGCGATGGCGTCCCGCAGACCGAGGATCAGTTCC
>JAKZUA010000132.1:0-5738 GCA_047516825.1 Dehalococcoidia bacterium
GCGTATAAGCTGCGGGCGCCGCACAGCATGGCACAGGTGGCCAAGGCCAGGATCGCCCCCAAAGAGTGGCGTCGCCCTTGGCTACTCCGGAAGTCAGGCACCAAATCCAGCGCTTCTCTCAAAGTCATCATCCTCCCCTCCGCTTAAACTGGTAATAATTTTATACTATTTTGAGAAAATGAAAAGGCCCTGATTAGTCCAGCCTTACCGTATCAACTGCGCGGCCCCTGTGGTATTCTTGGATGTGGTATTCTTTAATTCGGCTTTTCAAGCCGGGTTCCGAGACGCAACTGGGGCGAATTCTGAAATAGGACAGGCGGGGATGGAAGACTCCCTTCCCCACTGTAACCCGATTAACCGGAACCCAATTAAAAGGGAAAAGGCATGGACGCAGCGCAGTTGGTTAAACCAGAAAACAGCCCCCAGTTCCCCGTTTTTGGCGCGGGAGATACCGTGAGAGTTAACTTCCGCATTCGCGAAGGGGACCGGGAGCGGGTGCAGGCCTTCCAAGGCGTAGTTATACGCCGCCAAAACGGTAGCAGTCCGGCGGCCAACTTCACCGTTCGAAGAATCACCGGCGGCATCGGCATCGAGCGAATCTTTCCCCTCCATTCCCCGTTAATCGATTCACTGGAAGTCACTCGCCAAGGCTCGGTGCGCCGCGCCAAGCTATACTACTTGCGGGGACTGCAGGGGCGGGCCGCCCGAATCAAGGAGAAGGCTCTGGTCCGGAGACCCCGAAACCCCACGCCAGGTCAGTCCTAACCCCCCACTCAGAAGCCATCCCAGGATGGCCGTGACATGAGATACGCGGAAGTAGCCGTCGACGCGCCGGTTTCTCATTCCCGCACCTTTTCCTACAGTATTCCGGATAACTTCTCCGTTGAGCCAGGCCAACTGGTCTGGGTCCCCTTCGGTCGCCGTCTGATCCAGGGATTGGTGGTGCAGCTATCCCCCACGGCGCAGGTCGAAACTACCCGCGATATACTGCAGCCCCTGGAACCCTCGCCATTGGTCAGTCCCATCGGCCTCTCGCTGGGCTTTTGGCTAAGCCGCTACTACTTCTGCTCCCTCTTCGAATGCCTCTCCCTCCTTTTACCACCCGGTTTCAAGGCGCAAGTGCGTTCCCGAGTTTCGGCTACTCCAGCCGCCGAGGAGGAATCGGCTTCCTTGGATTTAGCGGGCTCCTGGCGTCCGCAAACCGCGGAGGCCATGCGAAAACTGGCGAACACCCGGCAGATGGGCGAAGGGGAATTCACCCAATTGCTGGGCCGCAACGGTACCCGGGAGGTAAATCGGTTGGTCGATGCAGGCCTGGTGCGGCGTCAGGTAGACTTGCCCCGAGCCAGGACCTTCCGTTACGAGTGCTACCTGATACCTACAGATGGCGCAACTAAAGACCCTGCCGGCAGCCAGAAGCTTTCGCCCCGCCAGTCCCGGCTGTTGACGGCAGTCCAATCTTATAACCAGGGATATCCGGTCAGCTTGGCCAACAAGGAGTTTGGGCGCCCAACCAGCGCGAGCATGGTGGATAAGGGTCTGCTGGCCCTGGATTGGATACGGGAAGAAAGGGCACCCCTAGCGGCCAATAACTCGGCCGCTAGCCCAACCTCTCCGGCAACGCCGCTAACCCTCACCTCCCTGCAGGCGGACGCGCTAACCCGGATTGCTCAAGCCATTGCCGACTCCGGGCCCGTTACCGGCCCGAACCGCCATCCCCGCAACTTCCTGCTTCATGGAGTCACGGGCAGCGGCAAAACTGAGGTGTACCTACGGGCGATGGAGCGGGTGGTCAGCGCGGGTCAACAGGCCATATTCCTGGTTCCGGAGATTTCCCTCACGCCCCAAACGGTGAGCAGGCTAGCCGAGCGGTTCCCGGGCCGGGTGGCGGTGATTCACAGCCGGATGAAAGCTCGCGAAAAATTCGACCAGTGGTGGCAAATACGGGACGGCGAGTACGACGTAGTGGTGGGTCCTCGCAGCGCTCTTTTTGCCCCGGTCCCTGATCTGGGCTTAATCGTTATCGACGAGGAGCACGAGTGGACTTACAAGCAGGAGGAAACCCAACCCCTGTATGACGCACGAACCACCTCCCTGGAATTAGCCCGTCTGACCGGGGCAGTAGTGGTGATGGGCAGTGCCACCCCCGACGTAGAGACCTATTATCAAGCGAGCACAGGCCAGACCAGCCGGGACCGGACCCGCCTGCTGGAGCTACCCGACCGCATCGGCTATCCTCAAGAAGTTCAACGGCAAGGTCAAATACCGGCGCTGGCGCAGGTAAGAATCTGCGACATGCGGGAGGAATTGCGGGAGGGGAACCGGAGCATTTTCAGCCGGGAGCTGACCCAGGGACTGAAAGAATGCGTCAACACCAAGCATCAGGCGATACTCTTCCTCAACCGCCGGGGCAGCGCTCCCTTCGTGCAATGCCGGGACTGCGGATACGTTCTCACCTGCGGTAGCTGCACAGTGACGTTGACCTTCCACTCCACCATAGCCCGGCTGATCTGCCACCGCTGCAACCGCCGCATCCGGACGCCCCGTCGCTGCCTTCAGTGCGGTGGGGAACGGATTCGTCAGCTGGGGATTGGCACTCAGCGGGTGGTGGACGAAGTAACCAATATGCTGCCGGGGATACGGGTTGAGCGCTGGGACGCGGACTCCTCCCGCAGCGGGGCTGGTCCGGAGCAGACTATGGCCGGCCTGGCCAGCGGAGAGATTCAGGTGCTGGTGGGCACCCAGATGGTGGCCAAAGGGCTGGACCTCCCCAAGGTGACCCTGGTCGGCGCTATCCTGGCCGATGTGGGGCTGCATCTACCCGATTTTAGAGCCGGTGAAAGGGCTTTCAGCCTGCTTTGCCAGGTCGCCGGCCGGGCCGGCCGGGGCCCGGATCCAGGCCGGGTAATCATCCAGACCTACAATCCCGAGCACTATGCGGTCGCGGCGGCGGCGGCGCAGGATTACACCGCCATGTACCGGCAAGAAATTCAGGCTCGCCAATTGCAAGGAAATCCCCCTTTCAACCAGCTGGCCCAGATCAGGTTTCAGGACCTCAGCGCCACGGCCTGCCAGCGTCAGGCGACGGCGCTGGCCCGGCTGCTGCGGCAGAGGGTAGCGGCTCGGGGGTTGGCCGACGTGGAGATTGCCGGCCCGGCTCCGGGGATACCGGAGCGGATTCGTGGCCATTATCGTTGGAATCTGCTGGTTAGGGGCCGTAATTTGCACCGTTTCCTGGAAGACGTGAGGCTGCCACCCAAGGTTGTGTTGGACGTCGACCCAGCGCATCTGCTGTAAGGCCCCAGGCTGGCGCTTTACCACATCAAACAGCGCTGGATCTAATTTTGGTATAATTCGTCTTCGATTCCAATAAACCAGCCTGGCGAATGAGGTAGTACCCAGTGGCCCTTCTGCCCATGCGTTTCCTGCCCGACCCCATCTTGCGCCGTCAGGCCAGGAAAATTAACCCCATTCCCAACAATTTCCGGAATTACATCCACAACATGATCGAGACCATGCATGAGGAGCAGGGGGTGGGGTTAGCCGCCAATCAGGTGGGATCGCTGCGCAAAGTGGCGGTTATTCAACTGCCAGATTGGGAGGAAGCAATAGTTTTAATCAATCCGGAAATTATACGGCGGGAAGGGGAACGGGAGGTGGAAGAAGGCTGCCTGAGCATCCCCGGTTATCGGGGAACGGTCAAGCGGGCCGAAAGGGTGCGGGCCCGGGCGCTGGACTTGAACGGGAAAGTAATCCGGATCAAGGCGGAAGGACTCCTGGCTCAAGCATTAGAACACGAAACAGACCATCTTAACGGCTACCTCTATATCGACCGGCTGGTTTCTCGGGATACCCTCTGGAAGGTGACCTACAATCCGGAGGGAGAGCCGGAGTATCGCAAAGTCAGCTCGGCGGAGGGCCCGGACGAACCAGACCAACCGGACGGCCCAACCGCCGATCCAGGCGAGCCGCCGGACCAAGCGTGAGCATGCCGAGCGCTGCCTTTAGTAATTATCTCTAAATGTCATCCCGAACGTAGCGAGGGATCTAAAGTCCCTGGGCAAACGGTCCTGTCGCTATTGGCTAAGGTGCAACTGCTGTACTGACTCATGAGGTTTTAAGGGCCTAGGATTTAGATTCCTCAGTCGCGGAGTTTATCCTGAGCCGAGTCAAAGGGCTCCTTCCGAATAACATGGGTCGTTATCAGTTGGTTGCTTCATGTTGGTTAAGCCAAGGGCAAGGACTCCTCGGCTATTGTTACTGAATTAGTAAAATTCTTCTCCGCCCAGGACTGCGCCGTCTTTCTGGTGGGCGGCTACCTGAGAGATTCTCTCTTGGGCCGGGCGGCTGGTGACCTGGACGTGGCAGTTTCTTGCGATCCCCAAGTCCTAGCTCGTGGGCTGGCCAAGGAATTGGGCGGTTCCTACGTGCCCTTGAGTCCCCAGCGGGGAATAGCCCGCGTGGTCCTTCCCGCCCCGGCGCCCGCTACTCTGGAACCGCCGGGCCTTTTAGGCCGGGCTGGGATAACCGATGGGTTAGGCGATGCATTAACCATCGACGTGGCTGGTTTTTCCACGACCATCGAGGAGGACTTGGCACGGCGGGACTTCACTGTAGATGCCATGGCATTACCCCTGGCGGATTGGACCTCCGGCCAGTGGCGGGAACGGGTTGTCGATCCCTATAACGGGATTCGAGACCTGGCAGAAAAAAGGGTCCGCGCGATATCATCCAGCGTATTCCGGGATGATCCGGGCCGTCTGCTGCGGGCGGTCCGGCTGGCCGCTCAACTGGGCTTTCGCCTAGAGCCAGACACGGCGCGGCTAATTCGGACCGAGGCCCATCAGATAAATCGGGTATCCGAAGAACGGCTCCGGGATGAGTTGCTTGCCATACTGGCCGGGGAGGGCGCCCGGGGACAGCTGGAGGCGCTGGACCGGCTGGACCTGCTGTGCCGGGTTATTCCCGAGTTAGCCCTGACCAAGGGGGTAGATCAGCCCATATACCATTACTGGGACGTGTGGGGGCACCTTCTCCATTCGGTGGAAACCGCGGAGTTGGTGACCAAGGGACACCAGAACTCCGCCATCTACACGCTGGCTCCTTGGACCCCGGATTTAGCGGAATATTTTAGGGAAAAGGTCAGTGACGGCCACACCCGGCGCACCATTCTCAAGCTGACAGCCCTGCTGCACGATATAGCCAAGCCTCAAACCAAAGGAATAGACAAAACCGGGCGCACCCGCTTTTTGGGCCATTCCGAGTTGGGGGCTGAGATGGCCGCCTCGCGGTTGACCGAGTTGCGATTGAGCGCCCGGGGCGTCGCCATGGTTTCAAAAATGGTGGAGCAGCACCTGCGTCCCGGCAATATGCGGCAGGGAATGGATTTGCCCACCAGCCGCGCTATCTACCGCTATTTTCGAGATCTAGGCGAGGTGGCCATCGATACCCTTTATCTGGCATTGGCCGATTATCTGGCCGCAAAAGGTCCAGAATTAATGCCCGACCAATGGGGAGAGCATGCTAAAATAATCGCGCATATTCTCGAATCCGGTACCCGTCAGCAAGCCTCCGAAAAGATCCAAAGGCTGGTGACCGGACATGACCTGATGCAGGAGTTGGGCCTGGAGCCCGGCCCCAAGGTCGGCCTCTTGCTTGAGAAGATAAATGAAGCCAGGGCCGCGGGAGAAGTGAACACTCGGGAGGAGGCCCTGGCTCTGGCCGCTCAAGCCAATGAC
>JAKZUA010000133.1:0-7301 GCA_047516825.1 Dehalococcoidia bacterium
CGAGTTTACTACTTTGAATGGAGCATTAGAGACGGGGGAGCTGCTCTAATGCCAAAGCTACTGGGATGGAGTGTCCCCGTTCCGCTCCTCTGGCAATTGCCTGGGCCTCCGTCGGCGCTCGCCGAGAATGCCACTGGGCCACATTTACGAGCAGGTCATGGACCACTGGCAAGTTCCCAAAGAGCATCCGATGAACCATGCCCTAATGCTCGCCATGGGGGTCCTGAATCGCCTGGCATCTACCGCCCTCCTGGCGGGGGGTATAACCCCGGTGGTGGCCTCGGAGTTGCTGGGAGGATTTTCCTGGACCCGCTGGTTTGTCCTGATGAGCGTTCCCTTCTACGCGAACCTGGTTGTGGGAGGATTTCTTCTCTACCTTCTCCACCGGGCTGGGTTTAAGTTGGAAAACCGAGCCAACTTTTCCGGACTGGCGTCCGGTCCCTTAAAACCGATAGAGATTCGGGCAGCGATCATCGTCGCCGGTACATCCTTGCTGTGGATCACCGACTTCGCCCACGGGCTGCATCCGGCGATCCCCGCGTTGATTGCCTTGGTATTTATTCTCACCCCGGTGATCGGGATCTTATCCTGGCAGCATTTCGAGAGAAACGTCGGCTGGAGCAATTTCATTGTTATCGCCTCATCCCTATCCCTGGCCAACGCCCTGGTAGCGAGCGGCGGCGCCAGTTGGTTCTCCCAGACCTTGGTCGGGACCGTGGGCAGTCTACCTCAGCAACCGATGCTTTTATTGTTAGCCATTGCGGTGGCCTGTGCCGGAGTGCGGATGGTCCTACCCAACATCGCCGGTTACCTGGCCCTGGTGATCCCGGTCGTAATGGCAACCGGCCTGTCCCTGGGCTTGAATCCCCTGGTCTGCGGCATGGTAGCGGTAGTCGTCGGCGACTCGGTGGTGTACTACCCGGCGGGTAGCGCCGCCAGCATAATGATCTTCCAGCGGGCGCAGATACGGGCTAGGGATGTGCTGAGATTTGGGCTGATCATGGTCGTCGTTACCATCGCGGTCTCCTTGCTGCTGGCAGTTCCCTACTGGAGCTGGGTCGGCGAGCCGCTGACCGGGTAGCAAGAACCTCTCTAAAAAAGTTGGGTGATTTATATGACTCAGCGCCACTCCATCCAAATTCCGGCCCTGGCTAGTCGCTCAGCTCTACCGGATGTTACCGCTCCCGATGGGTCTGAGATTCGTTTGCTGATCGACCAGAGGCATCAGGCCAGCGCAGCCAGCATGGTCGAAGTCACTCTACCGGCAGGCCAGGTTTCCCGACCGGTTTGGCATCAAACGATAGAGGAGGTCTGGTACGTTTTGCAGGGAAGCGGAGAGGTGTGGCGGTGTCCTCCCAACGCGGACCCGGCCTTATATGCCGCGGTAGCGGTCAAACCGGGGGACAGTCTGGTTATTCCCCCTCGCTGGCGATTTCAGTTCAGCGCCTCCGATGCCGAAGCGCTGCGTTTCCTTTGCTTTACGGTCCCGCCCTGGCCGGGGGATGACGAGGCCCAGCCCATTGAACTGGGCGGACTGGGACCCGCCACAGTTTAGGATGGCAATTTTCTCCAACCCAAGCCGGGCAGCCCTCCCAGACCGCAGGGTCTTTCGGTTATCTCCAGAGTAATTGCGCGCGAAGCAAAGCAATCGAAAGACCCTGCCCAGACCGTCACACTGTTGAACCGGTAAGCAATCCGGTCTATGATGGCCCGGTCCATAATGGCATTTAAGCTGGTCGATAACATTTTCCTCAACCATCAGTGCATAAACCGGTATTTGCGGCATCATGACAGGTAGCATCGACCCAGCAGGAGGTAAAGGATAATATGCTAAAAGGCGCGACTAGACTGAGGCACATTAACCACATAACCTATAACGTGAAGAACAAGGACGCCGCATTGAAGTGGTATCAGGAAGTCCTGGGATTGATGCAGATACCCAAGATGGTTAACGGCGACCATCTTTACTGGCTCCAGCTGCCCAGCGGAGCCATGGTGCACATAATCGAAAACCCGGACGCCCCTTCCGCGCCGTCCCATCACACCGCCTTCGAGGTGGACGAGATCGACACCGCTCACCAGGAGCTGGGGGGAATGGGGATTGAGTGCACCGAGATCCAGACCAGGAATGATGGCCAGAGGGCCTTCTATCTTAACGACCCGGATGGAAACCGCATCGAGATATGCACTAAATCCGGTTTCGGGGTCTTGGTCTAGTCCGCTTCGGCCGGTTGGCCAAGGGGTGGGAGGAAATATTTCAGGCCTCCACCTAATCCAAGGTGGGATCTACCTGGACGCCGTTAGAACCCCTGTGGGTTTGACTTTGAACCTAGTTTAGAGTTATTTCGAAGAGCGGCTAGCGGTCAGCGAATCAAGCATCCGCCGGGAGGCTCGGGCGATATCGGCCACGGCGGTGTTAAATGCCGTCTCGTTCGCCTTGGATGGCTGGCGGTAGCCGCTAATCTTGCGGACAAACTGCAAGGCGGCATCGCTAATCTCTTCGTCGCTGGGCGTTTCGCCGGGACGCCGCAAGGTCTTTATGCTTCGGCACATGGGGTTTAACTCCGGAAACCAGATTCTCTATCCTTTAACTGGTCGATTGCCCCGTCAGTATAAAGGATGCCAATGGTGGCCAGCAGGTCTTTTTCCAGTTTCTCCGGTGCCATGCTGCTGAACTGACGTTGGAGATTCTCCAGCAGCGCTTCCACTGGGGCTCCTTCCTTTGTAGCCGCTTCCTGCATCTCAAATAGCAGCGCCGCCACCAGGGGGCTGCACTCGGTCCCCTCTGGCTTGTCCGGAGTGGTTAGGACGTAACCCCACCGGAATTGTCCGTCCCCGAGCACCGGCATTCGCTCGACCCTGACTCCTTGGGACAAGATCGGAACGAGCTGGTTAAGGACCGGGCCGGCTGTTCCCGTACCCGCCAATGCCGCCTTGGCTTCTGCGCTGCGGCGGGCCCGTTCTCCCTGAATCTCCCCAATCTCCGACATGAAGTCCGATGGTAGTTGACCCCGCTCCAATACGGCGCGCTCGTAGCCTCGGGGAGGTTGACCAGCCACCGACTGGATAAAGGCCCGGCGGGGACTGGAATCTTTTTCAGCTCCCGGCAGCCGTCGGGCTTCCCAGAAATAAGAGTCGACCGTTCGATTGCTAGAGTAAAAAAGCTTGGCCAGCTCTCGAAAGTGGCTGTATTCCCGAAAGTACAACTCCTGGTAAACGGTCTTGGCAGCTTGGCCCAGGGCGGCATCCTTCAAGGCGCTGGTCACGTAGGCGGCGGCCAGCACGCCGGACATCAGGGCCAGATGCACCCCGGAGGAAAACAGAGGGTCCACGAAGCAGGCGGCATCACCCACCAGAATATAGTTGTCGCCCACCACCGGCTGGCTGCTGTAGGACCAGTCCTTAACCACAAAGGGGCCCGAGACCAGCTGAGCGTCCCGCAGCAGATTGGAGGAGTGGGGAGCTTGGGCTATTTGCTCGAAGAAGAATCGCTCCACCCCTTGACCGGACATGCCTTTCTGTCCCGCCTGGCTGTCCACCACGGCCCCGATTCCGGTTTGCCCGGTGTGCAGCGGGATGTTCCAAAGCCATCCCTGGGCGTAGGATTCGATGAAGATGTTCGACTGGTCTGGGGAAGGTAAGGCCTCCCCTCCGGTGAAGTAGCCATAGACCGCCAGGTTCTGGAAAAAGGGGTCCCAGCTTCGCAAACCCAGCTGGCGGCTCAACAGGGCGCTGGACCCGCTGGCGTCCACCACAAAACGGGCGCGGACCACTCCCTCCCGGCCATCAGCGGCGCGGTAGTGAACACCGGCGCTGTTTTGAATCTGGGAAGACTCGCCATCGCAAAAATCTACCGCCGTTACCTGGTGGCCTTCCCGAACATCGACTCCGCGGGCTCGGGCATTATCCAGGAGTAGCTGGTCGAATTGGGGACGCCAGACCTGGTAGGAGTGGGGGTAGCGGCGGTTGGTTTCGCGGAAGTACCAGCTCCAGGGCTCGCTCTGCCGGCCCCAAACCATGGTGGCCCCATATTTGGGCAGGAATCCGGCCTGCTGCACCGCCGGAAGCACCCCCAATTCCTCCAGCACCGGGATGCTGGCCGGGAGCAGGGACTCGCCGACATGCTCTCGGGGGAAGTTCTCCCGCTCCACCAGAATCACGGATAAACCCTGGCGAGCCATCATGGTGGCCGCCGTGCTGCCTCCCGGTCCGCCGCCGATGACTACGGCGTCGGCGCGGGGGTTCGCAGCGGGGGTTCTAGCGAAGGACAATGTGTCCGCTGAGGACCTGGGGATTCTGGATAAGCGGTAGGGGCACGGCATGCCGTGCCCCTACTCTACTTTCGAAATTTCCCACCGTTTTCATCTTTAGCCGCCGGGTCCCGGCTTTTCCCACAGAGCTTCCAGCACGCTTCCGGGATTCATGGGCAAATGTTCCATCCGGACGCCCAGGGCATCGTGGATAGCATTGGCAACCGCCGCCATCGGCGGCACCAACGATACCTCTCCCACTCCTCGGACCCCCAGGGGATGTCCCGGATTGGCGACTTCCACGATGACCGTGTCGATCATCGGCAGGTCCAGACTGGTGGGCATGCGGTAGTCCAGGAAGCTGGAGTTCATCATCTGACCGGTGTCGTTGAGGTAATACTCTTCGTTCAGCGCCCATCCTATGCCCTGGACGGCTCCCCCCTGAATCTGTCCCTCGACATAGCTGGGATGGATGGCCTTGCCGGCATCCTGTAGCGCCGTATAACGCAGAATCTCCACTTTACCGGTGTCCGGGTCCACCTCCACATCGACGATGTGCAGGCCAAAGGCGTTGCCCACACCGCCCGGGTTGGCCGTGCCGCGTCCGACGATGGGACCTCCGGTGCCATTGAGGCGGCGGGCCAGCTGATCAAAGCTCAGCCGCAGCTCCGGGTCGGACTTGTGGGACAGCAGCCCGTCCTGGTACTCCACATCTTCAGCGGAAACATCCCAGATATTGGCCGCCCGCTCCACCATCTGTCGTCTCACGTCCTCGGCGGCCTGATAGACGGCGGTGCCCATCTTGAAGGTAACGCCGCTGCCTCCGGCGCCGGAGCTGTAGCCAATGGAATCGGTGTCGGCAATGGAGGGCTTCACCCGCTCGGCGGCGATGCCCAGTACCTCGGCGACGTGCATGGCCATGGCGGTTCGGCTGCCGCCGATATCCGGCGATCCCTCCACCAGGCTGACCTTGCCATCGGGCATGACGCTCACCACCGCGCTGGCCGGCCCGGTACCGTTGAACCAGGCCCCAGCGGCGATGCCCCGACCCCGGTTGGCTCCCTCCAGCGGCGCCGCCAAATGGGAGTGCTGCTGCGCCGCCTGAAGAATTTCCTGGAAGCCGATTCTGCGAAAGACAGGGCCGGTGGCCTGGCGGCTGCCTTCTTTAGCCGCGTTGAGCAGCCTGAACTCCACCGGATCCATCCCCAGCTTGCCACCTAGCTCGTCGATGGCCTGTTCGGCCGCGAAGGAGGCTGGCGGAGAGCCGGGAGCGCGGTAGGCCGCGGCCTTCTGCACGTTGGTTACCACATCGTACCCCTCGATAAAGGCGTTGGGGATTTGGTAAGGGGCGAACATGGTGCGGCAGCCCGAGGGCACCGGCGAGCCCGGAAAGGCGCCGGCCTCGTAGATTAGCGTAGCCTCGGCGGCGGTCAGCTTGCCGTCGTTGGTCGCTCCCAGCTTTACCTTGATATGAGTTCCCGAGGTGGGGCCGGTGCCCAGGAAAACCTCGACGCGGCTCATGGCGATCTTAACCGGCCGGCCGGTCTTGCGGGATAACGCGGCGACCACGGGCTCCAGGTAACAGCCACCCTGCCCTTTGCCGCCGAACCCGCCACCGATCTCCATGGGTATGACCTTAACCTGGGACACGGACACGCCCAGAATCTTGGCGGTGTGGTCGCGGAGAGCAAAATGCCCCTGGCTGCTGGCCCAAATGGTCACCGTGTCATCGGTGTTCCACTGGGCGGTGGCGGAATGGGGCTCGATATAGCCCTGATGCACCGCCTTGGTATGATACTCTCGCTCAATGATGACGTCGGCATCTTTGAATCCCTGCTCCGGGTCTCCCAAGCGAAACTCGAAGTGATTGGCCACGTTGGAGCCGTCTCCCTCGTCTCCCGAGCTATACCCACCGTGACGCATGGCCGGGCTGCTCATTGTCATCAGTCTCTCGTGGACCAGGGGAGCGCCATCTTTCATCGCCTGGTCAGCGTCCAGAACCGGGGTCAGCACCTCATAATCCACGTCGATGAGCTCTAGGGCCTGCTCCGCCAGCGCTGGGCTGGTGGCTGCTACTGCCGCGATAGCATGCCCCGGATACAGAGCCTTCTCTCTAGCCAGGATATTACGGCTGTAAAAGCCGTAGTTGACAGTGGCCTCTTCCTCTAGGTCCGCGACCGCTGCGGACACCTCGGGCAGGTCCGCCGCCGTCACCACCGCCTCCACTCCGGGCAACGCCAGAGCGCGGGCGGCATCGATGCTCTTAATTCGCGCGTGAGCGTGGGGGCTGCGCAGGATTTTGCCGTGGAGCATCCCGGCCAGGTGAATATCGGCAGCGTAGCGAGCCCGACCCAACACCTTGTCGGGACCATCGTGACGTATTGGCCTGGTGCCGACCACCTTGTACTCCTCTGTGGAAAGCACCAGATTGGGCTTGTAATCCAGCATCAATTCCTCCATGCCCGGGGGCAAAGCTAATACTTACACCAAGAAGGGTGCCAGTAAGGAATAATTTACCACAAAATCGGCAGCGCGGCTTGCAGTGCAGCGGTGCTATATGTCAATTACTATCTAGTGGGTTTACCAAACCTATGTTATTGTTGTTGCCACTATGGGGGTTCTAAGGGAGACCTTTACGGGTATCAGGAATTTCATTGGTTCAGCGGCCCATGTTTCAAATCTAATGGCACTGTTCCTAGTGGTAGCTCTCATGAGTCTGGTAGCGTATGCTTTATATGCAAGGGAAACTTATCTAACAGCCGTCATTGGATTCTCTTCAGCGATAATTGGTACCATTACTGGCTACTATTTCAATAAAGAGCATCTTGATGCGGCACAAAGGGCGGAACGAGGCGAAGAACTTCGTGCTGGAGACTTTTTCCGAGATTATCAGGATCTAGAGCAGGAACTTCAGGGCAATCGCGTCTTAACCAAGGAGCACTTTGAGTAGGTAATCCTCAACCCAGCCGGCTTTCAGCCGTTTACCTTGAAGTCCCCGTTTAAGGCTGGACTCCTGCTTCAGCAAATTGAGGGCTATCTGGCGCAGGACTG
>JAKZUA010000134.1:0-5329 GCA_047516825.1 Dehalococcoidia bacterium
CTGCTGAGGGGTCATGTTGACCAAGCGCTGCTTGATGTCGGCGCCGGCGCAGAAGCAGCGGCCCGCCCCGTGGATTATGGCCACCCAGGCATCCTCGTCGATGTCGAACTCCAGCAGAGCATCGGGCAGGTCCCGCTCGAATTGGTCGTTGACCGCGTTAAGCGACTGGGGCCGGTTCAGCATGATGTAGCCTATCTTGCCCTTACGCTCATAGGTCATGGTTTCGTATTCGGTCATTCTCTCTTCCTCCTCAGCTGCTCTAGAAACTAACAATGGTACATTTGCCGATTTGATACGGGCGCTGGCAATATAACAAGGGCTGAAATGAGCGTCAAATTTGCCTGGTCAAACGGTTGACATTCTCAAAACACCCGTTCTATACTTACGTTTTAATAGAACAAACGTTCCGGAGAATGAGATGGCCAGGACTATTTCTACCCGTACCACGGTCGATGCAGTCCCCGACTTTTTTCACTACGAAGACACCGGTTGCGAGGTATCCCTATCGTGCCTCAACTGCCCCTTGCCCCAATGCAAGTACGACGATCCCGCCTGGTTCCAGCGCTACCGGAGGTTCAGTAAAGACCTGATAGTGCTAACCGCCATGCGGCTGGAAAATCTCACGGTGGACGAGGCGGCGGAGCGATTTTCAGTGACGGTTCGGACCATCTTCCGGATTATGCGCCGCTGCCGGGAGGCTGAACTGGAGGAACAGGAATTGGGAGCCTTGGCCGCCGATTGACCGGCCCGAAGAGACTAGAGGGATGGAGGTTGAGGAGCTGACGGGAATTTAGCGGCGGGACAGCCGGAGCAAGAAGAGGACCGATGAAGTAACGGCCGTGGAGCGTTCAACCCCGGGGCAGGCCCAGGCCTCGCCCGGCGATGATGTTCCGCTGCACTTCCGAGGTTCCGGCGGCAATTTTGTGGGAGAAGGCTATCATCCAGTGCTCTTGCATCCGGCCGCTGAGGGGCGCCCACTTCTCGTCGCGACCCAAAGCGCCATACATACCCAGAATCTCCATGCCGGCCACGGTAGTCCGCTGCAAGGTCTCGCTGCCGAAGACCTTGCTCATGGAGGCCTCCTTGTTGGGGACCAGGCCCTCTCCCTGCATGTAGGCGACGTTGTATGCCATCAACCGGGCGACTTCGGTTTCGATGTACCGGTCGGCGACCAGGTTGCGCACCCAGGGGGTTTGCATCAGCGTCTGCCCATTTTGTCGGGTTTCTCCGGCGTATTCGCAAATTTCATCCAGCAGGCGGCGGGACATGGCTGAATAATCTATGCCCGAACGCTCAAAGTCCAGCAGGGTCACCGCCACGTACCAGCCACGATTCTCTTCGCCGACCACGTTCCGACGCGGCACCCGGACGTTATCAAAGATGATCTGATTGAACTCATGCCCGCCGGACATGTTGATGATGGGTCGAACCTGGACTCCGGGAGTTTTCATGTCGACCAGGATGAAGCTTATCCCCCGATGCTTGGGGGCCTCCAGGTCGGTGCGCGCCAGACACATAATCCAGTCGGCTCGGTGGGCCAGCGTGGTCCAGATTTTCGCTCCGTTGATGATGTAATCGTCGCCATCCCGCACCGCCCGGGTGCTGAGCGACGCCAGGTCCGAGCCCGATTCCGGTTCGCTGTACCCCTGACACCACTGGACTTCCCCGCGAGCTATCGGCGGCAAATGGGTCTGCTTCTGCTCCTCGGACCCATGGATCATCAGGGTAGGTCCCAGCATGCGAACCCCGAAAATATCCCGGCCGGGCGCCCTCATGTAGGCCAGCTCCTCGTTGTAAATCGCCGAACGGACCGGCGATGCGTTCTGCCCGCCGTACTCCTCCGGCCAGTGCATGGTCAGCCAGCCCTTTTGGGCCAGCTCCCGCCGCATCGCTCTGGTCTGCTCCCAGTTCCATTCCTCCGGCCAGCGCCCGCCGCCCTCCCAATCCGGGGGGAGGGACTGCTGCACAAATTCCCGCAGGTCCCGGCGAAACGCGTCATCTTCGGCGCTAAACTTGAACTCCACTGAAATGCTCCTCTATTTCTGGAAAGGCGGGACTATTGGGCCTCAGGTCCCTACCGCGACGCAGGTTACGGTGCGGACCACTCCCGGCACAGTGTGGATGCCTTCGGTCACCAGGTTGCCCACCACCGACATGTCGTCACCGCTGATGACCGCAATGATGTCATAGGGACCGGTGACCACATCCACCGTTTCAATGCCATTCAACTCCCGCAGGGTGCTGGCCACGTCTCGGGTTTTTCCCACTGCGGTTTCCACCAACAAGTAAGCCTTAGTCGCCATTTCGCCTCCGTGCCCGACGCTTAGTTGGGGTAGCCTTGACCCGGGATCAACCGCCCGCAACCGGACTTCCAATCCCAGCCGTTCCAGCCCAGGCTCTGATGCCGGGTATGTGGCGCTAATTCTACGGATAGCCCATTTGGGTGTCAATCAAAAAATAACCGTGAAGAAAATAGCCGGGTTAGATGGCCCCTTCAGCCCTTCCTATCCCGGAGCCCCCGCCGGGCAGGGTATAATTGTCGGCGATGGCTGAATCTATGGAACTTTTGGCCGACGGCGCGCTGGAATTGGGGATAAAGCTGACTGACCGTCAGTTAGCTCAGTTTGAAACCTATTACCGCGAGCTGCACCAATGGAACCAGCGGGTCAATTTGACCGCTATTACCGAGTATTCGGAGGTCCAGGTCAAGCATTTTTTAGACTCCCTTACCTGCTGCTTGGCCTTTCCCGAGGGATTGCCCGCCGCTGGGAAAATAGTCGACATTGGAGCCGGAGCTGGATTCCCCGGTCTGCCGCTAAAGCTGGTCCTCCCGGACTTTCAGCTGACGCTGTCCGACTCGGTGGGCAAAAAGACCGCCTTTCTGCGCCATCTGCTCCAGGTGCTGGAGCTGACCGATGTGACGGTGCTTACCGCGCGAGCAGAGCAGTTGGGACGGGCCCCGGAGACGCGGGAAAGGTTCGACCTGGTGCTGGCCCGGGGCGTGGCCAAGCTGCCGGCGCTGCTGGAGTATGCTCTGCCCCTGTGCCGCGTTGGGGGCAAGGTGGTGACTTGGAAGCACGGCGGCATCCAGCAGGAGATGGAGAGCGCCCAACGGGCCTTGCAACTGCTGGGCGGCCGTTGGGAAAGGGTTATTCCGGTGGGGTTAACCGGCCTCACCGACAATCGAATTCTGGTGACGGTGGAGAAGGTTAGCCCCACTCCAGCGGAATATCCCCGCCGGCCGGGTCTGCCCCGCAAGCAGCCGCTTTAGCCGCAAAGAAAAGGGGCCAGCAATATCCGGGCCCCTGGTCAGTTTCACACGATTAACTCGAAGGGCAGGAGCCGCCTTTGTGTTCGACTGAGTTCGCCGGGGTAGCATCATCCCAGGTTAGGTCCGTGGCGGTTACATCGGTGACCATGGTAGTGTAGCAACCGGACGCCGCGTTATTCAGGGTCCAGGCCACCATGCCGTTGGCACCCGTCGGGGCAGTGCCTGAGGTGACGTAGGCTAAGTTACGGTACAGGTCAATGGAGACAGAGGCGCCGCCGACCGGACTACCCAGGTCGTCCACCAGGGCCACGGTGATGGACAGGTGCTTGTCTCCATTCTGCCCGCCCGAGGTCGAGTAGCTGACGGTTCTGACATTAACTGTAGTAGGCTCGCTCGGTGCCGCCGCGGTGGTGAAGGTCAAGTCCCCTGAGGATGCCGAGTTATTCGAGCCGTCCTTCGATGTCACCTTGTAGTGATATTCGGTCCCGCCAGTAAGCCCCGTGAGAGTCATACTGTGGCTGGTGACCAAGGTTGCGTCTGTCACATCCGAGCCGTAACTCGTAGTGAGCCCGTAATCCGCTCTTGAGTCGGCGGGTTCATCAGTGGTCCAAGCAATGTCAGCCGAGGTCGCGGTGATGTTGCTGGCTCCTGGACCAGAGATCATCGGGTCAGTAGTGTCGGCCTCCAAGGTGGTGAAGTTGTAGTAGGCCCCGCCGTTGTTGTCGATGGCGGTATTGGCGCTGCCGTCGGTGGACTGCACCTCATAGTAGTAGGTCGTCTCCGCAGTCAGTCCCGACAACCCCACCAGATGGCTGGTCACCAGGTCGGCGACCGAGGCAGTGTATCCCAAAGCGGTGGTAGTGCCGTAATTGACCACGCTGTCGCTAGCCTCATCAGTGGTCCAGGTGATGTCAGCCGAGGTCGCCGTAACGTTGCTGTACCCTGAACCAGAGATCACCGGGTCAGTGATGTCGGCGCCCGCCAAATCGCAGGCGCCACCACCGTGGAATCCGTCATGATCGGTGTCCTGGCTCCCGGTCAAAGCGTTGACAAACAGCATCGGCTCGGAAGAGCCCTTCTCGTTGTTGTAGCTGCAAACGTGACCACCCGCCAAGTGGTCAGTCCCTTCGGGCAGCGCCGCTGTGATGATGGCATCCTTGATAGCGTTCACCCCCGCTGCGTCCGTAGCCGGGGCAAGACCGTGCGCGTGCAAGTAAAGGGCCACCGCGCCCGCGACGTGGGGCGTGGCCATGGAGGTGCCGCTCAGCCAGGCCAAACCGCCATCCTTGTAGGTAGAGAAGACGCACCACCCTGGAGCCGCTATATCCACCCCGTAGTTGCTGAAGTCGGCCAGGCTGTCGTCCTCCTCGCTGCCCACGCTGCACTCCGCAAATGTGGCGTCGGCCCCGCCCTTACCGTCAAAGTCGGCTATAGCAGCCACTGATATGACCTCAGGATAGTCATTCTTCAGCCTCGCGGCGTTGCCCGCTGATAGGGTGACGACCACCCCTTCGTCCACCAGACCGCAGAAAGCCACGTGGACTGCCCCAGAGCCGGCGGGACAATCCCGCGTGTAATCGCTGTGGCCGATGCTCATGGTGGCCACGGCGAAGTTGATACCCGGGTCGCTATCGTCATCATCGGCCTTATATTCCGCCTTGCGTTCGGCCACCCAGTCGATGCCGGCGACCATGTCACTTGTCAAGCAAATGTTCTTGCAAACTTTGACGGCCCAAAGATTGGCCCCGGGGGCCACGCCTACTACGCCGAAATCGTTGTCGAGGGCTCCGACCGTGCCGGCCACGTGGGTCCCGTGGCCTGCCTTATCGTCAAATTTGCTTTCTGGGCCTCCAGTGAAGTTCATACCACCCGCTCTGTTGAGGTCCGGGTGGTCATCGATGCCGGTGTCTATTACCGCTCAGGGCCTTTTCATTTTCTCAAAATAGTATAAAATTATTACCAGTTTAAGCGGGAGGGGAGGATGATGACTTTGAGAGAAGCGCTGGATTTGGTGCCTGACTTCCGGAGTAGCCAAGGGCGACGCCACTCTTTGGGGGC
>JAKZUA010000135.1:0-6821 GCA_047516825.1 Dehalococcoidia bacterium
AAGCAATCTAGCGCTCTAAGAGCGGGTTTTAAAAGTTCCTGGACTTCCAGGCTCCAACTGTTATGCCGGTTTGGGCTTCAGCTTCCTCTCCCCTTGTGGGAGAGGAGTGAGGTGAGGGGGATCACCCTCATCCCAACCTTCTCCCATCAAGGGAGAAGGGGCTATTGTCAGGCCAAACCAGGACGCGCATTTCTCTATTCTAGCGCGGGCAATGCGCGAGGCTTTTTAAACACCCGCTTAAGGAGGGTTAAGGAGCCAATCTTGGTCCCTAGCCGGACTCGCCAGCCACTGCATTACTCCACCCAGGTAAGCCTGAGGCACCTCGACACCCAATCCCTGGGCCAGCCGGTTCATGAAGTTAACCAGCCCGGTTATCAGAACGATGGAAAGAATCTCCTTGTCATCAAATCCGGCATCCCTTAATCTCTCCACGTCATCCCGGTGCACTGCCGCCGGCTCGCCGGTTAGCTTTACCGCAAACTCCAACATCGCCTGGTCCCCTTCACCCAACCCCGATTGGGAGTAATCGGCCAGTAAAGCGCTGGCCAGCTGCTCGTCACCGGAGTGGAGCCGCAGGAACCCTCCGTGGGTCAAGGCTCCATACCGGCATTGGTTGGCAGCGGCGACCACAGTTGCAATGGCTTCTTCCTGAACCCGACTCAAGGCGGAACTGCCGAATGCTAAAGTCTCGTTCAGCTGCTTTACCTGCTCCAGCCCCTCGGGGTGGAGGGATATCGCCTGAAAAATGGCAGGCAAGCCTGCCTCGCCCGAGGGAATCTCAGCTATCCATGGCATTTTTTGATCCTACCGGTTGTTTAACGTTTGTCCCAGGCATCTGGCGGGCCGTGGTGTCAGGTTAGCGATTAAAAGCGTTGGCCCCGGTCACCAGCGCCGGAGTACCACCCATCACGAAAGCAACTCCTACGGTCTCGGCGATTTCTTCCTCAGTCGCGCCAGCGGCCCGGGCCCGGTTGGCGATGTTGGCAACCCCTTCCGGATGGGCCAACAGAGCATCGCACAGCCTGGTCATCAAGACTTTGACCTTTAGGGAAAGAGCGCCATCGGCCAAAACGTGGTCGCGAACAGCGGATACATCTTCAAATAGCTGGGGTGCTTCCTTTTCCAAGATGGCTTGCCAGGATCCGGGGTTTGGCAAGGTCATATCCCTCTCCTATTCCTTATCAGTTGCCCCGTCATCCGGGGCCCTTCCAGTGTCGATCGGCTAGGCGGGGCGAGGACAGGCCGACGCCCCTTCCGGTCCAAGAATTCCTTTGTTGTCGCAGAGCGACCAGCGTGCGGTCCGGAAAAGTTCTATGCTAGCATATCCGGATAGTACCTTCGGGGGAGGAGTAAATTGTTACCAGAGCAGACCCGTTCACCCAGCTATCTTACCCGAATTCGCGGCGTTCCGCTGCTGCCGCAGGAGTGGGTGAAACACTCCTTTACTCCGGCCGATGGCATTTCCCAAGAGCCCAGCGCCACCGGACGTTTGCTGGTAACCACCAACCAACGGATCATCTCTTTTTCCCAGGGTCAGAAGGGTGACGAAACGGTCCTGGTCCCGGTGGATGAGCTGAACGGAGTGGTAGTGAAGCCCGAAGCCCGCAGCAGCGGTTCCTTGCTCCAAGGATTGCTGTTATTGGTAGCGGGCGGCTTGATCTACCTGATTAGCGGTTATTGGCTGGCCGACCGGCTGCAAGGACCCAACATCCCGATAATTAACCTGGACGTATGGGCGCTAGTCATCCTGGGCGCGCTAATTTGGGGTGGCTGGCTGATTGGGCACCATTACTTCGCCAGGGAACTAGGTCAGGTGACCTTTCAGGGAGGGAACTGGGCCTTCAGCTTTCCCTATACCGGCGAAAAGCCCACGGCGGAGGTGCACCAGGTTATTCGCTCCACCTTCGTTTCCCGGACCGCCCTCGTTTCCTGGAACCATCACGAAGGCCACGGGCCAGAGCAACTCCTTTGACTCCAGTGATCTGAGGGCGTCGATCTGCCGGATTCAGGGGTGTTTCATCCCAAGGGCAGAGCGGGGTCAATATCCAAATCCATTCCGAATTCCTCTCCCCGCTGGTACTGATAGTAGGCGCAGCAGGCGATCATCGGCCCGTTGTCGGTGCACAATATGGGGGGAGGCATTATCACCGGCAGGGGAGACCGGGCGCTAATCTCCCGTCGCAAACTGGCGTTGGCCGTAACGCCGCCCCCCAGGACTAAACCTTTTGCCCGGTACTGCTTGGCCATCTTCAGGAGCTTGGCCACGATAACCTCGACCACGGATGATTGAAAGGAAGCCGCCAGCTCGGCCACCAAACGGCCAAACCCCAGCGGGTCCAATCCGCTACTCTCCTGCGGGTATACGTCCCGCTCTTGGGCCAGGTGCAAGAGCGCGGTCTTAACACCGCTGAAGCTGAAGTCCAGGGAATCCCCCATCCAGGCCCTGGGTAGCGGGGGCACCCCCTCGCCCAAGGCGGCTTCCGACACTCGTTGAATCTCCGGACCGCCGGGGAAGCCCAACCCGAGAATACGGGCCGCCTTATCGAAGGCTTCACCAGCTGCGTCATCCCGGGTCCGCCCCACGAGCTTGTAGACGCCATGCCCCTCCATCAAGATCAGGTCGGTATGCCCGCCCGACGCCACCAGACAGGCCAGCGGAAAGCCCGGATCTTCGGCCGGGCTGGCCCGTCCCGAAACCAGCCAGGAGGCGTATATGTGCCCTTCCAGGTGGTTTACGCCGACCAACGGAATGCCCGCTGAGAAGGCCAGGGCCTTGGCGGTGTTCAATCCGGTAATCAGAGAACCGGCCAGCCCAGGTCCGTAGGTTACGGAAATCAGGTCCAGGTCCTCCAGACCCAGCCCGCTTTCCGACAGCGAGGTTTCTAGAGCGGGCACCATGTCTCGTATATGTTGCCGGGAAGCGACCTCAGGAACCACGCCGCCGTGCGGGGAGTGCAGCGCCACCTGGGAAGCGATGATGTTGGAACGCAGGCGTACTCCGTCCTCCACCACACCAATGGCGGTTTCATCGCAAGAGGTTTCAATCCCCAAAATCTTCAAGCCCACTGCGCCGGCACCTACTCGGAGACTAGCGTTTATCGATCCTCGAAGAAATTATTAAACTTGCGAGATCCAAATCCCCCTATATCCCCCTTTGCAAAGGGGGATATAGGGGGATTTCCCCAAACGGTGGCTGCTCCAACCGTGTTTAGCCATAAGCTCAACGCTCAGTAATTGTCTCGCCGGAAGAACAATAAAAAAGAGCCCTATGAAACAGAAAAGGGTTAAGGGCAGTGTAGGCAGCGCCGATGCCTCAGTCAACATTTTCGTAACTTTTCCGCGCTGCGGGTTTATGCTATCATCGGGCACGTCCTGCTCGGAGAAGAATTCGCGCCCCAACCGCAGCTAATTTAGGTTGGCCCGCGCCAATAACAGCCGATGGCGCAGCCTTGTCAGGGACCGGGCCGTCCAACGGAGGTCCAGCCAGCCTAAGCCAATCCCATGAAAATCTTTTTAATCAGACACGGCGAGACCCAATGGAACAAACTGGGTAAATTCCAGGGCCAAGTAGATGTGGCCCTTAATCAACAGGGGTTAGCCCAGGCCCGGGACGCGGCCAGAGCTGCTTTAACCTGGCGTCCGGCGGCCCTCTACTCCAGCCCTTTGCGCCGAACCATGCAAGTCGCCGAAGAGGTTTCCCGAAAAGTGGGGCTGCAAGTTAGGGTTGAACCCCGTCTCATGGAACTGAATTTGGGGGAGCTGGAAGGAGCCACCAGCCGGCAAATGAGGGAGGAGTGGTCTCAGGTTTATCGCAGCTGGCGAGAGAACCCGGGGGCCACGGTAATGCCGGGAGGCGAATCCCTGGCCCAACTCCAGGAGCGGGTCTGGCAATCTTTTCTCGAGGTGGAAGAGACCCATTTGGAAGGCGAAGCGGTCCTGATGGTATCCCATAACTTCGCCATTCGGTGCATCATCTCCCAGTTGCTGGGCATTCCCTGGTCTCATTTTCACGGAACGTATCTCGATTTAGGCTCCGTATGTACCATAGAAACCACCAGGGAAACGGCGGGGGAAACCACGGGCCGGCGCCGGCGGCTCAAAAGCTACAACTCCGTCAGCCACCTTTCACCGGAGAATCAACCCAATGGTTCCGGCTGAACTGTCTTCATGAGAAGACCCGCCGGCCCGTTCCCTCTGCGGTACAACTATCGCTAGCCGTCTGCGATGAACGATAACCTAACAGCTCGGGTAGAACGCCTGGCCAGCGCCTCCCTGAGCCGGTGCGGGTTTTCATGCGAGAATTCCGGGCAGAGCCCCACGCCCCTGGTCGTGGGAGTTTCCGGCGGGCCGGATTCCACCGCCCTGCTCTACTGCCTTTACCGCCTCCGGAAGGCATGGAACCTGCAACTCCATGTAGCCCATTTGAACCACGACTTTCGCGGCGAGGAGGCCGATGCCGACGCTGAGTTTGTAGCCGACTTGGCTTTAGAGTTGGACTTGCCAGTCACCGTGGAGAAACGGGACCCAATAGCCTACCAGCGAGAGCGAGGCATTAGCTCCTTCGAGCAAGGAGCCCGGGAGCTGCGGTATGCCTTTCTGGCCAAAGTGGCTACCGGCAGCGGCGCGACCGCGGTAGCGGTGGCTCATACTGCTGACGACCAGGCAGAAACCGTTCTGCTCCATATCCTTAGAGGTACCGGTCTGCAGGGACTGCGGGGGATGACCGAGCTGGCGCCCTGGCCCTGGCCGCTGGACCTGTCTCAGCTCCGGCTGCTCCGTCCCTTGCTGGAAGCAACCAAGGCAGAGACGGTGGCCTACTGTCACTCCCTGGGGCGGAGCTTCCGGATGGATACCGGAAACGCCCTACCCCGGTTCACGCGAAATCGGGTGAGGCAAAGCCTCCTTCCTCTTTTGACCGAGGAATATAATCCCCGGATTCGGGAATCTCTGGTCAGATTGGCTCACACCGCGTCCCTGGAGCTGGATTACCTGGAAGGGGAAACGGATGCCGTCTGGACTCAGGTCCTGGTCGACCCGGAAGGAGTTGCCGCGAAAGAAGGTGACGCCGGTTCCGTTAGCCTCCACCGGCAGGCCCTCTCCAAACTCCATCCGGCGCTGCAAAGGATGGTGCTGCGCCGGGCCTACATCCTGGTATCGGGGGATGCCCGCCGGCTGCGGGAAAGCCACCTGAGGGCTATGGCTGAAGCGGCCGGGCGCCGAAGCTCGGGACAAACCCTGCAATTGCCCGGCGGTTGGCGTCTCCACGTCACCTACGATTTTTTGCGCCTGAGCAAAAATCCAGCCCTGGATTGCCCTTATCCCCCGCTTACCGGGGAATTTCCTCTGTCCCTGCTTCAGTCCACGGGAGCCGTGGCAGTAACCCGGCTGGAAGGCTGGGAAATTTCAATACAAGGGGTGGCTGTACCCGGGCCGGAGCAAATCGCTCAGGCGCCGCCCTTGGCAGCATATCTTGACCTGGAGGCCCTGGGCCGGGGTCTTCAGGTCCGGTCTCGACGGCCTGGAGATCGCTTCCAGCCTTTGGGTATGACTCAGCAGAAAAAGCTGCAAGATTTCTTCACGGACGCCCGAATACCGGAAAGTTGGCGGGACCGGGTGCCCCTTTTGGTTACAGACCGGGGGATAGCCTGGGTGGTTGGTCACCGAATTGCGGAATGGGCCCGGGTAAGGACTCCGGCAGAAGACCCGGGCGCGGCGTACAGCGTTAGTTTTCAACTGGCCTAACCATATTGTAGTCACAGTAGTGTACTATTAAGTCACTTCGGTGAACTATTTAGTCACATTAGTGAACAATGTTGACAATAAAGCACTTTTATTGTAGTCTGAAATCCTAAAGATGCCCCAGGGAGAATTGTGCTTGTGACTAACAATGAGACTACAATTTCTGTTAGAGACCTGAAGGCCCATGCCAGCAAGCTGCTCAAGTTGCTGGAAGAGGACTCGTGTTCAGAAATAATTATCACCCGTCACGGCAAACCCTGTGGGAAATTGGTGGGCTTGGAACAGCAATCCTCACCTCCACTACCGCGCGAGCGAATTAGCTTGCGGAATACCATGTCCCATCTGGCCAACACCGGGGAGAAAGACCTGGTTGAAGCCACTAACATTTGGGGGTCAGGCTCCAATGAATAACGACAAGCTGCCGGTTTATGTTACCGACACCAACGCATTATTCTGGTATTTGAGTGACGCCAGTCGTCTCAGCGCGGCAGCCGACGCCGTTTTTCGGTTGGCCGCTGCCGGGCAAGCCCATATTCTGGTACCGGCTATCGTCCTGGCCGAAGTTCTCGCTCTGACGCGAACGGTAGGGCACGCCATGCCTGCCGCTTCCCTCATTGACAACATCAACCAGAGCACCGAATTTATCCTCTCTCCGTTGGGGCCGGAACAATTGATCGGGATGGAGGCGGTGGATTCGGGTCTGAGAATGCACGACCGGCTGATCGCGGCAGAAGCACTGGCTCATCAAGCTCCGGTTATCACCGGAGACCCGGCGCTGTGGCAGACCGAAGCTATCGATGCCATCTGGTAGTCGTCTGGGGCTTCAATAAGGAGCTAGTTCAAGGGTCCGGAACCCTGGGTCGTCGGCCAAAACCGAATCCCTCCGGGTTCCGGCGATTACAGGCCTAAAAGCCGGGAAGGATTGTCCTTCACCAGCATCCCTACTTCCACCTCGTCCAGGCCGGCCTGCAGCAGAGTGCCAATGCCCATCCGCATGCCCTCCGCGGGCATGGGATGAAAGTCTTGGCCAAAGTCGCTGCTTACGATGCAGTTCTCCGGTCCAATAATCCTGATGGTCTCCA
>JAKZUA010000136.1:0-3557 GCA_047516825.1 Dehalococcoidia bacterium
ACCGCTAAATGGGAGTTCCCTCCTCGAGTCGTCGAATCCCTGGGGGAGCCCTAAGGGTGGGTCGGTAAAGTACAGAGAACCGTCGGACTTGTAGACCAAATCGCTGGGACTGTTGAGACGCTTGCCCTGATATTGGTCGGCCAGGACTGTTAACTTGCCCCGGGGCTCCACCCGGATGACCCGCCGGTTGCCGTGCTGGCAAATGGTCAGCCGGCCCTCCTGGTCCAAGGTCAGGCCGTTCGAGCCGGGCTGAGGGAACTCGCCTATGTCGAAACCACTGTAGCCACTGTTCGCTCGGAAGACATTTACCGTGCCATCGGGCGCCCAGCGGTAGATGGTGTTGGTATTGGGTGAGCTAAACAGCAAATACCCGGCTTGGGACCAAACCGGGCCTTTTGTGGATACAAAACCCCCCGCCACCTTCTCCAGCTTGGCATCGGGCGGTATGATGGCATCCAATGCCGGGTCACTGCGGAGGATTTCAAAGGTTGCTGCCCAGGCTGTCCGGGCGCGATCGGCGGCGTAGAAGCCGAGGGTCGCTGTACGCAGCCAAACGTAGTTCTCGGGGGAAGCGGATATGGGAGCGTTGATTCCAAACACGGCTATCTGGAAGCGCTGTCCGGGCCTGACGTCTCGGGCTAGGATGATGCGGTTAGGGGAATTAAACCCCGAGACCACTGTCCCGCCGGCCTGTCCTACTACTCGGGGCATCTCCCCATTAACCCAGACCTCGGCGTAGTCATCGACAATCACCTCAAAGGCAACCGTGGAGCCGGTAGGATCGAAGCTGCCGACCGACTCGGGAATGGTGACGTTGATGCGATACCAGTTGAAGCAGACTTTGCCTGTGCCGCGACGGCCATCCAGGTCGGTGGCGGCTATGGATTCCCAGCCTGAATCATCGAAATCCAGAACCTGAGCATGGGGAACAATATCATAGGTCTGATTCGGTGGACCGGTGGGGTTAAGGTCCTCCCCCACGCTACGGAAAGCTACGTCGACGACCTGAGCATCGTGGTAGCGCCACTGGCCCTTGATCAGCTCGACACCGGCGTCGGTACTCAGGTCGACCATGCCATCAGGCAATCCGGGTAGAATGCCTGGCGGCACGGGAAGTCTTGAGGCCGTCATTAACCACCTCCTTCTGTAACCTTAGTTCCCCTTCTACCAGGCATTATATATGCCGTCTAACCAGGGGCGCCGGCAAAACAAGAGATTAGGATTGATACTTATAGTCTGGTGTCGGGAGCAACTACCCCAGCGTCTGCCACTAGTCTGAAGCCCGATGTCCTCTGGCGCCAATCGTTCCGGACATTGCCGAATCTGAGCAAGAGAACTGACAATCCATTCCTGGTTCTTTTTCAGAACCCGGTCTACTATTTTGCGGTTGATACCGCGAAAGGCCATACTATGACGGAGTCACCGGGGAACCGATGGAGGATGATGGTCAAGGGGTTAACCTGGCTTCTGCTACGAAGACCGGGATGACCCGATCGGTTTTTTCCTGGTAGTCCTGGTAGGGAGGGTAGGCTTCTACTGCGATATCCCAGAGTCGTCGTCTCTCGACTGGATCTACTACCTCTCGAACCCGCATCGAGTAGACTTCGGTCCCGTCGCGAATTTCAACATTCGGTTCCGCCCTTATATTGTGATACCAAAGGGGGTGTTTTGGCGCCCCACCCTGAGATGCCACAAGGATGTAGCTATCTCCATCCACGGCTCTCATTAAGGGGGTCTTACGGATCGCACCTGTCTTCCGCCCTCGATTAGTCACAATTATGACTGGCAGACCCGTATCCCTCAAGGTTAAACCGTCGGTGCCTCCGCTTCCTTCGTATAGATCAACTTGCTCTGCCACCCAATCCCTGGGGCTGGGGATATATTCGCTCATGGTTACCTCGTCGTCTCGCTTCTAGTCTATTCAGCCAGCCGTAAACCAGCCGGCTGGAGAAAGATTTTAACAGAGGAAGAGTTGATGCAGAAGCGGTAGGTTGTGGTTGCTTTGTGTGAGACGATTTTACATAACCTGTTACAACCGAATAGCGGCCAGTGTAGCTGGGTTTAGCAAGGGAGGATGTGCCGCTGGTGTCCCCGGACCTGTTAGAGGGTCCCCCAAAAACATCAATGGGACCTGAGGCGGTATCTGGGCTCCGGCTTTCGCCGGAGCGACGAATACACCGTCTCTGGTCGCATTGATGCTTTTGACACCCACTTTAAGAGTCTTACTCCCAGGCTGGAGACGGACCACTGGGTACCATTGGCACTAGCCCCGCTAGAAAAGCCGGCCGATCTCCGGCCTTTATACCGGCAGGATCAGTTCCGTTCTTTGCGGGACCAGGTCTGTATCAAAGGCATTAACGTTAAAGGCCAGCAGACCGTAGTACCCCATCAGAATAGTCAGTTCCACCAATCCCTGGACGCCAAACTGCTCCTGGGCTGCCTGGAAGGAGCCTCGGCTGACATGATGGGTGCGAAAGAACTCCTGACCGTAGTTCACTACGGCAGCTTCATCGGGAGCCGGATTTGGCAAGTCGCGCTTATCTCGCAATGCGTCAACCAGGGCGTCGCTGAGACCAGCCCTGCGGCCAGAGTCGGCATGGGAATTCCATATGTGCTGGCAGTCTAGTTCCCGGGCCGTGACCAGCATCGCCAGCTCTTGGACCTTCTGGGGCAGAGAGGACTCGTTCCGCAGGTAGTTGGAGAGTTGACCGGCGAGACGCTGGGCTTCCGGAACGTGGATCATCACAGAACCGGGGCCGTGCTGGGGAACAGACCCGGTCCTTTGCGCCATCTCATCAAAGGCGGCCCGCTGGTTCTCCGGTACACTTTCCCTGGTGGCGATTGGTATTCTAGCCATACTATCCTCCTTTTGTCGGACTTCCCCCACCTCCGCCTGTAGCCGCTTCAATCCGACCTTTCCCTCATAGCGGCGTAAAGGTGCTCCCACGACTACATAGGTGTCAATCCTCGCCTCCCTATAGGGCAACAAGAAAGGCCCCAAGGTATATCATGGGGGCTCCACCGCCAAACTAGGGATGGCCTACTCGGCTTCGCACCCCTATCTCTCCAGGACTCTGTTTGGGGGAGTAGGAGTGGCGCATAGCTTGGCAGAAGGCCAGAACCAACCCTAAAGCGGCTTGCGGATAAGGGGCCGTGCTAAATAATACCAAGGTGAAAACTACATTCCGCTAAACCCCAGAGTCCGCTTCGGCAATCGGGAGTGTGTTAGCTTGCGCAACCTGAAGGAGCAAAATCCTTCGTCACACCGGCGTAAGCCGGTGCCCAGGAAAGTACATTCCGCTATTTTCCCTGGATTCCGGCGTTCGCCGGAATGACGGTGTTGGCAACGCTGCCCAATCCGGTGTCGATGTAGGTCCCACCTTGGCTTTGGTTTAATTGTTATCGCCGTAGCTTGCGCAACTCAGCCCACATCTAACCTTACGCCAACGTCTAGTCCTCCACCTCTATTGCTCGCCGCTACACCTCAGAATGCCGACCTTGAGGCGCTGGAGTTGTCCATAGCCAAATACGATGACGCCAGGTGCTGCAATTGCAGT
>JAKZUA010000137.1:0-11769 GCA_047516825.1 Dehalococcoidia bacterium
AGCGCAAGCTGCTCACGAAACGTGGGCGGGCCCTCTACAAAAAGCGAGGGGTGCTGGTGGAGCCGGTGTTTGGCCAGATGAAGGAAGGGCAGGGCTTCCGGCGGTTTAAGAGAAGGGGGCTAGAGGCTGACTCCAGTGAGACCGCCCTGGTTGGTACGACCCATAACCTGCTGAAGTTGTGGCGGAGCGGACGAGCGCCTTGGGGATGGTCCAAAGCCCGCTGGAACTGAAAGGCCGGCGGCGCACAGCAGGCCCACCAATTCTCCCAACGGCGTAAAAACGACCCCGATGCTATCGGGGAACCGACGCTCACCACAGTCCCTCTAATGCCAGCCCAAGAAGGGTCTATAGGACAGGCTCCATTATTGCAATTACACTGACCCTGTGGCAGTTCTTCACCAGCCACCGACCCTCAGTGGGCGTTTCCAATGTGGGAACCTTGCTTACTATCGAAGAGAACCAAGGCCCGGAAGACAGCACAACGTGAGGGATCAACCTGACGATCAAGAACTGGTGATCAACTGGGGTACCGTAAGAGCTAACAACATCACCGTAAAGGCCAAAATTGCCACGACCCCCTACAAAATCCCGGAGGCAGAGCCGATTACAATGGAAGTTGCGATTCTATTCCCAAATCAAGAATATCCAGTCCCATTGATAACCCAAGATCAGGTGCCATTCAGCCATTTCGAAGAAGCAGAGGGAGCCTTCGCCGATATTGTCTTCACCTACAGGTCTCCAGTTTGCTTTTGTATTGGCCGCCTATCTTATGGATACCGTAAGGTCACAATCAGCATATTCGTTAACCGAGTCCAATGGCTCACGATGCCAGCAATAGAGGCCAGATTAAACAGCATAGGGTTTACCTAACCAATCTCTTGAAAGTCAGGGCCAAGTGCCAAACCCCAAAGGAACAGCCCCCGAAGAGACGCCGTGTAATGCGGAGCCTATTTTTGAATTGCCTGTAGTAAGTGGCGGACGGTAGTGGACTCGAACCCCTGCCCTGCTGGACGACCAAATGTGTTGGTGCACCCCAGGGTGAAAGGCCGTCTAAACGGGTAATGTGGAATCTAGTGGCGACCCGGATCGGATTCGAACCGACGATCTCTGGCTTGACAGGCCAGTATGTTAACCGCTACACCACCGGGCCGGAATTACTGAGAAGGAGATGGTACGTTTGCCAGTAATCGAGTTTATGACTTCTATGATCTCCGTGTCAAGGAGAGCGGGCGCCCCGCATCGCCTTTCAATTGTCCTTGCGATGGCCGCCGACCCGAAGCGATCTCATGGTGGCAAGGAGAGATTGCATCGCTCGCAATGACGCTAGGGAGAACCGGCGGACCCTACCGTCCTAATTGTCGGCGGCGGCCTGTCGCGCGCGGTCCTTGGCTCGCTTTTCCTTCTCCTGAAAGTGGGGTATGACGTATTTCCCAAAGAGGCGGATAGAGTTCATCACCTCTTGGTGGGTGGCGCGTCCGGCCTGGAAGATGGGCATGATCTCGTCCACCCCCATCGACTCGAAATCCTCGATCACGCGAATGCAGGCGTCCGGGTCCCCGACGCAGTAACCGCCGCCGGCCAGTAGTTGCTCGGGCGTGGGTGGTTCCTGCTGCTGGGGGTCCTGGCTGACGGTTTTGCGTGCGCCACCCTGCAAGTAGAACTGATACTCTTCGGGGACCGAAGCCGGATCCACGCCGGCCCACTCCAAGGTAAATCGCTTCCTGCTCTGCTCCAGATACCAGGTGGCGACCTCCGCGCCTTTTTGGCGGGCTCTTTGGTCATTCTCGTCGCAGAACCCAATGCTCGAAGCCACTACCTGCCGATTTATGAAGTGCCCGGCCGGCTTGGCGTCTGCGACTGCGTCAAAATAGGTATTGATCAAACTCCTGGTTTTATCGGTGCCTCCCAGGGTATTCACCAGGCATCCCAAGCCCAAGTCTCCGGCCAGCTGGAAGGTGTCTACCTGAGTGCAGGCCATCCAAAGGGGAGGATGGGGTTTTTGGATTGGCTTGGGAATCACCTCCCTGGGTGGGATGCTCCAGTGCTCACCCTCGTGGGAAAAGACCTCCTGGGTCCACATGCCGGGCAAACACTCAAGGGTTTCCAGCATCATACTGTGGGATTGGGACGCATCCGTGCCGAAAGGATTCAGCTGATAAGGTCCTTTGGTCCGGCCCATTCCCACGTCAACCCGGCCGTTGCTAAAGATATCCAGGGTCGCCACCCGGGCCGCGACGTGCAGCGGGTGATGCACCGGTGTCAGGACCACGCCAAATCCCAATCGCATCTTCGAGGTACGCTCGGCCATGATGGCCAGCGTTACTTCCGGGGCGCTGGAATGAGCGAACTCGGCCAGGAAGTGGTGCTCAACCAGCCAAACGTGCTCGAATCCCATCTCCTCGGCGAAGGTCACCTGCTCGATGGCCTCCCAAAAGGTCTGAGACTCAGCGTTGGCCGCCCAGGGTTTAGGCATCTGCAGCTCAAAAAACATCCCGAATCGCATGCTTCCTCTCTCTATAGTGTTTTCCTGGGGTGTTCGATTAAACGCTAATGGGCCTAGATTGTCTACTGCGGGACCGTTGGCTTCCGGCGGTTGGCCCTAGGCCGTTGGCCCTAGGCCGTTGGCCCATAACGGTTTCCTGGGGCCAGCATATCACAGGTTGATAGCTGCGTTGCCGGGCCTTTCCGATACCAAGGTGAAAACTACATACAGCTAAACCCCAGAGTCTGCTTCGGCAATCGGCAGCGTGTTAGTTTGCGCAACCTGAAAGAGTAGAATCCTTCGTCACACCGGCGTAGGTCAGTGTCCAGGAAAGTACATTCTGCACTGTTCCCTGGATTCCGGCGTCCGCCGGAATGACGGTGTTGTCAGCGCTGCCCAATGCGGTTTAAACGTAGATTCCACTTCGGCTTTGGTTTGGCTATTCGACCCCGGCGGTCTGGGGTTCCTCCAGAAGCCGAAGGAATTCCGACTCGCTCAAGACGGTCTTGCCGCGACGATTGGCCGTGGCCAGTTTCGAGCCGGCGGATTCCCCGGCCACCAGGTAATTGGTTTTCCCAGTGACGGAGGAGGTGGCGCTGCCTCCCAGGGCTTTTACCCGAGATTCTGCTTCCCGGCGGGTCATCGAAAATAAAGTGCCGGTAATAACGAAGGTAAGCCCACTCCAAGGCAGGCCCGCCAGCTCGGTGGCCGTCTGATCCGGACCAGGTTCTTGTCGCAGCTTAACCCCGGCCCCCTCCAGTCGCCGGATGACCTCCCGGTTGGCTGGTACTTGGAAGTAGTCGATTATGCTTTCCGCGATCTTGGGACCGATGCCAGGTATTTCGGTCAGGTCTTCCTCAGCTGCCCCAGCCAAGCCTTCCAGGCTGTTGAATCTTTGGGTCAGTAGCTCCGCCACCTCCCCACCCACGTGGAAAATGCCCAGGGCAAACAGGATACGGGCCAGCGGCCGCTCTTTACTACTCTCGATGTTATCCAGGATCTTGGTCGCCAGCTTGTCCCCCATCCGGTCCAGTTCCAGAAGTAGGGACTTTTTCAAGGAGTAAAGGTCGGCGACATTCTTGACCAGCCCCTGGTCGATGAGAATGTGGCTCCATTGCTCTCCCAAACCGTCGATGTCCATGGCGCCCTTGCTGACAAAGTGCTTCAGCAGCTCGAAGAACTGGGCCGGGCAGGCGGTATTGGGGCAGCGGTGCATTGCCTCGCCCGCCACTTTGACCACCGGGGTGCCGCAGATGGGACAAATGTCGGGCATTCGGAAGACCTTTTCCAGGCCGGAACGTCGGTCCAGTATCGGTCCCACGACCTGGGGAATCACGTCTCCGGCCCGCTCGATGGTCACCCAATCGCCAATGCGAATGTCCTTCCTTTGGATGTCCTCCTCGTTATGCAGCGAAGCCTGTCGGACCGTGGCGCCGCTGACCACCACCGGCTCCAACACCGCATAGGGGTTCAAGCTGCCGGTGCGGCCAACGTTGATGCCGATGTCCAGCAGCCTGGTGACGGCCTGCTCCGCTGGGAACTTATAGGCGATGGCCCAGCGGGGTTCTCGTCCGACCACGCCCAGAGAGCTTTGTTGCGCAAAGGGGTTGACCTTGACCACTACGCCGTCGGTCTGGTAGGGCAGGTCGTGGCGCCGCTCCAGCCAAACCCGGTAGTAGTCATATACCTGGTCCAGGGTGTGGCAGAGGAGGTTGTGGGGATTTATCCGAAAGCCCAGGCCTTTGAGCCACTCAAGGGATTCCCACTGGTTGTCCGGAGGAGTGAAGTCGCCGGTGTCTCCCAGGTTGTAAACCCAAATCTGCATGTTTCGCGAGGCAGTGACTCGGGAATCCAGCTGGCGGATGGAGCCGGCTCCGGAGTTGCGGGGGTTGGCGAAGAGGGGTTCGCCCCGTTCGGCCCGTTCCTCATTGAGTTGCCGGAAGCTATCGATGGGCATATATACTTCTCCCCTCACTTCCAATCGAGGAGGCGGAGAACCCAGCAGGGTCATGGGAATGGTGCGGATGGTGCGCAGGTTTTTGGTAACCTCTTCGCCGACGGAACCGTCTCCCCGAGTAGCTCCCCGGGTCAGAACTCCGTCTTCGTACAACAGGCTCACCGCCAGGCCGTCGATCTTCAACTCGCAGGCCATGTCGAAGTCGGCGCCATCCAGCAGGTTCTGCACCCGGCGGTGCCAAGCGGCGACCCCATCGTCGTCGAAGGCATTGCCCAGGCTTAGCATTGGCAGCTGGTGTGCCACCTGAGTAAATCCCTCGGCCGGCGCCGCCCCTACTCGCTGGGTAGGAGAGTCGGGGATAAGCAGCTCCGGGTATTCCTCTTCAAGCCGTCGCAACTCAGCCATCAGCCCATCGTACTGACCGTCGCTGATTATGGGGTCGTCCAGCACGTAGTAGCGATGGTTGTGGGAATTGAGCTCTTCTCGCAGCTCAGCTGCTCTCTGAGGGGACTTGGCATCTGCCATCACGGTTCGCTCCCCGACCGGCTTGGCCCAATTATAGTATTTTCCGGTTCACGGCGCTCACCTATTCCTCCGCCCTTTCCGGGGTGTAGGGAGCGCTTTCCGGGTTATGCCCCAGGGCTATAATCTGGCCCGCTTCGACCCGGAAATAGGCCGCTTCCGGGCCCAGGAGTTGCTGAATCAATTCCGGGTCGGTGGTGGTAATCATCACCTGTTCGTAGACGGTGATTTTTTCCAGGACACGACGCCTCCGCGAGATGTCCATTTCCGAGAGTACATCGTCCAGCAATACGATCGGCTCCTCGCCGCGCACCGAGGATATATAGGATGCTTCGGCCAGCCGCAGGGTCAGGGCGGCAGTTCGCGCCTCACCTCGCGAGGCGAAGGTACCCATGTTTAGCCCGTTGATCGATAGCGCGAAATCGTCCCGATGGGGCCCTACCTCCGTGGCCGCCAGGACCGACTCCCGCTGGCGGGCTGCCGACAAGGACTCCCGAAATCGTTCCTCGGTAGAAAGGGAATCTTCGGCGGGCGGCACGCTAGGTGAGTATTCCATCTGAAACCGCTGATCAGCTCCTCCCAATCGTTGGTAATGTTCGGCGCCCAAAGCAGACAGATGGCTCATGGCCTCCTTCCGCCGCCAGGTTAGCCACGCTCCTTCCCTTACCAACTCATCGTCCCAGAAATCCAGCTCCCCGGCCTCCGCCCGCCCCTCCCGCAGCGTTTTGAGCAGCTGGTTTCGCTGCCGCACCACCCGCTGATAACGCTGCAGGGCCTTGATGTAAAGGGGGTCGGATTGGGATATGAGTATGTTCAAGTAGCGGCGTCTCCCCGAGGGGGGGCCGTAGACCAGGTCGATGTCGTCGGCGCTAAACAGGACCGCCCCAACCATGCCCACTAACTCAGCGGCGGAGCGGGAAATCCGGCTCACCCGAATCTGCTTTCGCGCCGAGTAGCCCCGAAGCCCGTTGGGGCGCGGCGTTGCTGGGCTATCCAAGGGACGACCGGCCGGCGGCGGCTCGCCGTTGGACCTTTTATCCACCTTTAGCTGTGGCTCGGGCTTTGAGGAGCCGGGCACCACCAAAGATTGGGAAGAGCCGCGAACCGGCTGGGGCTGATAGCCGATGTAGATCGAGAGCCGCTCTTCTCGCTTCTCTACCGTTCCTCCCACCAGCGCCGGTTCTCCCTGAAGCGCCGCACCGAAATTGACCACCTCCCGCTCATTTTCCGCGCGGAAGGAGCGGGCGATAGCCAAAAGATAAACCGCTTCCAGGAGAGTAGTCTTGCCCTGGGCGTTGGCGCCAAAAAAGACGCACACCCCAGGGTTGAGATCCAACTCCAACTGCATGAAATTTCGAAAGTTGGTAAGAGTTAGATGGGAAAGGTGGGCCAACGCTAAACCTCTGGATACTGAAAGTGCTCCGAGTGGTAGCCCTATTCTAGCAGGCGCGGATGGGGCGGGGGATGGCGCGGGCCATGACGAGGCTGCCGGGATCAGCCGATGCCAGGCGAGGGTAATAGTCAGGTAAAATCTCCGAGTAAGGTAAGGGCGCACGGCAGTGCGCCCCTGCTGTTCTGCCAGGGCCTAGATCCGCATATCCTGGGGACTAACAACCTCGGCGGGTTTCACAGCCGGAGCACCAGCCATAAAAATCCACCCGCTGGGAGGCGACCTGAAAATCCGTTTCTCCGGCAACCAGGTCCTGCAGCTCGACTACCGTCTCCTGTCCTACCTCGGCATCTATCACGCTGCCGCAGCTAACGCAGACCAAGTTGACGTGGGGAGATAGGTTGGCGTCGTAACGAGACTGACGCTGAAAGGGCAACTCGCGCACAATCCCCACCTCTTCCAACATAGTGAGGGTTGAGTACACGGTCGCTATGGTCACATACGGGAAAAAGGTCCTGACTCGCTGAAAGATTTCCTTCACCGAGGGATGATCGGCCGAATTAACTACTACTTCGGCAATGGCCAGCCTTTGAGGGGTCAGCCTGACCCCCAGGGGACGCAGTTTGTCCACCAATTCTTGCTGCGTGGCCATTATTATTCCTCCGAAAAGACGACCTCAGAGCCGTTGTGACAGGGAACTCCCTCGACTCTGAGGTCATCCTACGGGCCAGTTTCCGAGCCAATGTCTAGCGTCCAACTACGCCCGGTAATCCAGTGGCGGTTGTGGGAGAGGACTAGAGGCGTCCGCCGCCGCCCGCCACCTTCTCTCCTGCTCCGTAGAAGACGGGGTACTGCTTGCGGAAAACCTGAATTCGAGAGCGGGCGCTCTCCACCACGAAAATGCGACCCTCATCGTCTACTTCGACGGCTACCGGGCCCCAGAACTTCTTTTCGCGATCCAGACCCTGGGCTATCCTTCGCTCCTCCCACATCTCCGGGTTACCGCCGTCCAACTTGTTGGTCCCCCACTTGGAGAGGGTGCCCTCGCCAGCGGTTTGGGTCAGGTATTGCCCGTCGCGGTTGAAAACCTGAAGGCGGTCGTTGTTCCAATCTGCCACGTAGATCTCCCCGTCCTGATCCACCGCGACCCCGGTGGGACGGTTGAGCTCGCCATCGCCGGAGCCGGTGCTGCCGAATTTCATCAGGAACTGCCCGTCGGAAGTGAACTTTTGAATCCGGTCGTTGCGCCAGTCGGCGATGAAAACGTTCTGATCCTGGTCAATTTCTATACCCCAGGGGAGATTGAACTGACCGTCGCCGGTTCCCTTGGAGCCCCACTGGGCGATGAACTGGCCATCTTTGGTCAGCTTCTGAATCCGATTGTTGCCGCTATCCACCAGGTACAGGTTATCGTCCTGATCGAAGGCCAAACCGGAGGGCTTGTCCCATTCTCCGTCGCCGCTGCCCGGCCGCTCCCATTTGTCCAGGTATTCCCCGTCCTTGGTGTAGATGGAGATGCGGTCCAAGGCTTCATCCGCCACGTAGACGTTGCCTTGGCTGTCCAAGGCGATGGCGGTGGGCCAGATGATGGCGCCGTCGGCGGAGGAGGCTTCGCTTTCACCAACATCGGTCACTCCCCGGGCGAACTCGCCGATATAGTCTTCATCCACCGTGCAGATGGTGATCCGCTTGCCGTCGGGCCGGTACTCGTAGGACCGGCTCACCACGTACATGGTGTCGTCTTCGCCGCGAGCCATAGCCACCGGGTTCCGGAAGCCCGGGCCCGAGAATTCGGCTCGGCCAACGGTGTGGTCATACTGCAGCGTAATGCTCAGTGTCTGAGTAGTCATATTCACCTCACGATTTAAGGGCCGCGCGATTTAAGGAGTAGAAAGGGCGGGCCTGATGGTCAATTTGATGGTTAATCCGAAACCCGACTGTTGCCCCACCAATTTTTAGACGAAGTCGAACTTCTCGAAACTCCCGTTCACAATGGGTTGGGCATCCAAGCCCATCCAGTTTTCCAGCAAGGTGGAGTAGATGCTCCGGAAGTCGTTGTTGAAGTGCAGGTCTCCTTCCAGCAGTTTGTCCGGCGCCAGGGACGGGTACTCTCCGTACAAGCCTCCCTTGACCTTTTCGCCGACCACGAAGGCTACGCCGCCCGAGCCGTGGTCGGTGCCCGAGCCGTTGTCGTGGACCCGCCGCCCGAACTCGGTGAAGACCAGGAGCACCACGTCATCCGCGGCATTATTTTCCTTCAGGTCATCGTAGAAGTCGGCCACCGCATTCGAGGTCTCGCTCCACAGCTTGGCGTGGGCCTGCATCTCGCCGGCGTGGGTGTCGAAACTGTTGTAGGGAGCGGTGGTGTAGAGCACCCGAGTGCCGAAGCCTGCCAGGTGAACCTGGGCGATGTTCTTCATATATTGGGCTACCACGTCGCCGCCGTATTCCACCGTGGAGGAATACGCGCCCGGGGCCCCGCTCAGGGTGTCGGCCCCTTTCAGAGCGTCCATTCCGGTCTGGGAGAGATAGTCAACCACCGCGCTGCGGCCAAGGGTCGGGGAGTAGATGCGCGAGAAAACGTCCAGGGCTTCCTCCCGCTGGTCCTCGCCGTCGATACCCGTCAGCACACCATATGTATCCAGGTTGCCCACCGAGGCCACCGGTACCCCGGGGGCGGCCAGGGCTCGGGGAAGACCGCGTCCAAAGTTGACGCCGGTCAGCACGTTTTCCTTATTGGGGTCTAAGTCCTTGATGGTGCGACCCAGCCAGCCCTCGGTTCCCTGCTTGTCCGGCTCGCAAGTGTGCCAAATATCCATGGAACGGAAGTGGGAGCGATTGGGGTTGGGGTAGCCAACGCCCTGGATAATCGCCACCTTGCCCTCGTCATAGAGCCGTTTGATCGGTGCCATGTTGGGGTTAAGACCGACAGAGTCATTGAGCTTCAACGCCTGTTCTTCCGGCACGCGTACGGCCGGGCGGTTGTCCACATAGTGGGGGTCGGCAAAGGGCACCAAAGTGTTCAACGCGTCGTTGCCGCCGGACAACTGCAAGACCACCAATATCGGGTCTTTCTTGATGGAAGTCATTCTGCCTTCTCCTATCAGTTAGTAATCGCTAAATCAGCGTCTGGCCGGAAGCCGCTCTGGCCCATCGGCCGGGTCTAATGTGGCTTCTGGCCCGGTTACCCTAGGCGAACTGGTACTCCTGAGTGGACACTATTAGCTGCAGCATCTGGGCCACCCGCTCCGAGTAATCATCGGTGCCGGGCTGCAGGGATCCGCCCTTCTGGACGTGGTCAATCAGTTGGGTGTAAGTCTCCTCGGGCAACTCATAAGCTCCCAGCATGTCCAAGCAGCGCCGTACCAGTTGATCCGGCGTGTCGATCCCTTCGGAGCTGAGCCGGTCGACAATGGCCCGAACGCCCGGCAGGCCGGTGTTGCCCACCTGGTCGGCGGCGAAGTTAATCCGCTCCACTAGGGTGCCGCTGTCGATCCATTCCCGTCCCGTGTGCCAGCCCTCGACGGTGGGCGGGTTCATTAAGTCCTGACCCATGTAGCGGATATTGCTGGCCAGGGCGTGTAATCCCAATTTGGGAGTCTTGAAATCATCAACCAAGCGCATGGTGCCGATGACCACTTCGGTGGGGCTCTTTACCTTGGCGAAGCGAGCATTCTTGAAGGAATCGGAGTTGAACAGCACCCGCAGCATGGACCTGAGATCATAACCGGAGCTGAAGTACTCGTCCTCCAGCATCTTTATCAGCTCGGGATCCTGCGGAGGAGTGTTCTGCCAGGCCGGTACCTGCACATCGTCGGCGACGAAGAAGTTATAGAGATGCCGTGCGATGAACCGGGCCGTGGCCGGCTGCTTGGCTATGATGCTAACGATGTCTTCGCCGTTCAAATTGCCGGTTTCCCCGAGGAAAGTCTTCTCCTCGTTGTCGTGGTCGTAGGGGTTATAGATGAAGTGGGAGTCGTAACGGCCGTAGGGGTAACGGGGGATGGCATTGGTGATGGTCCAACCGGTGAAGGCCCTGGCCGCCTCCTTAACGTCGTCCTCCGAGTAATTGGCGTCGCCGTCCATGCCGACTCCCATGGAGAACAGCTCCAAGAGCTCCCGACCCCAGTTCTCGTTAATGGCGCCGTTGTGGCTCATGCAGTTGTCCAGATAGAAAACCATGGAAGGGTCCCGGGACAGGCCTAGGAGCAGGTTCGCAAAGGAACCCAACCCATCTCTGCGGAACATGTCCAACTGGACTTGGATCATCCGACCGTGCTCACACTTGGAGTTGCCGGTGCAGAAAATCCCGTGCCAGAAGAGAGTCATCTTCTCTTGCAGCGGGCGCTGGGTGTTGATCATTAGATACGTCAGGTAGGACTGGTTGACTTCCAGCGCGTTCATCTCCTTCCAGTCGATGAAATAGCGCTCCAGCAAGTCGGTCTCTACCTCCGGCTGCCGTTCGGGATGAAGCAGGTCCTCGACGGTGGCCTCATATCCCTTGGCCGCCTGCGCCTCTACCTGCTGGTAGGTGCCGCCAAAGCCGGCCCGGCGCATTAGATGAGCCATTAAAGCGATGTCATTTTCTGCCATTCCGATCCCTCCACATTTTTTAATATCTATCCTGCCCAATGAGAAGCTATATCCGCAGTTCCAGAAACAAAGCTCGCCAGCCGAAAGCTCTACGCTAGACGAGCCTTAGCTGGCGAAAAGTGGCTACCTTTGTGGCTACCTTCACTGTAAGGAAAGCAATAGCCACCCCCATTCTTGGCTCTATTCTCAGATCGTATTTCAACATCATCTTTGAAGAATTATGGAGTGGCCTACTAAATACTAACAATCTCCAATGTGGGTGTCAAGGAGAAGAATTGACTGCACAGCTCTGCGAGAGTATCCTTTTAAAACCTTTCTCCGGGCCCTGGCCAGGTCATACGGATTCCTTCATCGGATTCGGCCGTCCATGTGCCCTTTTGTTGCGTGATGGTCCAAGTTAAGACATATAAAGTCATCCGTGAACCCAATGTGATGGTTCCCATGCGAGACGGAACTCGTCTGGCCACGGATGTGTTCCGTCCGGACGCACCGGGCAGGTTTCCGGTCCTGGTGAATAGGGGACCCTACGGCAAAGACATCTATATCGACAATCCCGACCACTCCACCTGGTTCTTCCCCAAGTATGGGTACGTCCTCCTGAGCCAGGATTGCCGCGCCCGCTTCGGCTCGGAGGGGGAATCATACGATCCGGTATTTCAAGAGGCGCAGGATGGCTTCGACACCGTGGAATGGGCCGCGCGCCAGGCCTGGTCCAACGGCCGGGTCGGCACCACCGGCCAGTCCTACTTGGGAGCCACTCAATACACCCTGGCCACCTGCAATCCGCTGCCTCCCCATCTGCAAGCCATGGCGCCCTTCTCCGCC
>JAKZUA010000138.1:0-5282 GCA_047516825.1 Dehalococcoidia bacterium
GTGACGACGATTTCCTTGGCGTCGTTATAGGCGCGCTTAATCAGGGCCTCGACTGCCTGGTCGATCTCCTCCGCCACCCGATCTCCGTAGTCCCTCTCCTCGCTGATTTCCCTTCCCAGGAACACCATCTCTTCCCGCTTGCCAAAGGTCCGCGGCCCCAGTTCCTCGCTCATGCCGTACCGCTTGACCATGCTCAAAGCGATCTTGGTGGCCTTTTCTATATCGTTACTGGCTCCGGTGGTGACCTCGTCGAAGATCAACTCCTCGGCCACGCGGCCGCCCATGGTCACCGCCAGCATATCCTGGAACTGGTTCTTGGTCCACAGGTAGCGGTCTTCTTCCGGCAGCAGGGTCGTATGTCCCCCCATGTTGCCGCGGGAAACAATGGATATTTTGTGTACCTTGTCCGCGTGGGGCAGCGTCCAGGCCACCAAGGCATGACCGGCCTCATGGTAGGCGGTCATCTCCTTCTCTCTAGGGCTAATTACCCGGCTCTTGCGTTCCGGACCGGCGACCACCCGCTCGACGGCCTCCTCGAATTCCGGCATGCCGATGCTTTTCAGATTGCGTCGGGCGGCCAGCAGCGCTGCTTCGTTAATCAGGTTGGAAAGGTCGGCGCCACTGAACCCGGGCGTTTCCTTGGCCATGGTCTCCATGGTTACCTCGGGGTTAATCGGCTTCCCGGCGCTGTGTACCTTCAATATCGCTGCACGACCAACCACGTCGGGCAGGTCCAAGGTGACTCGGCGGTCGAAGCGCCCCGGCCTTAACAGAGCCGGGTCCAAAATGTCGGGCCGGTTGGTGGCCGCTAGGACAATAATGTTGGTGGTGGTCTCAAAGCCGTCCAACTCAACCAGAATCTGATTCAGGGTCTGCTCCCGCTCATCGTGGCCCCCGCCCAGTCCCGCGCCCCGGTGTCTCCCAACCGCATCCACCTCGTCGACAAAAACAATGCAGGGGGCATTGCGTTTGGCCTGCTCGAACAAGTCGCGTACCCGGGCTGCGCCCACCCCGACGAACATTTCCACGAATTCGCTGCCGCTAATGTGGAAGAAGGGCACTCCGGCCTCTCCGGCCACCGCGCGGGCCAGCAGGGTTTTACCCGTGCCGGGCGAGCCCACCAGCAGGACTCCCTTGGGGATGCGGGCGCCCAGGGCAAGAAACCGCTCCGGGTACTTGAGGAATTCGACCACCTCTTCCAGCTCAGCCTTGGCTTCATCTACGCCGGCCACGTCGTTAAAGGTGACGGAGGGACGATTGAAGGAAAGCATGCGGGCCCGGCTGCGCCCGAAGCTAAGGGTCTGGTTGTTGCTGCCTTGGGCCTGGCGCATCATGAACAAAATCAGACCGCCGAAGAAAATCAGGGGCAGGAAGTTGAGCATCAATCCAAGGAAGCTGCCCAGACCTCCGGTGCCTTTGAAGGTGACTTTTAATCCACCCACACCGATATCAACACCGCTGTCAACCAGTAGACTCAGCAGGTCGGTGTCCGAGCCGATACGGCTGGTGAACTGGGTGTCACCGGCTCCTTCGGTGATTCGGGGGATTATTGTTAGCTTTTCCCCATCGACGATTATTTCGCTTATCTCCTGGTTCTTGGCCTTGGTGATTACCTCGGTCAGAGCCAGCTCGCTCTTAGCGCCAAAGCTCGGTATCAGAGTGTAAAGGATAACGATTACACCGATGATGATCAGCAGATAAACCAGGCTATTGCGTAGCCAGCGCTTGCTCCCCATATTTACCCCTTGGTCTCCTGGTTAGCCGGGACCGGGTTGATGGCGTAGGTACGTTCCAATGACCTATCTACATTCTAATTGAGGTGTTACTAAAAAGCAAAACACTTTTCCGCCGGGTATCAGCCGCTAATTGGCGGGAACATCCTTAGTCCCGGATGATGGCGGAGGTCTCCTCCAACGGCTCTAGGGCAATCCAGGGGGCGATCAGAACCGCGCTCCAGGAAGTGGCCGGAGGAAAGTAGCCGGAGGACGGAAATGGCCTAATCTTGGGCCGGCTCGACCATGTCCATGGGCAAAGACTAGGGGATGCCCGACCCTCCTGCTGGTGTTGCCAGTTGCACCAAACCCAGATCCATCTCCTTCCCCGCTTCAACCACCAGCCTCAGCTGGTAGGAGGAGTAGCCCGGCGCCGTTATGCTTAGCCGGTAAGTCCCGGATTCCAGTTCTAGGCTGAAGTTTCCTTGAGCCGTTGGCCGAACACGCAAAGGTGGGTCCGAATCCGCCGGAATTAGCCGGAGAATTTTGTCGTCCCGCGGAAAGGGACTGCCTCGCCCGTCTCGGTTGCTGGTGCTGAAGTAAATGTAGCCATCGGGACCGAGGGCCACGGCCCGCAGCCGGCCAAAGTTTTCCAGAAATAATATCTGCTGGGAATCCACCGACCGGAATTCCGGGGGCCTGAGACTGATGCGACGCAAGTGGGATCCCTTGAGGGTGGCAAAGATGAAGTCGCTGTCCCAGGAGGCGGCCAGGGATTCTCCGGCAAAAAACGCCGCGCCAGCGAGGGCGATGGTGGGGGTGAAGGCCAGGATAGGGTCCAGGTAAGCGGCATTGGAAGAGGCTCCAGTAACATGGGGCCAGCCATAGTTGCCGCCCGCCGCCAGGATGTTGATCTCGTCATCCTCGCTGGGACCATGCTCGGTGATGAAAAAGTCGCCGGTTTCCGGGTGCCAATCCAGCCCCTGGGGATTGCGGTGTCCGTAGCTGTAGATATAAGAGCCGGGGAAGGGGTTATCCGCCGGAACCGTCCCGTCCCTCTCGAGGCGCAGGATTTTGCCCGAGAGCGATTCCAGGCTTTGCGCCTCATCAGCGGACTGGGCGTCCCCCATGGTTACATAAGGTTTGTCGTCCGGACCGAACCGCAACCGGCAACCGTTGTGGTTCCGTGCGGCTGGAATTTGATCCAGTAGCACCTTGAGGTATCCGGCCCGTCCACCTGATTCGGTCAGTCGGGCGACCCGATTAAACAGGGTCCCGGAATCAAACAGACCCCCGGAATCCGTACGATAAGTGTAGCAAACGTAGAGATAACCGTTGCCGGCGAAATTTGGATCCACCGCGATCCCCATCAGTCCCGCCTCAGATATGCGGGCTACCTCCAGCACGGCTATCGGCTGCTCTAACAGCTGACCGTCCTGGATGACCCGGATCCGCCCGGGCCGTTCCGTCACCAGCATTCGCCCATCGGGGGTAAATGCCAGAGCCCAGGGAACCTCCAGGCCCTCAGCCACCGTTTCGGCCGTCACTCGCTCTGAAATCCGGTTCAAAGAGATGGTTGCCGTGGCGGCATCCTGGGTGCTAGACAGCTGGATGCGTCCTTTGACCACCGCCACGCGCCCTGGGCTTCCTGCGGCCTCGATTCCAGCGGCCTCGGACGCAAGCGGCGGGGGAGGTGAGCCTTGCAACCGAGTCGGTGCGGGACGAGGAGGGGCGGTAGTTGGGGTCGCCGGTGCCTCCGTTGTCTCAAGAGGCGGCGAGATAGTTGGATGTAAAGGCGTAGCCGGACCAACCGCGGGGGCCGCAGTGGTGCAGGCTATTGAAAGACAGGCCAAACCCGCCAATAGGCGAAGAATGCCCCGGCTAACCACTTTAAAGACCTTCTTGAATCGGGTCATGGGATAGCCTCGGCTGAGTTACTTGTTAGATGATTGGCAAGATGACCGTAATGTACCAAAATCACTCCAGCACCGGTGAGCTCTCCTACATCCTACTCGAATATTCCCCTTCGCCGCATTTTACAACGCATACTACAATGGGAAAGGTATACTGGGCCTGTCAGGTTAGGAACGATAGCATTGCCGGATAAGTCCAACTCCGAAAGCCGGTAGCTATCACGGAAATCAGTCCACCAGAAATCAATGCAAAGGAGACCTAATTATGGCGAGCCAACTCAAGCCCCGGGTCTATCTGATAGGCACCGGGGGCAGCATCTCCTTTGTGGGTGATTACCGGACAGACTACATAAACTACAGCTATGGAAACCAGCATCTTACCATCCAGGAGATGCTGGAACGGGTCCCGGAGGCGCAGGGATTTGCCCAGGTATTGCCGGAGCAGTTGATTAACGTGGGCAGTACCGATGTCGGCCCCCAGCATTGGCTGCAGCTGGCCCAGCGAATAAACCAGATATTTGAAGCGGACCCGGACGCCGCCGGTGTGGCCATCACCCACGGCACCGCCACCCTGGAGGAAACGGCCTACTTCCTGAACCTTACCGTCAAGAGCCACCGTCCGGTGGCGATCACCGGGGCCATGAGGCCGCCCACTGGATTGGGCACCGACGCTGACATCAACTTGATAGATTGCCTTCGGGTTGCCGCCTCGCCCGAATCGGCAGGCCGGGGAGTCCTGACCATCTTGAACAATGAGATTCAGGCTGCCCGGGATGTGACCAAGACCAATAGCTACCGCTTGGAAACCTTCCGGTCCAACGAGCTAGGATGCCTGGGTTACGCCGACTCCGATGAGCAGGTGGTATTTTATCGCACTCCCACGCGCAGCCATACCCTGGATACCGAATTCCAGGTCTCGGAGGGCACCGAGTTGCCGCGGGTGGACATCGCCTACGCCTATGCCGGGGGCGACGGGCTGGTGATCCGGGCATTGGCCGACGCCGGAGTGCCGGGCCTGGTGGCCGCCGGTTTGGGCAGCGGAGGCTCCTCCCCAGAGTTCATGGCTGCTCTGAAGGAAGCCAGGGCGGCGGGAACGAAAGTCGTTATTGCCACCCAAACGGGCAATGGACGGGTTATGCGCACCCGACGGTTTCAGGAGGAAGGTTACATCGTCGCGGATAATCTCGCCCCCAAGAAGGCTCGCATTCTACTAATGCTGGCCCTGACGCGGACCGACGACCCGTCGGAAATCCAGCGCATGATGCTGACCTACTGAGGGGAGGGGGCCGCTGGCTGTTCCCATTTGTTGACCTCATCCTGGGTGTGCGGATGAGCCGCCAATGCCACCAAGAGTGGGCTTAAGATCCGGGGTGGGAAGTTTAATAAGGTAATTATCCCCGCTTCGCCCATTGGGGGGCGAGGTCACCGGTATAAGTACCCTAGAAGTCTGGCCGGAAAGCCATTGGCCGGGTTTCGCGCTACGCCAGACAGACGTATTATAGTCTTATGTGGCATCACAGTGTCTGTAATATGGTTCAAGAACCCACTGTTACATCGATAATCGTCGCTAGGAAAACGACGACTTGGGGAGAATCGGGGTTTCCGGCTAGATTTCTAGAAGCCAAGATGGGAGCTATGATCGACTTCTACTCTGAGG
>JAKZUA010000139.1:0-3692 GCA_047516825.1 Dehalococcoidia bacterium
TATCATGAGCGTATTGTGAGAAGCCTGATAGTCCATACCTGGCTGCTATCTGAAACTTAAAAGCCGAAGCATTTGACGAAGCATTTAAGGAGGGTCCATGAAATATGATGTTGTTATCGTCGGTGGGGGAGCGGCTGGATCGGTGTTGGCCAGTAGATTGGCTGAAAACCCGAATACCTCCATTCTGTTGCTGGAAGCTGGGACGGATTATCCGGACCCAGCCAACCTTCCGGACGAAATAAAGTTCGGCCACACCAGATTCGCCGAATCTCCAAACTCGGAACACAACTGGGCCCTGCGGGGAACTATCACCGAGGAGCAGGGAGAGATCCACGTGGCGCAGGGCAAGGTCATTGGGGGAGGGAGTTCCATCAACGGGCAGGCAATGCAAAGGGGATTGCCCGAGGATTTTGACTCCTGGTCTTCTCTAGGCAACGATGAATGGTCTTATACCAAGGTACTGCATTACTTTAGAAAATCGGAGCATGATCTCGACATTCGGGATGACTTCCATGGAACGGAAGGACCAATGCCGGTAAGGCGCCGTCAGTCCGGGCCTTGGCCCGACATCCAAAAGGCCTTCCATGCCGCCTGTTTGCAAGCGGGGTTCGGCGCCACGGAGGATACTAATGGCGCCAACCCCTCTGGCCTTGGCATATCTCCCACGAACAACCTGGATGGCATGAGAATGAGCGCTGCCATAACTCATCTCAATCCGATGCGCCACTGTCTTAACCTCACGGTGAGGGGAGGGGTTTTCGTCAGGAGGGTTTTAATCCAGAATTCGAAGGCCATAGGAGTGGAAGCCGAAAGCGGGGGCGAGGTTTTCAACGTCGAAGCAGACCGGGTTGTGCTGAGCGCCGGGGCTATCAAATCGCCCCACCTGCTCATGCTCTCGGGAATCGGCCCCGAGGACCAGCTTCAGCAATTTGGGATACCCACGGTTCAGGAGCTGCCCGGAGTAGGACTGAACCTAATGAACCACCTCAGCGCCCAAATTACCTTTAAGGTCAAAGAAGGAATCACCCTCACCGCTGATGACGATGCAGCGCACTTTGGTTTGCACTACACCTCCCAAGGGTCAAGCGCCAGCAACGACATGGTGTTGAGAGCCAGCCCAGTCGTCGACCCCCGGGAGGAGCGCGTGCCCGGTGTACGGACCAAGTATCTGACCGGTGAAGTTCCCCCGGACCGGGTGGCACGGATATCGTGTACTCTCGGGTTGCCCGACGGCTCAGGATATGTCAAGTTGGCATCTGCCGATCCCGCAGTGCAGCCGTCCTTTAACTACCGGTATCTCCAGCATCCAAACGACATTCGACGGGTGAGGGAAGGCCTGCGATTTGCGGTTAGGATTCTGGAATCCGACGCGTTACAAGACGTGATCGATCACCGGATCCACCCAACGGATGACGTTCTGGCCGACGACGACGCTTTGGACCTCTGGATACGGCAAATCGTGGGAACAGCCCGGCACGTGTCCGGGACCTGTAAGATGGGCCCGGATTCAGACCCAATGGCGGTAGTTGATCAATACTGCCGGGTCAAGGGAGTACAAGGGTTGTGGGTGGCCGATGCGTCGGTGATGCCGCGAATCCCCAGGTCCGGGGGCGCCCATGCAACGGTTGTCATGATAGGCGAACGGGTCGTCGACTGGGTCGCGTCGGGTTAACCCCGCTGTTTTTCGCTCCGGGTACCCGGAATCCTGTCCTGGGGACCTGGTAGGCCAAAGCCGAGTCCTTTTAAGCTACACCTGGTAGACCTGCCGAATTGGAGCGCCATCCCAATCGACTCTTCTTCTGCCTTCGGCAAAATTCCTACCGGACGTTGAGGCGGCTGCAGCGGTTGATCCGGAAAACCAGGAAGCCCTTACCTTCTCGGCCGTTACGAAAAGGGGGCTTGGATTTCAGGTATAACCCCTGCCGGCCTCCCCTTGGTAGGGGAAGGTGCGTTTCACTCAACGCCTCAAATAACCCCGGCGATTAAAGGGAATGTTCCAATGCCCGAGAATACCGGGCGTCAATCATCTGGATCTTGAGCGAGTCTTTTTAGTCGGGAGCTTGGTACCCGTTTCGCAGGATCTGCGCCGCCAGATATCCGGCGCCAAACCCATTGTCGATGTTGACGACGGCTACGCCGGGAGCACAGCTATTCAGCATTCCCAGCAGTGCCGCCAGACCCTCAAAGCTGGAGCCATACCCCACGCTAGTCGGTACTGCCACCACCGGGACCGACACCAGGCCGGCGACGACGCTCACCAGCGCGGCCTCCATGCCCGCCACCAGAATGATCACCTTCGCTTCCTGAACCGCGGGCAGCGCATCCAACACCCGATGCAGCCCCGCCACACCCACGTCGTTTATCCGCGCTACCCGGCTGCCCATCAGCTCAGCCGTCAGGCAGGCTTCCTCGGCCACCGGCAGGTCGGCGGTACCCGCGGTTACCACGAGCAATCCCTCTCGAGCAGGAGCGGATTGAGGGCCCGGAACCACGATAGCCCGGGCCAGGTCGTTGTAAGTGGCTTCCGGAGTCTGCCGCACCACGGCCTCATAGGCCACCAGGTCAGTTTTGGTAACCAGCACCGGATGTCCTCGACCGGTCAGGGAGGCCACGATGACGGCCACTTGCTCCGGCTGTTTTCCCTTTCCTAGTACTACTTCAGGAAATCCGGTGCGTAGAGGCCGGTGGTGGTCGATTTTGGCGAACCCCAAGTCTTGATACGGCAGCGTTCGGAGAGACGACAGGGCATCGTCTACGCTCATGCTATTGTATTTCAGTCTGTGGAGCAAGTCCCGTATGCTGGATTCTTCGATGATTCACCTCCCGCAACGGCTCCAGGTCCGCGCCCCGGACCTGGAGCGAGCCGATTGGGCGTTCCGGATTTTAGGCGGCGAAAACAGGTCCATCCACATAGGCTTGAATCGCCTCTTTGGTGCCGGCTGCCAGGTCTTTGAAACCGTCGGCGGTCTGCTGGGGGATGGAAGTTTTGGAAAACATGATGACCGCAAACAGGTTCCCGGTTGACAGTACTCCGCCGTAGCCCAAAACAGATTTGACACCGTGGGGAATAACGAACTCGTCTTGGGCGGGAATGTAGGGGCTGCCTACCGCTTCGGGGATATAGAAGGTATTGAAGGTTTTCTGGGACAGGTCTCCAATCAACATGGGGTCGGGACGCAGAACGGCGCCCACATCCAGTCCGAATTGAGAGATCAGTCGGGAAACCATGGGGATAGTAGCCACCATCTCGGCGCTGGCCAGAGGTATTGCCTTGTGTCCGTTGGACTTGGCCCGGGAATTCCAGTCGGGTTCGTCACCGGCGGTGGCCAACATCGTCAGGCAATTTACCCCGGCCTCGGGTTCCCGGCCCAGGATGCCCTGGGCGAACTGCTGTAACCCCTGGTCCAGCTGAGAGTAAGGATGGGTCTTGTAGAAACGGACCAGCGCGCAGGATTTCTGGTTGGTCGTCGGGTCTGCCAGGTTATCATACAAGTGCCGGACAACCCGATTGGCGGCTGCCTCCATGCTACCCGCCCCAGCGCCCAGGCCCCCTAAACCAAAGCCAAGGTGGGAACTACATTGGGCAGTGATGGCAAAGGCACGGCAGGTGTAAAGATCAAAGCATCGGCTCGGGCCTGTAACCGGGTTCGGCAGCGACGTTTCACTTCTTCCTTACGGTGAGCTAGCCCGCC
>JAKZUA010000140.1:0-3450 GCA_047516825.1 Dehalococcoidia bacterium
CGGTTTTCTGGGGCACGGGTTCCCTGGGCGACGACGTAAAGGGGATTGCCGGCGGCGAAGGATTCTAAGTTTTCCACCGACATCACTAAGCCCCGCATGGTTCCGTTGTAGGCCATTCCGCCGGCGTGGGGGGAAAGAACCACGTTGTCCAGCTCGGTTAGGGGATGTCCCGGTGGTAGGGGTTCGGTTTCGAATACATCCAGACCCGCCCCCGCAATTCTCCGGTCGCGCAAAACTTCCAGGAGAGCATTCTGGTCCACCACGCCTCCCCGGGCGGTGTTGACCAGAATAGCCGTGGGCTTCATTAAGGCCAGCTGTTCCGCTCCAATGAGCCTTTTCGTGGCGGCGGACAGGGCTACGTGCAGAGAAACCACGTCCGCCTCAGCGAGCAACTGCTCCAGGGGCAGGAAAACCACTCCTTACTCCTGCCCCCTTTCCGGCGTGGGATTGACAGTCCAGGCTATGACCTTCATGCCGATGGCCATCCCCAGCTCAATCATCCTCCGGCCAATGGCGCCCGCACCAACCACCCCCAAGGTCTTACCATAGAGCTCGTCGATGAAACCCCGGGTCCAGCCGCCCTGCCGGATGTGCCGGTCGTTCTGGGCAATCTGGCGGGAAACGGCCAGGGCCAGAGTCAACGCATGCTCCGAAACGTAAGGAGCGCCGTAGCCCGGCGTGTTGGACACGGTGATGCCCAGCTCTTCGGCGGCTGACAGGTCAACGTGGTCCACGCCGGTGCCCCATACGGAAAGAATCTTCAACTTGGAGCAAGCGTACAGAACCTGGCGGTTGAACTGCACCGACGAACGTATGTTGATAACAGCGTCGGCATCCTTCAGCCGCTCGATGGTTTCCTGGTCGGAAGCGGGACGGTCAAAGTGCCATTCCACCCTTTCCGCCAAAGTCCGAACCCGAGCATCATAGGGAGTGCCGGACAGAACCGGCGGCTCATCATCGGGCACCACTATTAAAGAGAAGGGCTTTTGGCTTGACATTTATGAACTCGTTATTTAGCTTGCGGCGTTCGTGTACCGCTTCGGCGGGTAGCCAGCCCGAGGCCGCTACTCCTCCAAACTCTCCGCCAGCAGCTCCAGCACGTCCTTGGCTTGCCTATCGCCGTCTCGGCCCTTGGATTGGATTCCCTCGGTCATCATTTGCAAGCAGAAGGGGCAGGACACGCCGACGACATCGGCTTCCGTGTCCAAAAAATGGTCGGTGCGGGCGTGGTTGATCCGCTCTCCCTGGCTCTCTTCGATCCACATATGTCCACCGCCCGCCCCGCAGCAGAATCCCTTTTCCCGACAGCGCGGCGACATTTCTACCAGTTTCAGTCCTGGGATGGCCTTGGCCACATTGCGGGGCTGGTCGTAGATGCCGTTGTGCCGCCCCAAGTAACAGGAGTCATGGTAGGCCACGGTGGCGTTAATCATCTTGATTGGTTTGATCCTGCCCTGTCGGATCAGCTCATCGACCAGCTGGCTGTAGTGCAGCACCTCAAAATGCCCGTCAAACTGAGGGTATTCGTTACGCATGGTATTGAAGCAGTGAGGACACAGAGTGACTATCTTCTTCACGTTGTACTGATTTAGGGTGCCAATGGCTTGCTGGGCCATCGTCTGAAACAGATACTCGTTGCCCATCCGCCGTGCCGGGTCGCCGGTGCAGCTCTCTTCCTCCCCCAGAATGGCGAAGTCGACCCCGGCGGATTTGAGAACCTTGGCCATGGACCGGGCAATTCCCTGGCTGCGCTGCTCCAGGGCGGCGGTGCAGCCCACCCAGAACAGAATTTCGGCGTCCGGGTTTTCCGCCAGCGTCGGAACTTCCAGCCCCTCGGCCCAGTCGGTGCGGGAATACTGAGTGCCCCTCCAGGGATGACCCCTCTGCTCCATGCTGAGCAGGGCGTTCATGCCGGTTTCAGGAATCTTGGATTCTTCCAAGACCAGGTTGCGGCGCAGGTCGATAATGGTTGGCACATGCTCCACCACCACCGGGCACTCTTCCATGCAGGCTCCACAGGAGACGCAGTCCCAGATTGCCTGCTCCGGAATGGCATTGTCGATGATCGATTGGGGCTCTACATGTTCGGGATTGCGCGGTCCCTGGTGCCCGATCGCCAGCATGTGGGCCTTGAGATTCTCCACGATGTGCATGGGGGACAGCAGCTTGCCGGTGAGATTGGCCGGGCAAACGTCGGTGCAGCGTCCGCAGACCGCGCAGGCGTAGCCGTCCAGCAACTCTTTCCAAGTAAAGTCCTGCACCCTTCCGGCCCCGAAATGCTCGGCGTTTTCCAGGTCGATGGTCGCCAGGGCGCCCCGAGGTTCCAGAGAACGAAAGTAGGCGTTCAACGGAGCCGCCACCATGTGGATGTGCTTGGAGAAGGGAATGTATACGCCGAAGCCCAGGATAATTCCCAGGTGAACCCACCAGGATATGGGCTGGAGAACACCGGCTGCGGAGGGAGGCAGCCCCATGTTGGCAAACCAGCGGCCGAGGGCGCCGCCGATGAAGACGCCCGCCTCCGGACCGCCGCCGTCTCCGGCAACGTGAAAGGCGTGCACCAGCAGGGTAGCGATCATCAGCCCGCCGGTTAGCCCCACTATGATCACCGACTCGCTCTTGCGGGTCAGGTCAAAGCGCAGCCGATGGGGCTTGGCCAGCCAGCGCCGAAACAGGGCCCAGGCCAGGGCCAGCAGAATCACCAGCGCGAATAGGTCCAGGTAGATGCTGAAGACTCTCACCCCGGTTTCGGTTAGCAATGTCTCTGGCAAGGGGGACCAAATTACCCCACCGAAAATGAAGATCAGATAGCTTAATGAGAAGGACAAAAACCCCCAAAAAATGCTGGCATGTCCGATGCCCGCCAGGTCCCGGCCTCTACCCCGGGGGTCGGCGCTACCGACGCGCTGTAGCACCTTCCGCTGCCCCAGCACAATGATCATGGCTCCGGTTAAGCGTTCCAGGGGACGGTCGAAGCGGGCTACCGGTTTGCCCTGCAGGATCAGCCGGAAGACCCGGCGGTACAGGGCATAACCGCCCAGGCAGGAGGCGGCCAGGACGGCCAGGTACACCCCGATCCAGGTGGGGATTGCTCCGAAGACGTAATCCGGTGGCACCATAAAAAGATTTCGCTCCTTCCTTGGCAGCTTGTGTCGGACCGCGATTCGACCGGAATCAATCAAATCTAGCTGGGTACTGGTAGCTGGGTACTGTTAGCTGGGGAATGGTAGCCGGCAACTGCTCCTGAATACAAACGGCCTATAGTTTAACATGGCGAATCCCTACCCACTACCGGGGGCGGCGAGACGTCAGGGCAATCGCGTCTTATTATCTTTCTTAAATTTGTTTAAAATAGTAATCATCATGACGAAACTAGGGAGGGGTAATGATGGTTCAGGCAACAGGCGCACCCATCGCCGAATACTTCGCGGCGTTGGACGACCCGAGGAT
>JAKZUA010000141.1:0-6840 GCA_047516825.1 Dehalococcoidia bacterium
CGGGTCGTCCAACGCCGCGAAGTATTCGGCGATGGGTGCGCCTGTTGCCTGAACCATCACTACCCCTCCCTAGTTTCGTCATGATGATTACTATTTTAAACAAATTTAAGAAAGATAATAAGACGCGATTGCCCTGCCCTCATAGCACTATGCCGGCGGCGGCGGCCACCGTCGGAACATCCTTGTCCCCCCGGCCGCTCAGGCACACCAAAACGCTTTCCTCGGCGGGGAGTTGGGCGGCCAGCCGGCTGGCGTGGTATAAGGCATGGGACGATTCCAATGCCGGTATTATCCCTTCGGTACGGCAGAGCAGGTGAAAGCCCTCCAATGCCTGGTCATCGGTGACGGCCACGTATTGCGCGCGACCGGTGTCCTTCAAGAAGCTGTGTTCCGGGCCCACCCCGGGGTAGTCCAATCCGGCGGATATGCTGTGAGTCCCAATCACCTGTCCGTGGGAGTCCTGCAGCAGATAGGACATGGAGCCGTGCAGAACCCCGGGCTGACCGGCGTTTAGCGATGCAGAATGCTTCCCCGAATCCAGCCCCGCTCCACCGGCCTCAACCCCCACCAACGCCACTGACGCATCCCCGATGAACCGGTGGAAAATACCAATCGCATTGCTGCCCCCGCCGACACAAGCCACCACATAGCCGGGCAGCTTCTCCTCTGCCTGGAGCCACTGGTCGCGAGACTCCCTTCCGATAACCGATTGGAAATCCCGCACCAGCATGGGGTAGGGATGAGGCCCCACGACGCTGCCGATGAGGTAGTGAGTCGATTCAACGTTGGTCACCCAATCCCGAATCGCTTCGTTGATGGCGTCTTTCAAGGTTTGGGTACCCGAAGCCACGGGAATGACTTCAGCCTCCAGCAGCCGCATGCGGTACACGTTGAGCGACTGCCTCTGGATGTCCTCGGCGCCCATATAAACCACGCAATTAAGGTCCAGCATGGCGCAGACGGTGGCGGTGGCCACGCCGTGCTGGCCGGCCCCGGTTTCGGCAATGATCCGCTGCTTGCCCATCCGGCGCGCCAGCAACGCCTGTCCCAGGGCGTTGTTGATCTTGTGCGCGCCGGTATGGGCCAGGTCCTCCCGCTTTAAATAGATGCGGGCCCCGCCGCAGTGCCGGCTCAGGTTTTCCGCAAAGTAAAGCGGGGTGGGCCGCCCGGCATAGCTGGTCAGCAGATGCTCCAGCTCCCTCTGGAACTCGGGGGAGACCTTTGCCTCCCGGTAGGCATCTTCCAGCTCCAGCAACGCGGCCATCAGCGTTTCGGGCACGAACTTGCCGCCAAAATCGCCAAACCGGCCCCGGTCATCGGGCAAGGTCATGGGCTTGCTGGTGGTCACGGCTAAAACCTCCTGGGTTCGGAATGTTACCCGCTGGAAGGGCCTGCGCCTGGGTTTTATTAGCTGATTAGCAGTTTTTAAGATTCTGCTTGCCGGACCTGCTGGATGAAGGCGTGAATCTTGGTCGGGTCTTTGACGCCGCCGGTTTCCACACCGCTGGAAACATCAACACCCCAGGGCACCACGGAGCGGACCGCTTCAGCCACGTTATCCGGTGTGAGACCTCCGGCCAGCAGAAATTTATGTCCCGCCTGAGCCAGTCTGGCTGCAATGCTCCAGTCGAAGTATTCACCGGTGCCCCCCTGCAATCCTTCTATTTGCCGGTCCAGGGTGACCAAGTGTCCTACGTTCTGATATTTTTGGATTCTCTCCGCCAATCGGACAATATCGCCGTCCTGGACCCCGCCTTCCGGCACGTGAATCACCTTGATAACCGGCGCCAGCACCTGCCCGCAGTAATCCAAGGATTCCTTGCCGCAGAGCTGGACCTGCTCCAAGGGGCAGGTGGCGATATGCCGGTTGACTTCGTCGATGGGTTGATCCGCGAATAGCCCCACCACTTGAGGAGTCTTTCCCCGGCATGCGGTCAACGCCTTTACAATCTGGGCTGCTTGTTCCTCGGTCAGCCGACGCCGACGCTGGGGAACGAACACCAGACCTACGAAATCTGCTCCGGCGGCCGCCGCCGCCACCGCGTCCTCCGCCCGCTGGATACCGCAAATCTTTATCGCCGTCATGGTCCGCCCGCCGGGTCACCTGATTGATTACGCGATGCGACTTCCGATCCAGCGAGCTCGCGTACCTTGGCGGAAAGGTCTGGGGCGGTAACCAGGGCCTCCCCTACCAACACGGCATTCACGCCTACCGCGGCCAGCTGCCTCAAGTGGTCCTGGGAATTGATTCCGCTCTCACTGACCAAAATCCTTCCTTGGGGCATGTGGGGAGCCAGATTCATGGTGACGGAAAGATCCGTCTGGAAGGTCCGCAGGTCTCGGTTGTTGATGCCAATCACCTCGGCTCCAGCGGCAGTTGCCAGGTCCAGCTCCGATTCATCATGAACCTCCACCAGGCACCGCATCGCCAGCCGCCGGCTCAACGCCAACAGCTCGGACAACTGTTCTGCCGTCAGAATCGCGACTATAAGGAGCAGGGCGTCGGCGCCAGCCGCGCGGGCCTCATAGACCTGGTAGGGGTCGAAGATGAAGTCTTTGCGGAGCACCGGGGCTCGCCGGGACGCTCCGGACCTCTTGATTCGCGACAGATGCTCCAACTCGCCCTGAAATCTGGGGTCGGTTAGCACCGAGATAGCAGCCGCGCCGTGGCTGGTGTAGGTATCCGCCAGCCGTACCGGGTCGAAGTCCGGGCAAAGGAGTCCACGGGAAGGTGAAGCCTTTTTCACTTCGGCAATCAGACGGATACTGTCCCTTCGTAGCGCGCCGGCGAAGTCGATGGGGGCCGGTTGACCGCTGATTTGTTCCAGCAGCTGCTCCGGAGGCACGGCTTTTTTCTGACTAGCCAGCTCCGTCTTTTTCGCCGCTACTATTTCATCAAGTATGGTAGGCATTTAGGAATTAGCTAAAAATGTCACCCTGAGTCCTTCGGAATGACAAGAGTCGATTTGAGACAGTTATTTAGCCCAGCCAGTCCAAGACCGGCTGCTCCACTGCGACCACCCGGCTGGCTTCCTGTTGCCGGACAAAGCCCTGGCGGTTCAGTACGTCCGTGATGGCGGACCCAAGGGCTCCACCCAGATGAAATCGGCGTTCCGTCCAATCGGTGCAGCCGTGAGCGAGCTTCCTTCCAGTCCGCCGAGTCTGCTCCACGTTTATGCCGCGGCGCTTCAAGGCTGCTGCTCCCTTTTCGGTGGGGCGAATCCGGGGATGGAGTTCATTTGGGTCTCGCGCCAGCTCCAACCACCCCAGATCCAACATTCCATCCAGCAGGGCTACACCCGCAACGCCGGCTAGGTGTGCGTAGCAAGTACGGCACCGGCGCAGGGGAGAGTCTCGGTCTATCTCCCGCTGGGCCTGCCTGCTCCTGGCGGGATGGATGAAGGGTAAAATATCGAATAGTTTCACCGGGGGGTTCGCCATCATTCATTCATCCTAGGCCAGCTCCTGCCCCAGCCGCTGGCTAACCGCCACCAGGGAATCCAACTTGGCAAGGGCCGCGCCGTCGTCGATGACCCGAGCCGCCTGCTCAACTCCCTGGGCGATGTCCTCTACCTCGCCCCCAACCAGCAGCACGGCGGCGCTGTTGAGGAGCACCACATCCCGCAATGGACCCGAGGCTCCCTGAAAGATGCGGCGCATGGTCGCGGCGTTTTCTTCTTTGCTGCCACCCTTGATTTGGTCCAAGGACGCTGAAGGCAATCCGGCGCTTTCCGGAGAGGTAGACCACTCGCGTACCCGGCCGCCAACCACCTCCCATCCCTGTGTCTCTCCATCCAGGGTCAGCTCGTCCAACCCATCTTGCCCGTGAGCGACAATGGCGTGCCGGACGCCCAGCAGCCGCAGAACCTCGGCCATTTGCTTCCCCAGCTGGGCATGGGCGACTCCGACCAGCTGGGCCTGCACTCCCGCTGGATTGGTCAGCGGGCCAAGGATGTTGAATACGTTTCTAATGCCGATTTCCCGCCGCACCGGCGCGGCATGCCGCATGGATGGGTGAAACACCGGCGCGAACATGAAGCCCATACCCACCTGGTTGATGCATTGCTCCACCCCTTCCGGGGGTAGGTCTATCTTTACTCCCAAGGCTTCCAGGACGTCGGCGCTGCCGCAGGAACCGGAAGCAGCTCGGTTGCCGTGTTTGGCGACCTTCAGGCCGGCTCCAGCGGCCACGAAAGCCGCGGCGGTGGAGATGTTGAAACTGTTTTTGCCATCGCCGCCGGTTCCGCAGGTATCGACCAGCGGCCCCTCGACGTTTACTCGCAGCGCCTTTTCCCGCATGACCTTGGCCATCCCGGCTATCTCTTCCGGCGTCTCCCCCTTCAGACTCAGGGCGGTCAGAAACGCTCCCAGCTGGGCCGGAGTGGCCTCGCCCTCCATGATCTCTTCCATCACGGTGGCGGCATCTTCCATGCTGAGAGACTGTCCCGAGACAACAGAACTGATGGCTTCCCGGATCATTGGACTGGCTCCTCCTCAGTCAGCGTATTAGGTTTATTATGGAGGGTAGGAGTAGCGACTGCAAATCGGCTAACCGATCATATTTCTGCTGGACCGGACCCGGACGAAGTTGGTCGGCTTCGGAACTTAAGGACAGTTGGGACCCGGTCCAGCGGAGCCAGATTTTTCAAGGGGAGAACGAAAATGTACGTGGCGACCAACGGTTTTACCACAAGAAAAGGCCACAGCGAGGATGTGGCGGAGCTTTTCCGGCATCAGGGCGGAGTGAGGGAGCAGCCGGGTTTTAGTGGTTTCGAGCTATGGCAGGTAGCCTCCGACGGGGAAACCGATGAATTCCTGGTGGTGACCCACTGGGAGTCGGAAGGGGCCCACACCGCCTGGACCCAGAGCGAAGCCTTCCGCCAGGCCCACGCCGGACCGTTCCCGGATTATATCCTAGCTCCCGTCGGATCCAGGGGCTTCCATGTGCAACTCAGCTACAGCGCGGAGGCGGGGTAGGGGAAGTGTTGCCTGGTGCCGTCCGGTGCTCAAAAGTTTGCTGGCAAAACTCCCATCCTTATGCTCCGGAAGCCTTTTGCTGTTAAGCGATGGGACGCCGCATGAAGAAACTCGGAGTACCATAAAACCAGCCCGATACGGCTTCCAGATCAATATGTGAAATGTCCTCCAATCCCCCCATTTTGCTGGACCATTCGCCTTGTGCTGTTAACTGAATGGCTACGTGTCTGAACATATTCTGGGAATCGGTATAAACAACTATTTTTTCCGATCCAGGTTCAAACTCAGCATCCAAGCAAGGCTCGAACCCTAAGAATTCGAAAGCGTCCAAATATGCGCCAAGGGTATCCTCTCTAGGCACATCCGGAGGCCAATAGGCGTCAGTGGGATCGGTACTAGGCTCCCAATGCCGGTTCCTATCTCCTGCCACCCAGGCTATGCAATTATACTCTGTGGATGTTTGACTCGTCTCTCGGTAATTATCATCATTGAGGTTAGGCCAGTAAATTCCCATGTTAAATCGGATGGACATTTAAATTAGGTGCCCGTGCTGACGGCCCCAATTGAGCCAGGCTTCCGTCATACGGGGCATCCTTCCCGCATCTGCCTCGTTGACCGGATTCTCTCTGGTTAATGCTCTAAGTACCCAAAACCAATAATCAGGCCTTACTTGTAGTTCTCGTAGAATAATGGGGATTACCCGCGGCCCCAGCCCGATAATTTCCTGATAAGCAGGGTGCACTACCCGACGGTCATTTACCGAAAACCCACCCGTTTCAGAACGCCAGCGTTCGGCAAGGACGGAAAACTGTCTCTCCAGATCTAAGTCTGCGTTTCGGTAGAGAGGTGTAGTATCGGTACAATCCAAATACCCGCCAAAATGAAATGACCGAGCGGCAAGATTCGCGGATAAATCCACCATCACACTGCCATTATTGTCTGTATGGTCGGACTCAAGAATAACTGGCTCGCGAGGCATTGCTGTCATGTTAATTCAGCCTCCCCTTCGGGCAATGCCTCTTCCAAGAGTTCAGGTGAATACCGCTCCAATTGTCTTCTCAGTAGCAGCATTAAAGCCCTGGCACGTTCCGGTGTCATCAAAACGGAGCCCAGCACGTTAACAGAGACCTCTTGAATGGCCTCCCGCTCCTCTTGGGTGGGTTCGAGGAGCGCTGGGGGCCTCACTTGTCCTGAAGAGAGAATATACCCCTCCTGGACGTACTGAACCATAAACTGGTTGGCCAAATGGAAAGGGACATCATCGGCAGCTCGCCAATTCAATCTGGCGCGAGTTTCGACAATTTGCACTTCTGTAGGTTGTTCTTCCGGCATCATTTACCTGCCTGTCTAGGCTATCCACAATTATATCAGTAGCCTAGCTAAACTCAAGGTACCAAGCCTGCGCTGAAACTGGCAGATCGTCCACCCCTGCCTCCTGGCCACCACATCCCCCAAATCAATAGCCCCCGAATCACTTCGGGGGCCCTTTTTTAGCTAGGGATTTTGGTAGCGGGGGTTGGATTCGAACCAACGACCTTCGGGTTATGAGCCCGACGAGCTGCCACTGCTCCACCCCGCGATAGTAGTGGGATAAACCTTTGGACCGGCTCAAGATTAACGGGAATTCCCGCCAACGGTGAGCTTGCCCTGTCACCGATACAGAATAGGAAGTCTAGTCCTGTTTCCCCATTCATTCCCCCTTTCGTAAAGGGGGTTAGGGGAATTTTCTCTCAAACAAGTTTGAAGCTCTTAGCGTGGGCCAAACCGCTCGACCGGTTAGTACCGGTATGCTGAAAAGGTTACCCTTCTTACACATCCGGCCTATCAAGCAGATAGTCTCTCTGCAGTCTTAACTCCGACATT
>JAKZUA010000142.1:0-6826 GCA_047516825.1 Dehalococcoidia bacterium
CCCGCCAGCCAACCCAACGTCCCCGCAAACTCGCGCCAGCCCAGTCCGCGAGCGCCTCTTGCCGTGTCCTATCCCGCCATCTCGCTCGCCACAGTCACTGTAAGCCGCCATCGGCGCCCCCCAAAGCGCCTGCAGACCGCCGCCAACCTCCCGTCTACCCGAATTCGAGCCCGGATCATCGCGCCTGTAACTCCCTCACCCCCCTTCCGCTGTCCTCACGCCGTCCGTCGGTGTCCATCGGTGGATTCGGGCTAAGGACCAGTTCTTCTGCGATGTCCCGATCGCTCCGGCCCAGCCCGATGAGGCGCAGCACCTACACTTCCCGTTGGGTTAAGCCATCCGGGTAGACCGGGGCCGCATCGGGTTGAGACTTGGCCCTTTCCAAACAATCAAGCACCCGCTCCATCAGGGGCGGCATGCCCAGTTCTTGGGAGATGGCCAGGGCTTCGTCGAGTAGAGACATTGCCTTAGCGCGGTCGGCAGGGCCGTTATGCTGGAGCAGGGCCTCGGCGTAATCGTGGCAGGTCCAGGCCAGCTCTGGGCGCCAACCAGCTTTCCGGCAGAAAGCCAGGGCATCTTCGAAGTGGGCCATGGCATTGTCGAGCCTTCCCATGGCCCGGGCCAGGAGTCCCAGCAGGTGGTCGATAGCCATAACTTCTGGGATCAAGGTTCCTCGCGCCTGTTGTAGAGCGGTGTACTGCTCTCCCGCCCCCGTAACGTCATCTCGCTGTATCGCTAACAGCGCCAGACCGGACCGGGCCATCGTGACGAATTGGGGGGACGCTGAGGGAGATGAAAGTATCGTTCTGGCAGCTGCCTCGGCGATTTCGAGCCGGTCTTCCGAACCGGTGATGCGGGCTGCCATTGGTATCACTGTAGCAGCATGGGCACACATTATGAGCGTATCGGGTGGGCTTAGGCGCCACAGCTCTAGCAACCGCTCCAAGTAGACTGCACCCTGACCGAAATCACCAGCCTGGTACTCTAATGATGCGCGGGAGGCGAAGGCGTTGGAAGTCCGCCAGCCCTTGTCAAAACCGCGGTCGCCAAACTGCCGGGCCGCCTGCCAGTCGCCCCTCAGCCAGGATACTAGAACGTTGTTCCGATACGCGACGCCCAGCCAATAGCGGTCGCGCAACCTCTCCGCTAGGGGCAGCATGGCCGATGCGTGCCGGGGCATTCCCTCCAGCCCTCCCATCGCCGTCAAAGCTTGAATGGCGCCATAATGAGCCTCTAATTCGGTGCGAGGGTCACCAACGCGGCTGGCCAGTTCCAGGGCTTCTCGGCTTTTTGCCAGACCTTCCTGGGGGCGGCGGTGCCGGTTGCTCACTCGGCCGGCATCGGCCAGAATTCGCATTTCCAGGGGCAGGTCCCTTTCCTGAGAGGCGATGGCCAGGGCCCGGCCAAAGGCTTCCTGGGCGCCGGCGTAGTCCCCCTCCTCGTTGCCCAAGTATTTGCCATAGAGACACAACAGGTGCCCCGCTTCATGGGAATCAGCCGGCACCAGCATCAGGGCGTGGGCCACAAGCTGGGCCATCCCCTTGAGATTGCCGGGCTAGCCGGGAAGAGGACACTCCGCGACAGCCAGAGCTCGAGCTACATCGCCGGCCTCGGCATAATAGTAAAAGGCACGACTCAGGCTTGCTATTATGTCTTGGATCAGTGACCTCTGGGACATGGCTAGCCGGGCCCGGGCCAGTCCGAACAGCAGGGCCGCTGTCTCGGCATCCATTGGCTGCCCTTCTTTAGCAGCTAGCGCCCGCTCAAAATGGGTTAACGCCTCCTCCCAAGTGTAGGTGGCCAGGGCCCGTTCTCCCGCCAGCAGGGAATACTTAACCAGCTTCTCCGGGCCAAGCACCGGCTCCGCCTCGGCAAAATGGCGGGCCAGCTCAGCGGCATGCGCTTCGGCACCGGTTCCGTACAACTCTTCCAACGCCTGACCAATACGGACGTGCAACCGCACCCGGCGGGCCGCCGATAGTTCGCTGAGCAGGGTTTCATGGATCAGCGCGTGGGTGAATTGGTAACGCCCTGCTGACCCGGGTGAATCTTCCAGCAAATGAGCATCCAGCGACTCATCTATCACCTGCAGCAGTTGGTCCTCGGTAAGGTCGTCCCTCAAAGCGCTCAGCAGCTTGAAATCAAACTCCCGGCCAATGACTGAAGCGGTTGTCAGTGTCTGATTGCACTGCTCCGATAATCGGTTCAGCCGCTGCCCGATTACTTCTCGCACACCTTCGGGTATTCGGATGCTGGGAGTCTCATCGAGGTCTACTTCTCTCAGTTCCCCCTGCTCGGCCAGCAACCTTATGACCTCTCCCATGAAAAAGGGGTTCCCTTCGGTCTGGAGGTAAATGCTCTCTACCAGCCCCTGGGGCGGCCGAAGGCCAGCCGCGACTTGAACAAAATCGCCGGTGTCCTCGAGGCTCAATCCCCGCAGCAGTTCCCGCCGGAACAACGGCTCTCTGGTAAGCTGGGCCAGAGATTCAGAGAGGGGATGCTGCCGGGATAGCTCCACGTCCCGATAAGTCCCCACCAGCAACAACGGGCTCCCGCCCATCTCCCGGGCCAAGAATTGGAGCATCATCAAAGAAGGTTTGTCGGCCCAGTGGAGGTCATCCAGGACTAGCAGCAGGGGTTGGGACAAGGCCGCGTTCTTCAAGAAAGCGGTGACGGAGTCGAAGAGCCGGAAGCGGGCTTGCTCCGGCTCCAAGGCTGGGGGTGTTTCCAGGTCGGTTAATATGTGGCGTATCTCAGGGACGATTTCGGCGATGTCGGCCGCGCCGGGACCCATCTCCCCTTGCAGTTGTTTGGGCGTTGGCTCCTGGATGTAGGAGCGGATTAGTTGCACCCACGGCCAGTAGGGCGGCGCTCCCTCTTCCTCGTAGCAGCGGCCCCACAACACTTGGGTTCCCCGGGTCTCGGCGTAGGAAGCCAATTCCTGGGCGGTGCGAGTCTTGCCAATGCCAGGCTCCCCGGCCAGCATGACCAAGTGCCCCTGGCCGGAGATGGAATGGTCGAGGGCCGCTTTCAGGTCGGTCAACTCCCGCTGGCGACCTACGAAGGTGTCACGGAATGGGCTGAGACCAGGTGCTGGATTATCGGGGGGCTGCGACTCGACCATATCTTGGTTCCACCGGCCATGCCTCAGGCTTTGTCGATTCCAGACTGGCGCCATTGTAATTAGGGTGCGGGCTGGTTACAAGTTTCAATTGGTTGCGGTTGGACAGCAGGGTCATCTCGATGGCTGGGGCCGTTTGGCAGGGGACCAAAAAGGTGCCGGTAATTCGGAGGTCGGGTTAGCGGAAGAAACAACTACGGGGGAAATGCTGAGAGTGTTACTCCCATTTTCGTTCGGAGCACCACTATCAGCACCGGCAAACGGCTGACCCTATAAGCTACCCGGCGCCGCCGGCCACGGCGGGTACTATGCTGATCTCGTCGCCGGAGTTGGTCGAGGTTTCTAGCCCCTGAAGAAACCGGACGTCCTCGCCGTTGAGGTAAATGTTGACGAAATAGCGCAGGTCGCCATTTTCATCGATGAGCCGCTCTTTAAAGCCGGGGTAGCTGGCTTCCAGCCCATCGATCATGACCGAGAGAGTGGATGCGTCCATCTCTAGCTTGTCTTGTCCGTTGGTCATCCGGCGCAAAGGGGTGGGAATGCGAACCATGACACCCATCTGGGGAACTCCTTTTTTAGAAATGGCGGGGCGGATATGGAACTTGCCGCTTCCGCTGGGCCATACTAGCCTTCTATAACGTCTCCGCTCAGCGGGTCTACCCGAACTCCGGTAGAGCTAACCCACTGCAATCCCCGCTCTATTTCTTCTTTTTCGCCGTCCAACTCCAGTATCACCCAACCCAGGTCTTCCTGCACTTCCGCGCGGCGAATGTTGGTTACGATATGAAAATTACGGCCGAGCTGATAAATAATGGGCTCCTTTACCTGGTCCCCTTCAAATATGAACTTGACCCGCTGCCTGTCCAATCGAACCTACCTTCTTAGGCCTAGCTTTTTACCAGGGGCCGGGCCTGCAAAGCCTCTTCAAAGGAGCTTAGCATGGGTTTCACCGACAGGGGCCTTACTACTTCTTCAACGGCTTCCTGGGTCTTCAGACCGTTGCCGGTAATATAAACAACCACCAGCTCGTCCTTTCCAAAGGCTCCAGATTCGGCCAGGTGCCGCAAGCCGGAAACCACTACGCCTCCGGCGGTTTCGGTAAAAATACCCTCGGTTTCGGCCAGCAGTTTAATCCCGTCAACCACCAGATCCTCGGGTACGATCTGGGCGCGGCCTCCTGATTCTTCCAGCACTCGCAGGGCGTAGATGCCGTCGGCCGGATTGCCGATGGCCAGAGACTTGGCGATGCTGTTGGCACGTACCGGCCGGACCTGGGTCTGGCCGTTCTGCCAAGCAGTGGCGATGGGAGAGCAACCCGCGGCCTGGGTCATGTGCATTCGCGTAGTGACGGACGGGTGGTGCACTGTGTTCTGGTCCAGACCAAAGGAGGCGGCGTCCACGCCTTCCAGCAGCCCCAGGCAAGCCAGCTCATTGAAGCCCTTCCAGATCTTGGTGAACATGGCGCCGGAAGCCGAGGGAATAACCACGTGATCCGGCAGGCGCCAGCCCAGCTGTTCCGCCACCTCGTATCCCAGAGTCTTGCTGCCCTCGGCATAGTAAGGGCGCATATTGATGTTAACAAAGGCCCAAGGGTAGTTGTCCCCAATTTCGCTGCAGAGACGATTGACCTCGTCGTAGGTGCCGTCCACCGCAACTAGGGTGGGACCGTAGATGGCCGCCCCGATGACCTTGCCTCGCTCCAGGTCCGATGGGATGAACACAATGGAGCGAATGCCGGCCCGGGCCGCGTGGGCCGCCACGCTGCAGGCCAGGTTGCCGGTGGAGGCGCAAGCCAGGGTGTCGAAGCCGAACTCGACTGCTTTGGTCGCAGCCACCGACACCACCCGGTCTTTGAAGGAGAAGGAGGGGTTTACGCTATCGTTTTTCAGGTACAGGTTGTTAAGGCCCAGCCGCTTGCCCAGGTTCTTGGCCTGAATCAAGGGGGTGTACCCGGCCATGATGTCCACCGGATCTTCGGAGTTGGCCGGCAGCAGGTCGGCGTATCTCCAGATACTCAGGGGTCCCTGGGAGATGCGATCGCGGCTTACTACCTCGGTTATGGTGCCGTAATCGTAATCCACCTCCAGGGGACCGAAGCAAAAGTCGCAAACGTTGAGGGCTTCAGCCGGGTACTCCCTACCACACTCCCGACACTTTAAGCCATTCAAAAACGCCAATGTCTTCAAGTCCTCCGAAGCGGGCCAAGCCAATAGATTAAAGGAATTCCTAGCTGGGAGATAGGCCTAGGGGATTGGCCTGATAGTAACAAAGCCAATTTTCGATGTCAAGCTGGGCCTAGCCGGAATGCTGGGTAACTGCTCCTGCAAATGCTGCGGAGCATCGACAATACGCTGTCCGAACTCGTTTCCCTGGCGGAGGATGCCTGGACCGCTGGCCGATGACTCCGTTTAACCGGCTAGGCCGGGCACCAGGTTGTAAAGGTCCGGGTTTAGTTTAGGCGTGCTCAGTTAAAGTTGAGACTTCTTGCCAAACCAGGCTGGCTGCTCCAACCATGCCTACCGCATCGCCCAGGGTGCTCGTAACCAGCGTCACGTCCCTATGGCGCTGGCTCATGGCCCGGGCCAGCATCCGCTCCTGCACCTGGTCCACCAGATCCAGCTCCACTAGGCCGTTGGTGACGCCGCCACCCAGGACAATCAGGTCCGGGTTGTACAGGTGCAGCAGGTTGACCAGGCCTACCGAAAGGGCCGAAACAGCGTCATCCAGAATTCTTATCGCCAGGCCATCGCCCTGGGCCGCCGCCTGGAACACGGTCTCCGCTGTGAGAGACGCCGCTGCGAGGGGCGTGGGGTCACTGGATTCGACAAGAAAACCATCGCGGCCTTCCTGAGCCAGGCGGTCTCGCGCGATTCGGGCGATGGCGGTACCGGAGGCGAAAGCCTCCAGACAGCCGGAGCTACCGCACTGACACGCCGGGGCCTGCGGCCCGGTGTCGATAACCTGATGCCCCACCTCTCCCGCCAGGCCGTGCGCGCCCAAGAAGGGTTGGCCCCGGTACACCACACCCCCGCCGATGCCGGTGCTGACAGTAACATAGACCAGGGTAGCCGGTGGGTTCCCCCGATTGCTAGCTTGCCTGCCCGCCCCGAAATGGAACTCTCCCAGGGCTGCCAGGGTGGCGTCATTGCCGACGTAAACCGGATAGCCTAACTCCGGTTCCCACTGGGCTTTCAGCGAAACCCCGTTCAAAGTGGGCAGGTTGGGAGGGTCGTACAGGGTGCCGGTTTCCGCATCCACCGGACCGGCCACGGCCACGCCAATACCGGCAATTCTTTTATCCCGCGCCCAGTCGATTCCTTGCCGGAGCAGCTCGGTCGCATTTTGGATAATTGCCTTTCGGGCAGGATCGCTGGTGTTGCCTCGCCGGGAGCTCCACAGCAGCCGTCCCTGACGGTCGATAACCGATGCCCGAGCCCAGGTTCCACCCCAATCCATGGCTATCGCCACCTGCTCCGGTGAGGGCATGGCTTGGCTCCTTCGGAATGACAAGGGTCGTTTTGGAATAGTTACTTAATGGTATCATCTTCCCGGAGCCGCATCAGTCGCAACCGGGTCAGAGTTCAACAGGCCGTCAATAGCCGCCCGCAGAGCGTCGGCCTGCATCGGCCCGACAAACTTTTGCCTCACCACTCCCTGCTGGTCGATGAAAAGCTTTTCCGGAATTCCCCGCACGCCGTAATCGAT
>JAKZUA010000143.1:0-3145 GCA_047516825.1 Dehalococcoidia bacterium
CCACATAGTCCAGGTAGAGATGGTCCGCTTCCAGGAGTCCTCGCTGTGCCGGCCTTACTCCCAGCATCCTCAACCTCCCCCACCCCTTTAATTCTCCGGTTTAATTCTACTGCCAATTATATCGGGCTGCCTGGGGTCAAGCCACTTTTCGGCCGGAGTTCTAGGCCCAGCATAGTGCTGATACCCAATATCGTATACTTCACCCGGGGACTGGGTCATTTGGACGGAGCCTTGAAGATATCGGTTAATCTCTTCCGTCGGGATGCCATACGCCGCAACCGAACCTGGGCTTCTATGATGGCGTCACGTATGGTGTCGTACTGCTCCTCTCGCTCCACTTCAACCAAAACCGAAAGCCCCTCAATCCGTGCCGCCATACCCTGTTTGGCCAGGGCAGTTGTCAGTTCCTCTCTTCGGTCATCAACCTCGATGACGATGGTCTGGCTCTCCTCCGTAAACCCGGAGACCGGGCCTTCCTCGACCAGTCTGCCGTTCTCTAGCACGATGATTTGGTCGCAGGTTCGTTCCACATCGCCCATCAAGTGGGACGACAGGATAACGCTGATGCCGAAATCTCGACCGATGCGTCGAATCAGCCCCAGCATCTCTTCCCTGCCGCCTGGGTCCAGCCCGGCGGTGGGTTCGTCCAAGAGCACTACCACTGGGTCATGAACGATGGCCTGGGCCAGCTTGACCCGCTGCTTCATGCCGGTGGAATACTCGCTGATGGGGCGATAGCGTTCCTCGTCCAGTCCCACATGACGCAGAGTATCCGCTGCCCGGGTTCGGGCCTCACTCGGGTGCAAGCCACTAACCTGCGCCATGTGGGATAGGAACTCGGAGGCAGTGACGGATCTGGGAAGACAATCGTGCTCCGGCATATACCCCAGGCGTTCCCGAATCTCCAACGAGTCATACGGTTTGACACCCATCAACTCGGCGGATCCTGAAGTAGGCCTTATCAATCCTAAAAATAGCTTGATGGCCGTGCTTTTACCAGCGCCGTTGGGACCAAGTAAGCCGGTTATCCCAGGAGGCACCGAGAAATCCACAGAGTCGATCACGGCTTTCCGCTGCGCATTTGGATTCCCGACCGATACGGCATGAAGCAACCCAAGTGGATCACGGGCATTGAAGTCACCGACGAGTGCCAGCCGGGTTACTGGGTGGAGCGCGGCTGGTCTGAGGTGGCGCAAGTAAAAACGACTTCGGTTATCGACCCGGTCGTAGTTGATTACATTATCGATAAGGATGACAAAAAGCTGGTCCCAGTCGGCGGCATCGCCTTCGCCGGGGCCCGGGGCATCTCCCAAGTCGAGGTTAGGGTGGACGGTGGCCCATGGGAAGAGGCTCAGCTGCGGGCTCCCCTATCCGAAACGACCTGGGTGATCTGGCGCTATGACTGGCCCTTCCAGGAAAGGGAACACACCTTCGAGGTGCGGTGCGCCGAAGCTGACGGCACGCCGCAGATTGAGGAGAAACAGGGCAATCGCCCCAGCGGCGCCAGCGGCATCCACAGCCGAAAGACGCATATGTAATTTCCCAGCCGGAGCCGTCCTTTAGCCGCCACTTCATTCCATCTGCTGGACTTCATCCAGAAAAACCGGTTGTTAATTTTGAGGCTGGTTCCCTGCACAGGTTCGCTACGAGGGTATCAGGATAACGCCTTGTCTCAGACCGACGAAAATGCGCCAAAGGAGGTGCGCCAGATCAATGGGTAATTTCGCGGCCTTCGACCGACTCGGGATCTCCCGTAGCCGGATGTCCCTTAGGCCGGTCGGTCAAGAAACGGTGGCCACCCCGGTAACGTCGAAGGCGTCCCAGGGCGATGTGGAATAAACGGGCTACCACCAGCCCCCCGGCGATGAATAGAGGCGTCACCAGGACACCGAGCCCCAGGCTAAGCAGGACTAGATCTAGACCCTCCAGAAGAGGATTGCCGTAGATTCGAGAAAATATGTATATCCCCGGAACCAACCCGCCCAATATGCCGAATATGATGTATACCCATTTCATTCTGTTGTATACGTCCTGCGGGTGAAAATCGGATATGGGTAGACCACGGCTTGGCTAGCTAATCAAGGGAGAACTCCCCAGCCGTGGTCAGCGGCCGGCCACCGCTGCCGTCCAGGCAGGTGACTGATTGGAGGGGGCCTTGACATTCCGAGGTGCGAAAATGGCAGGCGCCGACTCCCCATGGGACGGCTCCGCTGTATTACTGACGCCGAAGCTTCGGGTCGAGGTAGTCGCGTAGCCAGTCACCGAAGAAATTGAAGGCCAGCACCACCACCGTGATCGCCAGACCTGGAAAGAGGGAGAGCCACCACATATCCAGAATGAGCTCCCGACCCTCGGCTACCATAATGCCCCACGCTGGTGCCCCTGGTGGTAATCCTAGCCCCAGGAAGCTCAGCGACGCTTCCAATAGGATGACCTGTCCCACCTGCAAACTGGTTAATACCAGCAAAGTATTGACCACATTCGGGAAGATATGTCGCCACATGATGGTCGGCGTATCCAGGCCGGCGATCTTCGCCAGGGTAACAAAATTCGACTGTTTGACGCTTAGCACGTCACCCCGGATCATACGCGTGAACCTGGCCCACACAGTTAAAGCTACAGCCAGTATTATGTTTTCTATCCCCACGCCTAAAAACGCTACTATCAGCAGGGCCACGAGGATCGAAGGAAAACCCAGGGCAGCGTCAGCGAACCGGGAGATCACCGCATCAACCCGCCCTCCCACGTACTCCGCGACGACACCCAACACAGTGCCAACGAGGACCCCCGTTCCCAGCGCCGAAAGGCTGATCAAAACAGAGGTACGAGCTCCAAATGTGAGACGACTCAGCACATCTCGGCCCAGGAAGTCTGTGCCCAGAGGGAACTTCAGGGTTTCTCCCGGGGCGATTCTCTTATCAAGAATGCTTATGTCTGTCGGGTCATGGGGGGCCAACAATGGGGCAAAGATGGCGCAAATCACCAGTACTGCTAGCACGACTATCGGGATCCAAGGGAGCTTATGCTCCTTTATCCACCGTCGTAACGTCCCTGGCCGGGCGACGCCAGTTGTGATTAAATCGCGCGCGGTGGTCAAAAAAGCCTCCCGGTCAGGACCCTATCCTGATCCTGGGGTCAACATAAG
>JAKZUA010000144.1:0-8331 GCA_047516825.1 Dehalococcoidia bacterium
TACATTGAGTTGCCACTCTTCCATGAGTTGCACTATGTCTGTCATCCCTTCCACCACCGCCAATCGACTTCTTTTACAGAATATCGCAACTCCTCTTCGGGTTCGCTTTATGTAGGTTTCACCTTAGCTTTGGTTTAGGTCATTGTGGATGTTATCCGCATAGGCTGAGTACACGTTGGCCAGGAAGGGATAATAAGTGGGAACATCCGGAGCCCGCCCTATGGCGCGCTCAAACTTCCGCACGCCGGCCTGGATGTCTCCCTGGCTCATGTTATCTCGGCCCAGGGCCATTTCCCGGGCGGCTAATGGGTAGTTGATCGTCTTGAACCAGGTTAAGAGACCCACCGCCGTCGCGACCGAGAGAACAACTACCAGCCAGATTCCTATTCTTGGCCAAGAGTAATTACGCCGGCCATGCCGGGACAATCCGTTCCGCCGCCTCCGTAGAGACGGCATCATATCCGGTGGGGGTTTGGACCCAATATCGGTTTCGGTGCTGGCTTCTGATCGCGCGATTTTGGGGAGCACTAGGAAGGTCGCCAGCAGCGCCCAGAATATAGTGAGGTCGGAAGCTCTCGCCAATCCTACTATCTGCTCCAGGGCGCGCCCCGCTGTAATGGCTATCAATCCAATTAACAGCAGCGTATAGGCCTTAGGGTACTCTCGACCTCCTCGAAGGAGGAGATAGCTACCACCCAAAATGACCACTCCGAATATACCCAGAGACGCGCCCACCCCCAGCAGCCCCTGCTCTACCAACTGGTGCATATAGAAGTTGTGCGCGTGCTGCGCTTCGTATACCAGGAGGTTACCACCCCTTGGGAAGCTCTCCAGAAAATAGGTGTACCGGTACAGATCTGGTCCATATCCGATTAAGGGGCGCATCCAGGAAAGTCTCAGATCCTGGAACTCGAACCAGCTGGGGTCGTGCCACAACCGATAGGAGGCTTCCCAGATTTCGAAACGGGCCCTCAAGCTCCCGTCAGGCGGCCCCGAGATGGTAGCGAAACGATCGGCAACGACTTGCCCGGTATCCCTTTCGGCGGCAGGAAGGCTGGCTCCCTCTTCCCCATTGGGAATCCACGCCGGGGACAAAACCGCAGCGGCCATCAGGGCCGCCGTGGCAGCAATAACGGCAACAAAGCGTGCCAGGGTCCGCCATCCCATGAAAATAGTCGCCATTGTCAGGAAAACCAGCAGGGCTAGAATGGTGCCGACCCAGGGACCCCGGCTTAGGGTAAACAACAGCCTCAATCCCTGGATCGCGATCACCGGCGCCCATAAGCTCAACTTAAGCCAGAACCTCCGCTCCCGTAGTGACTCTTTCAGATGGACTCCAGCCAACACTAATGACAGGCCAATTGTCATCAGGAGGAGGGAGCCGGCGAAAATAGGGTTACCCGCGGTTGAGGTTACTCGGGCCGAATCCGCGTGCTCCATCAATTGCAGAGGGTCGTGGGAATAGTGTTGAAACACCGCAAAACCGCTGAAAAGCACCCCCATCAATACAACGACACTGACAAGCCGCCACAGCTGGTCCTTAGTCTTTAGATGGGTGGCGATTACGCCAAAGAAAAGGACATACGAGAAAAGCGTATAAGCGGCGTAGCCGTCCTGGCCGGGCACTGAGCCCCATAGGCTCACGTCCGGAGACGCGGATAGCGCGCTGCTGAGCGCCAAAGAAAAAGTGGAAAAAATTACCGCAATGAGCAGCCAAGAGCTAGAGGTGCCAGGAAACCACGCTTTCAATCCGGACATCCACCCGGACATCAACTTTGAAGGTTGCAGCAGAAGGCTCCGTTGGTTAAAGGGATTGCTGAAGTGAAGCCTGGTCCTTAGGCTCCATTCGAAAGCCCAAAGAATAATCATCAGGGCAACCAAGGTGCGCAGGGTCGCGATCTTAACTAAGGCCGCCTCAGGGGTCACTGTAGCGGATATCAGGTAGTCTCGACTGACCGCGACGAGCGGGACCAGAACCACGATAAGGAGCCAGAGAACCTCCAGGCCCCGATCGCTCCACAAGCGCAAAGATTCAGTTGTGCTTGCAGAAAAGGTTGCAGAGGTTAGAGCCGTGGGTTTCGAGCCACGCCCCTGGATGGTTTGATGAATACCTTTGTCTGTATAACCCTTCAAATTCTATCGTCCGAAGTTGTCGGCTTCAGCGCCACCGTTTCTCAGCTCTAGGACCCTCCTATGGCGAATGAGTGGTGCCGCGCTTTCCAGCAATCAGAAAGAATGGACCCGAGAACGAATGAGATGGTCGAACCGCTTTAAAACCAGCGCCTAAAGGTAGGCTTTCCGGTAATTAAATCCTCCTGCAGTGAATCCGGAGGTGACTCGGAAGTTCCCAATTGGGCCAATTTGGTAGACGAAATGTTCTGTCCGGCGACGCAGTCACAGCGTAGGCTCAGGTGGTTCCAAGAAATTAAACCGGCGCACAATCGGGAGTTCTGCTTCAAAAATCGAAAGAGCCCTCAAGGAGGAGCGGCACGTCTCAGTGGGTTGATTATTCCGTCTAGGTTGGAAGTTGCCGCTCACTGAGATCGATTATTTGCCCCGTCGGGTTTCCGTTTGCCATCAGTCGGGATATGATGTTCTTTTCATAGGCTCCGAAGGCCACTAGCCGGTCGAACGCTGCCGCGTCGGCGCGCTGGTCAGCCCTTTGGTCAGTGAAAGATGACTGGTAGCGGGAGTGGCAGGGGAAGAGCAAGAAGAATCTTGTCCCATCGGTAAAGGAGGAAGATGGTCGCGCAATTAAGGCTCTACACTATTAACAAAGGTAAAATGGCTGATTTCGTGAAGGGCTGGACTGAAGGTGTTTATCCGCTACACCTTGAGCACGGCTTCACCATAGACCGGGCGGGTGTCATGGAGGAGCGGAACCAATTCTTCTGGATCGTGTCGTACGACGGCCCAGAAAGTTGGGAGTCCAAACAAGCGGCTTACTACGGCTCGCCGGAACGTGCTGCCTTGGATCCAGACCCGGCGCAGTTCATTGCCCGAGCGGATAGATGGTTTTTGGACCCCCTATCCCTGCCGGGCTAGTGTCCAAGAAATCCCTAATCCTCTGAAAATCGCCATCGGCCAGCGGATCCGTAGCGGGTAGAGGCGGTCCTCCCGCTGGAAAACGCCGCCGATTAGCTTTAGAATACGCCTAGGCCGAAGTGGCGGAATGGTAGACGCGCCGGTCTCAAAAACCGGTGGGGGCAACCCCGTGTCGGTTCGAATCCGACCTTCGGCACCACTTTTGAAAACATTATTGGCGAGCGGGTTCTTCTTGCTTGGCCGTGCTGTTTCGTTTCAGACCCTCTTCAAAATTCATAGCCGCCAACCCCTGCATCCCGGGCACCACATGGCTGTAGGTGTCCATCGTGAAGGCAATACTGCTGTGGCCCAGACGCTTGGAAACCAAGAGCAGGCTGCCGCCCCCTTTCTGCAACATTACTGAAGCATGAAAATGCCTCAAGTCGTGTAACTTAGCCCCCTTGAGGCCAAGTCTCCTCGCGTATGATTGAAATGCTCTCGTCAGAGCCATTGGAATTAGTGGCCGGCCTACCGGATCTGGAAACACCAATCCGTGATCCTCGTAAGCTCCATCCAACTCCAAACGGTGTAGGATCTGCTTCCCAACGTGGGCGCGTAGGACAGCAATGGTATCATCATCCAGGTCAACGCTTCTCCGACTGTAAGTAGTCTTTGTAGGCTGGATGATCACGCCCTTGTGTAGGGAGCGGCCGACTGTCTGGACGATCGAAATCGTGCCGGCCTCCAGATTTAGATCTTGACGCCTAAGGCCCAGGGCTTCCCCACGACGCAATCCCGTATAGGCGATAAGGTACAGGCAAGGGAATAGTGGATGCTCCTCCTCATCGGCTAACCGCAGGATCTCTTTGACTCTGGCAATTTCCAGCGGCTCCACTTCTTTACGTACAACCTTGGGAGTAGTCACCGCCTTCGCTGGGTTGCGCCATGCCACCTCCATTCGCATCGCGTATTTATAGGCACCCGAGATGACGGTGTGTACCAGCTCCACTCCATTCGGAGCAATTCCGCTTTCCAGCAACCGGGCTTCCAGTGCTTGGATGTCGCCGGGAGTCAGTTTAGTCAGCTCGATGTGGCCTACGTAGGGCGCTATGTAACTATCTCAAAACAGTCAGGCGCCAAAGACGTCGGTACCACAGGAGCCCACAGGCCAGTTGCAATAGACCCAAGAAATTGGAGGCCTTCTTATCGTAACGGACAAGTAGTCCTCGGCACTTGGACAGCCAAGACAGGATTCGTTCGACCACCCAACGTCGGGCCGGGTGGGTCTTCTGGCCGGAGCTATCCAGCTTCTCCTCACCAATGCGTCGTATGTGAGCCTGATACCCGTGGGCAGCTGCAGCTCGGTGTCCGGTGGGATTGTCATACCCCTTTGTCCAGACATAGGTGCTGGGGTACCTGGTCTGTGGGTTGAGGTCGCTCCACCACAATGGCTTCCAGGGTGGCCTCCAACAGCTTAGTGTCGTGGACATTGGCTCCGGCTACCACTAGGCTCAGAGGCCCTCCATCCCCCTCTATCAACAGGCTTCGTTTGCTGCCCGCCTTGCCTCGGTCCGTGGGGTTGGGGCCAATCGCGCCCCCCCCCAGGCGAGCTTTACCCAGGGCGCAATCCGCTGATTGCCATTCCCAGTCCACACCTCCCAGCTCTTCACTTTCTTCTACCATGACCGACCACACTTGGCTCAACACACCCGATTCTACCCATCGCTGAAAAGTACGATGGATGGTACTATCGTCACCAAAAGTCTTGGGCAGATGGTTCCACTGGCAACCACTACGCAAGCAAAAAATAATGCCGTTAAGGATTGGCCTGGGGTTGACCCGCTTGCGACCGGTGGATTTCGGATGGTCTCCCTTCAGGATCACTGACTCCACTTTCCCCCACAAATCGTCCGGCATCTCCCAAATAGTTTCCAGCGCTTGAGCTTCCTCCATTGGTTTCACTATTCTTACCCCCACACTTTTGGTGGAAGTATAAAATAAGTTATAAACTCCGTTCAACGTTTTGAGATAGTTACTATGTGCTTTTCGATGAGCCCCTCGTACCGCTCGATGGTTTTCTGTCGCTTATGGATGACATAGTCTTCCATCCACTTGGCCAGCCACTGGCCTAAGGTTATCTTCTGATGACCTATAGGGACACCTTTATCCAACGAGGTCAATAATTCTCTGAGTTTCTTGCTCGCTTCGATCTTATTGCCACGGAACTGGACGATCTTACGTTTCCGCTTTCCATCTGGGCCACGGCCGAGCTCTACTCGGATCTCCCAGCGGCCCTTGCCTCTCTCCCGAATACTACCTTGATCTCGTCTCATTATCGGGCCTCCTTCGTGTCCTCCCGGTGACGTTTGCTACCAACCTTGCGGTCTAGGCCGATGGTGAGCTCCCAGCTGCCATTGCTACGCTTGCGACTGCTGCCGTTTGTCAATGCCTCGCTCGCTTGATAGCCATTCCTTGATCTGCTGGGCTTCCGTTGTAAGCTGCTCCGCGATTGCCTCCATATGCACACCTTGTTTATCGAGTTGTCGTGGCTTCCCTACCCGCCCCAACGCATAGCATGTTTCAGGGCCTGCCTAACGATCGCGTGAAGGTTTTGGACGCTCCGAAGGGACTTGCCCCCTACTACCAAGCTTGCCCAAAGGTCCTGGATATCGAACGGGGGGAGTCTGGTGAGCGGCAAATGGCCGAGAGCATGGGCAAAATATGAAGCCGGATGTCACTCTCATATCGCTCGACTGTACTGGGCCTACAATTCGGCGGATCGTCGCCACTGGTTTCAGATACATTAGGCGGCGTTACGCCTACCCCAGGTCCTGTATCAACGCTATTTAAAAGAGCCGACGCCCTCCGGGCATTTACCGAGGTCTACGGTTGACTCCCAAGACCTTTCACCACGCTTTCGAAAATAGACGTTCATAATTTTTGGCCCTCTCCTGCTATAGGATCTTCGCGCGTTCGCACGGCCTCTACAAATAGCATTGCAGTAGAACTGATTGCTCTTACCTTCAAAGAGAACATTACAACCGTCGCAATTGCGTATGGGAACACCTTGTAATACGGCTTGGTGAAGCTGTAACCACATAGCGGAAGCTAGTGAGGCCATGGAGGCGACTACGACGGCCCCTAGCGAGGCCATGGAGGCGACAACTGCGCCGCCAACTGCGATGCCTGCAGCGGTAGCAAAGCCGGACGACGGCGCCATGGCCGGACCCGTGTATGCCCCCTCTTTCGCTTCCTACTGGAAACCGCCCACCGACTTCTACGGACAACCCGTCCGGGGCGGCACTCTCCGCCATCTCTACGAGGACCCTCTGGAGCACGCCAACGTCTGGGGCGCCAGCGGTGGACAGGCTACCCGGATGCGCCTTTACACTGACAACCATATAGTGCAGGAGAATCCCTACAACGCCGGTGAAATTGTCCCAGACCTGGCCAAAGGCTGGACCCAAAAAGACGACGCCACCGGCGTTACCTTCTTCTTCCACGATAACATCAAGTGGCACCAGGGCGAGGCTTTCGTCTGTGAGGACGCCAGGTTTTGGATTGAGACCATGCTAAGCGGCGAAGGCCTTACTGCCAGCAGACAAAAGGGCAACTTGGGTTTTATCGACATCGATGCCGTTAAATGCCTGGACGACCTTACGCTGGAAGTGGGGTTCCAGGGTCCCTTTGGTGTTTGGGGGCTGGCCTTCGCCAAGAATAACGCCGTGGTGTTCCAGAAGGACTGGTTCCTGGCCAACGGGGAAGATGCCAGGTTCCAGGACCTCTCCCAGGGTACCGGCCCCTTCCTGTGGGAAGAGGGACAAAGGGTGGGTGTGGACACCCAGCGCTTTGAGAGGAACCCCAACTCCTTCAAGGGAGACGGGGCTTTGCCCTATTTGGATAACGTGGTTTTGACCGGCATCTTGGACGAATCGTCCCAGCAGGCAGCCCTGCTGGCCCACCAGGGGGATTGGCACTGGGTGCGCAACTGGGGCCAGTATGACGCCTATGTGGCCCACCCTCAGATTGTGACGGTGAACGGGTCCACCCGGGGCCATCTCCAATTTATTCAAAACGTCCGCAAACCTCCCTTTGACAATGTGCGGGTGCGTCAAGCAGTCGTAATGAGTATTGACCGGAATGCGGCAATCGCGGTTCTCCAGGACGGGCACGGGACCTTTGGACAGGTAATGCCCCCGGGCGCTGGCTGGGACCTGGACCGAGCCAGAGCCTGCGCGATTCCTGGCTGGTGCGCGCCTGAAGACATGAAGGCCCAGCGGGCCGAGGCCAAGAAGATCCTTGAAGAAGAGGGCTTTGACTTCGACAAGACCTACATTTTCACAGTGGAGAGCGACCAGCAGGTAGTGAACCGGGCCACATTTATTCAAGAGCAGATGCGGTTGGTGGGCATCAAAACCGACTTCGACCAGTTGGAAAGTATCGCCTACGACACGCAGCAATTCGATGGATCCTGGGGCGACTTGAATGACCCCTTCATGGGGATGAATGAATACCATGGTTCAAAATCATTTAGCGACAATATGTGGGTACCCGGGGCACCGCCCCACATCCAGGAGTTGCAGCAGCAGGTTGACGATTTGCTGTTCAAATTATCCACTACCCTGGACCAGGCGGAGCGGAAACTCCGGTCCGATGAGCTACAGATCTTGATTATGAATAACTACTGGAATCTACCCGTGTACTGGGAGCAGGAAGCGGTGGCCTTCTGGCCCGAAGTGCGGGGCTACGTCCATGCTGCTCAGCCCGCTGGCGCCCACGTTAAGATGGAGCATGTGTGGATTGATCCGTCCCACAAGGACGACAAAAATAACAGTGGCCAGATGACCGGAGTGCCCGGCGGCTTCTAGCCCAGCACCTTTTAATAGCTAAGGCAGAGGCAGGTTGTAAACCTGCCTCTGCCTGTGTAATCCCATACTGATAGAGAAGCTCACCTGTAAATCCAGGAACCCAACCGCTAAGTAAATCAGATAACTGCAACCGGCGAAGCTCGTTCTTTACCCAATCTTCCCAGCAAACCAGCGATCTTGACCTTTGGCGGCCAAATGAAATCCCCGGTGAGGAGCCGGAGGGAGTAGTCAACATGAGGACCTATCTCTTGAAGCGGTTGCTCCTTTTCATTCCCACCGCCTTCGGAGCCTGTCCCACAAACCCCCTTTGAAAGTCGAGGTTAGAGCCCTAAACTGGTGACAGTTGAAGATAGGGGTGTACGGGATGGCCTACAATCTGGTGCCCTGTGACCGGGAGCAAGGATACTTGATGCCCCCTTCCTTACAGGAGTGGCTACCC